>JBGUKV010000275.1:0-21451 GCA_045114655.1 Candidatus Allocopromorpha sp. | reverse complement strand
CGGCGCGACGGGACTGCAGCTATGGTACGGCGGCAACGGCACCTGCGTCTCCGGCGCGAAGATGATGCACGATTTCATGAACGATCTGGGCATCAGGAGCAAAGTCCACTTCGCCGGCAAGGACAAAGGCCCGAAGGACATCTACGGAAACTATATGCAGTACAACAAGGGGCATAAGAACATCTACATCACCATGGGCGGCAAAACCTTCGAGGTGAATCCGCAGTCGGGTGTGCCCTGGCCCCTTGGAACAGTTGCCAGATAGTCTCGTTGACACGTCTACATATTTAATGTAGAATAAAGGCACCCTGCGGAAGGGTGCTTTTTTAGTGTATTTTTGATGCGCTGAAGTGCGCTTGGTCCGGGGTAAAATAAGCGTTCTTTATGCGCGAAAAGGAGTTAAAAAATGGACGAATTCATGAACGAAGAATTACTGGTGACACAGGAAGGGTACGACAAAATCGTAGCCGAGCACGACGAGCTGGTTTCCGTCAAACGTGCGGAAGTAGCAGAGAGAATCAAGGAAGCGATCTCCTACGGAGATATTTCTGAGAATGCTGAATATGATTCAGCGAAAAACGAGCAGGCTGAACTGGAAGAACGCATCCACGAACTGGAGGAGATGCTTCGCAAAGCCAAGATCGTTTCAGAAGAAGAGATGAAAGGGGATAAGGTCAACATCGGCCTTAAAGTCACAGTCAAAGATATAGATACAGGAGATAAAGAGGTGTTTTCTATAGTTGGCGCCACAGAATCAGATCCGTTCAGTGGCAAAATATCTACAGAATCACCCGTTGGTAAAGCGCTCATTGGCAAGAAAAAAGGCGAGACAGTCGCAATTGAGATTCCGGACGGAATCGTCAACTACAAGATCATGAAGATCGAGAAAGAGGAAAAGAAAGAAAACTAAGGCGAAGCCAAGACAGACACAGATGGAAAGGAACCTACAATGAGCGAAGAAAGAACAGAATTCGAAATCACCGAACAGGAAAGAAACGAACAATCACAAATCAGAAGAGACAAGTTGTCTGAGCTGCAGGCGGCAGGACGCAATCCGTTCATCCAGGAAACCTGGGATCAGGATGCGTATTCACAGGATATCAAGGATAGTTTTGAAGAATATGACGGCAAGGAAGTTTCCATCGCCGGCAGAATGATGGCCAAGCGCGTTATGGGTAAGGCTGCATTCATCGACATCCAGGACTACAAAGGCAGGATCCAGTGCCATGTCAAGAGAGACGTCCTCGGCACGGAAGAATACCAGTGGTTCAAGAAATCAGACATCGGCGACATTTTCGGTATCGTCGGAAACGTCTTCATGACCAACCGCGGAGAGATCACCGTAGAAGTCACGAAGATGGTGTTGCTGTCCAAGTCGCTGCAGGTGCTTCCGGACAAGTGGAGCGGCCTGAAGGATATGGACATCCGTTACAGACAGCGCTATGTGGATTTGATCGTAACGCCGGGCGTGCGTGAAAGTTTCATCAAGAGAGCTGCCATTATCAAAGAGATCAAGAGAACGATGGAAGAAGATTTCGGTTATCTGGAAGTCGATACGCCGATCCTGACAACGATTGCAGGTGGCGCCAACGCCAGACCGTTCAACACCTTCCACAATACGCTGCATCTGCCGATGAAGCTGAGGATCGCCAACGAGCTCTATCTCAAGAGACTGATTGTCGGCGGATTGGACAGAGTTTATGAAATGGGCAAGATGTTCCGTAACGAGGGCATGGACAAGAACCACAATCCGGAGTTCACATCCATGGAAGCATACTATGCTTACGGCAACATGGAAACGACCATGCGTGTCACCGAGGCGGTCATCTCCAACGCTGCAAAGGCAGCCACCGGCAGCATGATCATCAACTACCAGGGCAAGGAGTTTGACCTGACGCCGCCTTGGAAGACAGTGGATATGACGGACGCTGTTGCGGAGATCACCGGCGTGAACTTCCACGAGATCGACAATGATGAGGATGCCCGCGCGGCAGCCATCGGCTACGGCATGGATCCGGAAGACGTCGAAGGCCTGAACAGAGGCAAGCTCATCGCGGAGATGTTCGAGGAATACTGCGAGGATTATCCGGGATTCCTGGACGGCCCAATCTTCGTTATCGGCCATCCGGTCGAGATTTCACCTCTCGCGAAGAGAGACCCGAAGGACCCGAGAATCACCAGAAGATTCGAAGCATACATCAACGGCTGGGAAGTTGCCAACGCATTCTCCGAGCTGAACGACCCGATTGACCAGTATGAGAGATTTGTTGAGCAGCAGCATGAACTGGACTGCGGTATCGACGATGAAGCGCACCCGATGGATATGGACTTCGTTAATGCGCTGGAAGTCGGACTTCCGCCGACAGGCGGCCTGGGCATCGGCATCGACAGAGTCATCATGCTCGTTACTGACGCACCGACCATCCGAGACGTCATCCTCTTCCCGACTATGAAGCCGCTGGATGAGCCGGGCAAGGCAAAGGCAACCGCGCCGGCACCGGAGATTGCAGACACCGTTCCTGCTGAAGCGGCGCCGGTAGACATCGACTTCTCCAAGGTCGTGATCGAACCGCTCTTCGAAGAGGAAGTGGACTTCGATACCTTCAGCAAGTCTGACTTCAGAGTCGTCAAGATCAAGGAGTGCAGCGCCGTACCAAAGAGCAAGAAACTCCTCAAGTTCGTTGTCGACGACGGCACCGGCGAAGACCGCGTGATCCTCTCCGGCATCCACGAATGGTATGAGCCGGAAGAACTGGTCGGCAAGACCGTTTTGGCTATCACGAACCTGCCGACACGGAAGATGATGGGCATCGATTCCTGCGGTATGCTCCTCTCCGCTATCCATGAAGAAGAGGGCAAGGAAATGCTCAACTTTATCATCCTGGACGACAGGATTCCGGCAGGTGCGAAAATTTATTAATTAAACATAAAAATTGATTAAATTCAGAAAAAATAAATTGACATTACTGCTTTAGAAGGGTAAAATAAACTCGTGAACGAGCGTTCACGAGTTTATTGCTTTAGGAGGAAGAACCATGGCATACGATGGTTTTGCAATCGATGAATATCCGGATGCGGAGAAGATCGTCGCGCAGCTTGACGCGCTCAAAGACGGCCCGATTTACGGCGTGAAGCCGGAGGCGCTGGCGGAGTACGAAGAAGAGTATTTCGCGAAGAAGTGCGCGGGGTCAAAGGAGCGGATCGAGGAAGCACGGCAGGTCATTCCGGGCGGCGTGCAGCACAATTTGGCCTTCAACTATCCATTCCCGATGGTGATGACAAAGGCCGAGGGAGCGAAGCTCTGGGACATCGACGGCAACGAATACTACGACCTGCTACAGGCAGGCGGACCGACCGTGCTTGGATCAAATCCCCCGAGCGTCCGTGAGAAGGTCATCGAACTGCTGAACACCTGCGGGCCATCGACTGGGCTGTTCCATGAGTATGAATACAAGCTGGCGAAACTGATCGCGGATCTGGTGCCGTCGGTCGAAATGTTCCGGATGCTGGGGTCGGGAACGGAGGCCGCCATGTGCGCTGCGCGCGTCGCCAGGCTGAAGACAAAACATAAGAACATTCTCAAGATGGGCGGTGCCTACCACGGTTGGTCGGATCAGCTGGCCTACGGTATCCGGATCCCGGGGACCAAGGGCATCCAGTCCAGAGGAATTCCGAGCTATGTCTTTGGACATACAGACGAGTTCTTTCCGGGAGACCTCGACGATCTGGAGAAAAAACTGAAGAAACATAAACGGGACGGCGGAACGGCTGCGGTCTATCTGGAACCAGTCGGTCCGGAGAGCGGCACCCGGCCTGTTACGAAGGATTTCGTCAGAGGCGTGGAGGAACTGGCCCATGCATACGGCGCATTGCTCATCTTTGACGAAGTTGTCACCGGGTTCCGTATTGGTACAGGCGGCGCTCAGGCCTATTTCGGCGTAGATCCGGACCTGACCATTTTCGGCAAGGTCATCGCCGGCGGATACCCGGGAGCAGGAGGCATCGGCGGACATCTGGACTGCATGCAGCATCTGGGTGCAGGAATCGATTCCTCAGGCAAGAAAGTCAAGAAAGCCCTTTGCGGCGGGACTATGGCGGCGACGCCGCTTTCCTGCTGCGCAGGTTACCATACCATCAAGGAAATCGCTGAGACGAACGCCTGCGAGAAAGCGGGACGCATGGCCGACAGGCTGATCGCAGGACTGAAAGCCTCAGCTGCGAAACACGATCTGCCCTTTGTGATCTTCAATCAGGGATCCATCTGCCACGTGGATACGGTGGGTACGATGCACTATGCCATCGACTGGTCCAAGCCATGGCAGCTGCCGAAGATCCTGAAGGAAACAGGCAGACGCCAGAAGGAGATGGAACACATGGGAGCCGCATATATGGCCGAAGGAATCGTGACGCTGGCAGGCTCGCGCCTCTACACCAGCGCAGCATATGATGAAGAAATGATCGACGACCTCATCGGAAGATTCGACCGCGTCTTCGCGAAGTGCGGAAAGCTGGAGGAGTGACATGATATATCAGAAAAAACAGGCAGAGGAGATTTTGCTGAAAGCGTGCCGGGAGTTGGTGGACAGCGGACTCATCGCCCGGACCTGGGGCAACGTGAGCATCCGCCTTTCGAAGGACCTGTTTCTCATCACACCGAGCGGCAGGGCCTATGAAACCCTGGAGGCCTCTGATCTCGTCACCGTGAAGATCCGGGATCTTTCCTATAAGGGCGACGTCAAGCCGTCCAGCGAAAAGGAGATCCATGCGTCTGTATATAAACTCAGGCCGGAAGTGGATTTCGTCGTGCACACCCATCAGCCCAACGCTTCGGCGTTGAGCGTACTCGGGGAAGACTTCCCGCTGACCGAATCCAACGGCAACCTCAGGGCGGAACGGATCGTCATGCCTGAGGAAAAGGCGAGTCTGGGAGCGATCATCCCGACAGCGCCGTACGGCATTTCTTCCACAAAACCGCTGGCGGCAAATGTGAGAAGAACCATCCGCAGAAATCCGGACGCAAACGTGTTTCTCATGAAAAGCCACGGCGCCCTGTGTTTCGGCGCGGACTACGAAGAAGCTTTCAAGGCAGCCTATACGCTGGAGAAAGTCTGCGGAAGGATTTTCGAGATCCGCTGTGGCTGCAAAATGCCGAGCGAATCCGGCGCGCTCCTCGAGGGAGAAATCGACAGGGGATACATGATACACGTGCGCACCCCGTTCATCATGGCGATGAGCAGGAGGGGCAAAAGCATCAGCGCCTATCTGGACGACCAGGCTCAGATCGGCGGGGCGGTCACGCGGTGCATCGAACCGGGGAATCGCGAGTTTTTGAAGGGGCTTGCAGAAGACGGCGGATCCGTTCTGCTGAAAAACGACGGCGCGCTGATCATCGCGGCGGATAAAGACGAGGCTCACGCAGCGGCGACCGTGCTTGAGAAAAATTGTCAGGCGGCGTTCATTGCGCTCAAGAAGGGCGCGAAACCGGTCGACAGGGCGAGTGCCGAACTGGAGCACGCGTTCTATATAAAAAAATATGCGAAACGCAAGGAGGAAAAACATGCTGAAAAAACTGACTGAAGAACAGCAGACTAGACTTATAGACACAGCGATACTGGAATTTGCGGACAAAGGGTTCAAGGGGGCCGGACTGAGCCGGATCGCGAAAAACGCCGGCGTCAGCGTGGGCGTGATCTACAAGTACTACGAGGACAAGGACGCCTTGTTTGCCGCATGCGTGAAAAACACCCTTGATTATCTGGACACGGTTCTGCAGCAGGTCGGTGCTGTAGACGCGCAGGGAGCGGATCTGCCCGAGCTAGTCAGAGCGCTGGTGCATCAGGTCCAGACTTCCTGCAAGGATCATCCGGAGTATTTCAGAATGTATCATCAGATCACCGCAGGAAACGCTTCGGAGCAGGGCGAAAAACTGGCAGAGCTGATCGAGCGGCCATCTGCCCAGGCTTACAAAGCAGCTCTGACGAAAGCTGTCGAAGACAGACGTATCGACGAACGGCTTGATCCGGGCGCCGGAGCATTCTTCTTTGACAATCTGCTGATGATGCTCCACTATGCCTACAGCTGTGCGTACTATAAAGACAGAATGGATATCTACTGCGGCAAACAGCTGGCCGCCAGTGAGGAGAAAATGGAAGACCAGATGGTTCGGTTTGTTCTGAACGGTTTGGGATATAAGGAGTGATAGATTGCTGATACTCGCTTATGACATTGGAACAACAGGCGTCAAGACTTGCCTCTTTGACGTGGAACGGGAAATCAAAATGATTGGAAGCGCATCCTGCGGATATGGTTTGTATATCTTTCCGGACGGGGGCGCTGAACAACATGCCGACGAATGGTGGGACTGCATGTGTTCCAGCACGAAGCAGCTTTTCAGTGAGACCGGCGTTGATCCTGCCCGCATCGAGGGAATCTCGTTCTGCTCGCAGATGCAGGGGCTTGTTCTGGTGGACAGGGAAGGGATCCCTGTCAGACACCCCATGAGCTACATGGATCAGAGAGCGACGCGGGAGATCGATGAAGGACTTCATCGGGGACTTAAGATCGCCGGAATGAACGCCGGGAAACTGCTGAAATCGCTTCGCACGACGGGAGCCGTCTCCGCAAGTGTCAAGGATCCTATGTGGAAATATCTTTGGGTGAGAAATCATGAACCGGAGGCTTTTGCGCGGGCATACAAATGGCTCGATGTGAAGGAGTATTTGATCTGCCGGTGCACGGGCGAAATGGTGATGACCGAGGACAGCGCCTTTTCGACTTTGCTGCTTGATACGAGAAACGGGAGAAGAGAGTGGAGCAAGGAACTCTGCGAGCTGTTCGGTGTGGAGATGAAGCATTTGCCGGCGATCATCCGGAGCACGGATCAGGCAGGTGTGCTCCGCGCGGAGCAGGCGGAGCAGCTCGGACTTACCGCATACACACCTGTGTACGGCGGCGGAGGCGACGCGTCGCTTATCGGCATTGGCTCAGGCTGTGTCAGGACCGGCGATACACATATCTACTGCGGCACATCCGGCTGGGTTTCGACCATCACCAAAAAGCAACTTGTAGACACATCGAATATGATCGCGGCAGCCATTGGCGCGCAGCCGGGAAAATACAATTACTTCGCCGAGATGGAAACAGCCGGCAAATGCCTGGAGTGGGTCAGGGATCACCTGGCTCTCGATGAAATCGGCATTTATATGGAGAAAAAGGACGTCACAGGAAACCAGGAGGCGGTTTACAGGAGTTTGTATGACTACCTTTCTGAAGTGATCGCATCCTGCGAGCCGGGTGCGGGCGGCGTCATATTCACGCCGTGGCTGCACGGGAACCGTTGCCCGTTCGAGGACGCGAATGCGGCCGGCATGTTCTTCAATATTTCACTGGATACAGGGAAGACGGAAATGATTCGCGCTGTCGTCGAAGGCGTGTGTTATCATCTGCGCTGGATGCTGGAATGCCAGGATAAAAAAGTGAAGACAGCCAAGACGATACGGTTTTGCGGGGGCGGCGCCTTGTCTGAAGTGACGTCGCAGATCCTTGCGGATATTCTGGACCGGCCGGTGGAAGTTCCGGCACAGCCGCAGAACGTGGGCTCCGTCGGTGCAGCCTTGACCGCGGCAGTCGGCGCGGGCGTCATTGAAGATATAGAGAAAGCAGCACATATGATCAGGCCGGCCTTCGTTTATTACCCGGGAAGCTGCGGCAGCGAAGGCAAGGCAGTTTACGAGAGAAACTATCAGGTGTTCAAGAAAGTGTACAGCAGCAACAAGAGGCTGTTCGCACAGATCAACCGGTAAAGCAAATCAACCTGTAAGACTAGCAGGAGAGTTCTGATCAGGCAGGAGGTTCAAAGCAGGCAGGGGTGGTTCTTATGAAAAAAGAAAATGTTTCCGCATACAGATGGGTCATTCTCATAGCGGCGATTCCGATCATCGTCTCCACGGAGATGGTGTGGTTGACGTTTTCGCCGATCGCCAGCGTTATTGCCGAGCACTACGGTGTCAGCGGTTTTGCCGTTGACATGCTGGCGACCAGCTACATGATCATGTTCATCATCTTCTGCTTTCCGTCGGCTTATGTCATCGACCGGTTCGGCTTCCGCAGATCCCTTGTGATCGGCGCGCTGCTGACAGGGATCTTCGCCCTTACACGTGCGCTGTTCGCAGGAAACTTTATGGCTGTCGCAGTATCGCAGTTTATCATTGCCATCGGCCAGCCGTTCCTGCTGAATATCACAACAAAGGCAGCCGCCAACTGGTTTCCTTTCGAGGAGAGGGCGACTGCGGACGGCCTGCTGACCATGGCGCAGTATGCGGGATTCGCGATCCCGATGGTGCTTTCACCGATCCTGGTGGAGTCCGTCGGCGTGCAGAAGATGCTCTTCGTTTACTCCGTGATCGCGGTCATTTCGATGCTCGCAGTTCTGATCTTCATCAGAGAAAAACCTGCCGTGCCGCCACCCGGACCGGCCTACGAGCGTGACGATTTCAGCCGCAAAGCCATCGGAAGCATGTTCAAGAACCACGGCTATGTGCTGTGCCTGATCTGCGCTTTTATTTCCATTGGAATTTTCAATACGATTCTGACGCTGATCGAAACAATTCTGAAAGGGCGCGGGATCACCCCTGCTGAAGCCGGCATCATCGGTGCAGCCTTCGTTGTCGCCGGCGTCATCGGGGCCATTGTGCTGCCGATCATTTCGGATAAAGTGGGCGTGAGAATCAGGTTCCTGCTCATTGCCGTCGCGCTGCTGGTGCCGCTGTATCTGGGCCTGACCTTCGTGGAGAGTTTCATCGTCCTGACTGTGATTGCGGCAATCGCCGGTTTCTCGATCATGGGCGTCGCGCCGATCCTCTTCCAGCACAGCTCAGAAGTTGCCTATCCGGCACAGGAGGGCACATCCCTTGGTATGATTTTGCTGATGGGACAGATCTCCGGCGCGCTGTTCGTGCTGCTCTTTGAAGCAATCAGCGGAGCGAGCGGTTCCGTCACGGCACCGATGATCTGCATCGTCATCCTGACCGCGATCGAGATCCCGATCGTTATGAGGATGAAAGAATCGAAACTTGTGGACCAGCGGAAGCAGGCGTAATACAATAACGCAGGAACATGTGTCCTGCGCTATTGTTATTTGTATTCTTCTATATTTCGTAATTATTTTTTCGGTACACTGTCCAGAGTATCATTGATTTCTTTGCGTCTTTTTTCAATTTGGTCGAGTTTGCTTTTGATACTGGCACGCTTTTGCTTGAATGGATTGACTTGGTCGGAATTGTCTTTGATTGCAGCCTTTTCTTCTTTGATTTTCTTTTCTATTTCCGGCAGACGACGGAGTCGCAGTCTTGAGATTTCTTCGTTGATTTTGTTCCTCTTGCCGCCGGCAAACATTCCCAGATTAGATAAACTGAGGGACAGTTCTTCAATCTTTTTCTCTACTGCAATTTTCTCGTCTTCAGAGGGGGCATGAAGCATGGAATCAATCTGCGCGTCAACAGCGCTGAGTTCATTCCGAAGTTCCGGTTCCTGTTTCGCCAGTTCTGCAAGCTCTTTCTGCAGGGCTGCCTTCTCTTCGGCATGGGCATCCCAGTACTCTGTGACGGCCTTTTGTTTTTTCTGCTTGAGTTCGGCTATGGTTGCTTCATGTTTTGCTATTTCATCCCTTCTAGCCTGCTTTGCCTCGTCAGTCAGAGTATATTCTCTTACATGGCGGAATGTACTAAGCGCGCTGCTCCATTCCTGTTTATAAGAGCACGCACCGATTCCATCTTTTAAGATAAAAATCAGATTTTCATATCTGGTAATATCCGCGTCATCATCCTTATCTGAAGCCTCAATCGCATCGCGAAGCAGCTGTGCGCAGCAGGTAGATCGGTTCAAGTACAAGTTGAAATCAAACTGACTGGGCCAGTCTTCCTTATTGTAGTCCTCACGGCACTTCGTGAAACCATTCACCGCGGCTGTATTCATCAGTGTTGCAATGTCTTCCTGATATCCCTCGGGGATTCCGATAATGTTTCCATGCTTTAGGAAAACGGCTATTGCCCCCAATAAGGCAAGCCGGTCTTTCCGGAATCCCTGCAACTGATTTTCATCCGGCGACTTGGCAAACATGTCAGCGCGAAGGGAAATCATGGCAAGACCCAGTTTCTTTAATTCTTCCAGGGTTTCATCTGTGATATTTTTTTTCTCGTCTTCAGGAGCAAAGTCTATCGCGCGGCAGAATGAATGGGAGGCCTCTGAGATCCGGGGATTTAGCACTGTGGATTGCCAGCCGACAGCTTTTCCTTTCAGCAGCCATGCTTTATAATTGCCTGCATCCATTTCAATGGCTTTATTGCAATAGCTTTCGGCCTCAGAAAGATTGCTTGCTTCATACGCAGAAGAAGCGAGCAAGATGATATTCTCTAGCTGCTGCTGATTCTGTCCGCTCGGCGGTTCTGCCTGAGCGGCAGTCGGTGCGGCAGCAGGTGCGGAATTTGGAACGTCTCCTTCAACTTCCCGCATCATGCTTTTTGCTTCTTCAATCGAGTAACTGGTTCCGCATTCTCTGCAGACGAATCTTCCGTCGATTTTGTCGAACACTGTTCCTTCACATAACTCGCATACTATTTTTTTCATACTGATGTCCTCCCAAAATACAAAATATTTGCTTGATTATTTCAAGGACGTCTAATACGCATTTCACATCAGTCATTGCCCTTAAATCAACAATATAACACATGAATGTATCATTCAGTTCTTACTTCACACGGACCTTAAACGTGACTGTCTTCCAGACAGATGCTTTATAATTGGCGTTTCCTGCCGCTTTTACTTTGACCTTTACTGTATAGGTTCCTCTCTTCAGCTTTTTCTTCACAGTGATCTTGCCGGTCTTTGCATTGACCTTGAACTTCTTCTTGAAGCTCTTCTTTCCTTTCTTGGCAGAGACGAGTTTATAAGACAGCTTTCCTTTCGCGTTGCTTACCGTAAACGCCTTATCCATCTTGATTATCTTGGACTTTTTCTTTAAGGTCTTACGCTTGAGTTTGACTGTCTTTGCTTTCAGAGACATCGGATTTGCCGTCTTTGCAATAGTATACGTTGCATCTGTCGACCCGGTATACTTACCTTTTCCTTTGACAATTACTTTATACGTTCCTGCAGCTTTTGGCGAGGAGACTTTCTTGCCTTTGCTGTTCTTGATAACAAAGGTATAGTCTGTTCCGGCCTTTAACTTCCAGCCTTTGATGGTCTTGATTTGAGGCTTTTGCACCTTCCCGTTGTAAGTAAAAGATGATTTATAAAACCGGACTTTTGTCTCACTGATATCAAAAGGCTCTATTACTTCAATCGTAACGACTATGCCATCTAGGATCTTATAATTTGAGCTGGGCTGCTTCAAAACGGCCTCAATATAAATATTTGCAAAGCCACCCTTCACTCCGGTAACAACACCTTTATTATCCACCGTTGCGATATCTTCATCCCCGCTCTCAAACTTAAACTTTGCCTGGACTTTTGCATTATCCAGTTTCGGAGATATCGTTGCAGTTTCCCCGGCATTGATTTCCATATCATTAATAGCAACAATATTTAAAGTAATTGGGGCAATACTGATAGCCCTCTCTATGCACTTTGCCTCACTATCTGCGTGGCTTGCATCTGTCCCTGCAGCCTTATACCAAACATAGTATTTCCCTGCATCTGTCGCTGTTGGGATCTCTTTGCTGAAATCTTCTGTTGGGCCATCTTCAGTGCCAAGAGCATATTGCATCTCACCGAACTCTGCTTCGCCGGCCTCAGCAAGCGCCTGCGCTTTTCCGGTATAAGTAAGACCCTTCTTAGAAACGGGATCCTTAGTAACTACAGCAGAATTGATTTTAACCTGAATCGGATAGGCGCCGGTATACTTTCCGCCCTGCTTACATTGTACAGTTAATTCTGCAGTCTTCGTTTCGTCACTGTAACCATTATAAATCACTTCATAATCAACGTTTTTTTCAAGCTCATCAGCCTTTGCAACGATTTCACCGTCTTCGTTAACAGATGGGAAATACTGAACTGAGATATCTCTTGAAATGTCATTTACAATATTGGCTTCAAGTGTCTCAACGTTGGCATAATCATAATTCTTTTTTACCCCGGACACATTGACTAATTGGGGATCAAATTCTTTATTCTGTATTTTGGCTTTTGTTGCAGCCGGATTTCTATAAAAATCATCCAGGAACCAAATGTCCCCCTTTTCAGTAAAGTTTGAACGATACTCTTTGTATGAAGCATGATAGGAACCTTCTTCACTTGGGCGAAGACCGCTTCCCTTTTCGACATACTCTGTAGGGAAATTTTTCGTTGTAATGGTTTTGTCATGTTCCGCATATTCCCTGAACCAATCGGCATATGGCACGTCGTAGAAGTCCTTTATAAAGGCCGGGGGCGCCCAGTCACCATCCTCACCAAGATAATCAAATGAAGTATCCGTGCAATTCTTTGTGATATGCGAAAACTCCTTATCCATAGGAGAATAAGGGTTGGATTTATCTGACATGAAGAAATAGTTCTCGGTTACATCAATGTAATATGCATTCCCATTGATATCAGGAATATAACTGATTGTATGATCCAAAGAATCCGGCACTACCCTGGCAAACCAACATGGCAGATCGGCTGCATGACACAAATGCGTGTAGAAAATAGCAATGCCTACACACACGGATTTTTCATTCAATGCACCATAGGAGTCCCACTGATGGCTGTAATAATCAAAATCATACCCGCAGTTCCAGAAGTGCCAGTCATATGAAACGAGCTGATTTGCTTCTATTGCGAGCGTATAATATTTTTCCAGGTCGCTCATGTCAGCGTCCTTCAATCCGCCGGCCACTTCTTCAATTCTTTTGATCGTGGATACCTTCTGCTCCCACGACAAATCGAAATTTTTCTCGAACGTCTCGGGGTTATTATGCACTCCCTGTTCGAGTGGATTATCAGTACCTTCATCCAGCGAAAGTGTTTGAAGCATAAGCTCTTTCTTGTTAGGCGCGGAATCCGCGTCACTATCCTCGGCCCAGACAAGATCCGTAAATGACATGAAGAGCATAGCTGCCGCAATCAATAGCGAGATCATCATTACAGATGCTATTCTGTTTTTCCCTATCGTCATTGGGGCTCCGTCCTTTCTGACTTTACAAGCTGATCTTTTTATATCCGCTCGCTAACAGCGTTGAAGCTGCCATTTCCAGAAGAGCAATGATGACAAGCGATACATCACCAAACACGATCTCTCTGTTGAAATAAACAATGAGGACATATGTGATTGGAATGATAAACCACTGGATAACATAGATCGTATTCAAATTGCTGCTTGTTTTTGAGAAAAAGTTAACGGCTCCTTCAGGTATATGTTTTGATATCAGATAACAAACGCCGATAACGCCGTAAATACACATCAGGCAGAACAAAGCGTCATAGGTCGTCATGAAGTAATAATGGTGTGTTTCCGAAAGGAACCCTCCCTCAATGAACCAGGATGCTACAAAATACGCAACGGATATAATGAGACCCACCGGCCAGAGACGCAGCAGTTTCTCCTTATTATTGCATCTCATATAATATTCTCCAAACAGGAGTCCGACCGCCGGGAATATGAACCAGTTGAACAATGGAAATGCCGTAAAACCTCCTGCGCTTCCAATAAAGTATCCCGCGATCAGATTCGGAACATTGCTTCCAAAGTCATGGAATCTGGCGAACCAACCGATAATGGAAAGTACCAAAGCAACGATTACCATTCCTTTTGCCGACAGCTTCAATTTCTTAAGAACGCCGACCAGAATAAACGCCATTCCCGCAAAGGCAAGAATATCGATGCAGAACAATAACAGTCCGTTTGCAATCGGAAATCTATCCCAATCATCCATTAAATTTCCTGAAAGGAAATACGGAACAAAGAATTCACCGATGTTTACAAAGAAACCAAGCTGTATCAGTTTTATTCCGCGCTTTATCAGATAGGACGGCTCCTGATTCTTCGAATACACCATGCCGACGCCCATCGCGAACATAAACACAGGCGCAGCAAATGGGCCGCCAAAAAGCTGACTGACAAGCCGCGTCATACCTACGCTGATTTCATTTGCAAAATAACTTGTGGCAAAGTAGCAGTGCAAAAAAATCATAAAGAAAATCGCAAGACATTTTGCCAGATCCAGTTCGATCTGTCTTCCTTTGTTGACTAGTTCGTTTGAAAATAATGGTTCCATATACCCCCCCGTGTCTTTCGGTTTAGATTATTGCAGTCAAGATCATTCCCGCTCAGAATAATCCCTATCTTTAGACAAGTACAGTTTCTTTAGTTGCATGATACACCATATCTGGTGGGCCTTGCAAGAATATCTGTTTCGAATAATTATTGCCCCTGCCCAGGGTATGGTGCTATTATAATTCATGTGAACAGCACATTAAATTGTTAATGATCCAAAGTCAATGTTACAAAGTTAATGTTACAAAGTTAATAATTCAACTTGATATAAAGAAAGAAGGTACACACAATGAAAGTAGGAATCGTAGGTTACGGAAATCTGGGAAGAGGCGTGGAAGCGGCGGTCCAGCTCGCGGGAGATATGGAACTTGCCGCAGTATTTACGAGGAGAGATCCGGCGGCAGTGAAGATCGCAACAGATGCACCGGTGCTGCCGATGGACAAGCTCGATGAGATGGCGAAAGACCTTGACGTGCTGATCCTCTGCGGCGGAAGCGCGACGGATCTGCCGGAGATGACGCCGCAGCTTGCTGCAAAGTGCAATGTGGTCGACAGCTTCGACACGCACGCCAACATCCCGCAGCATCTGGCTGCCGTTGACGCTGCTGCAAAAGCAGCCGGTACCGTCGGGATCATTTCGGTCGGCTGGGATCCGGGTCTGTTCTCCGTGGCGAGACTCTACGCCAATGCAGCGCTGCCGACAGGCAATGACTATACATTCTGGGGAAGAGGCGTCAGCCAGGGACATTCAGATGCCATCAGAAGAATCGACGGCGTAGCAGACGCGCGCCAGTACACCGTGCCGGTCAAGGCGGCAGTCGACAGTGTCAGAAACGGTGAGAACCCGGAACTGACTACCCGCGACAAACACACGAGAGAATGCTTCGTCGTAGCGGAAGAAGGCGCAGACAAAGCGGCCATCGAGGAGGCCATCGTCACCATGCCGAACTACTTCGCGGATTATGATACGACCGTCACATTCATCACACAGGAAGAAATGGACCGCGACCACACAGGACTGCCCCACGGCGGCAGCGTTCTCAGAAGCGGCGTGACGGGTATGGACGGAGAATACCTCGACACCATCGAGTTCACCCTCAACCTGGAATCCAATCCGTTCTTCACGGGAAGCGTACTGGCCGCAGTCGCAAGAGCCGCCGTCAGACTCTCCGCCGAAGGCGTGACAGGCGGCAGGACCATCTTCGACATCCCGCCGTGCTACCTGGCAGAAACACCGCGCGAAGAACTCATCGCCCACATGCTGTAATGTGTCATTAGGGACGGTTCTTTTGACACATTTACAAAATATGCAAATCAAAAACCCGAGGCTCGCGTTACTGCGATGATATGCCTCGGGTTTCCATTTTCTTACAATGTGTCAAAAGAACCGTCCCTTTGGCACATTTTGTTTAGTGCCACTGGAAGGATGTAAGACCGATGATGTACAGTACGATGATGACGATTGGCACAACGTACTTGAAGATCGGCTTCATCCAAGGCTGGATCTTGAGGCCTTTGCCTGCGTTGGCTTCGGCAACCAGGTTGTCCCAGCCCCATCCGAAACGGTTGGAGCAGCAGAATACGGCGAATACGAATGCGCCGATCGGCAGCAGGTTGGTGCTGACGATGAAGTCCCAGAAATCGAGCCATGCGCTGCCTTCTGCAAATGGCTGGAAGTGCAGGACGCTGTAGCCCAGAGCTGTCGTCAGGGAAATCAGGAAGATGCCGATACCGCAGACGATGCTGCCTTTGTGTCTGTTGAGTCCCGTCATTTCACGGACGCACGCCAGAATGTTTTCGAATACTGCCAGTTCCGTTGACAGTGCGGCGAAGGTCATGAACAGGAAGAACAGAGCTCCCCAGAACTGACCGCCGGCCATGTTGTTGAATACGGTCGCCATGGTGTCGAAGAGCAGGGACGGACCCGCACCGACTTCCAGATCGTAGGTGAAGCAGGCCGGGAAGATGATCAGTCCCGCGATGAGCGCGACGAAAGTATCGAGGCAGATAACGTTCACGGATTCACCCATGAGGGAACGCTCTTTGCCGATGTAGCTTCCGAAGATCGCCATCGAACCGATACCGATGGACAGTGTGAAGAACGCCTGGTTCATCGCAGCGACGACTACGCTGCCGGTGATCTTTGAGAAATCCGGTACCAGATAGAAGTAGAGTCCTTCTTTGCCGCCGGCAAGAGTCATGCTGCGGACTGCCAGAACCAGCATGAGGAACAGCAGTACGATCATCATGAACTTCGTGGCTCTCTCAAGGCCGCCCTGCAGGTTGAAGCTGAGGATGATGAATCCGACCGCGACAGCTACCGCCAGGTAACCAACGTTCACGCCCGGGTTGGTGATCATCGTCACGAAGCCCAGATCCTTATGATTGCCCAGTGCGAAGCTGACGAAGTAGTAGATCATCCATCCGGTAACGACCGTGTAGAACGCCATCAGGCACACGTTTCCTGCAAAAGCAAGATAACCGTGGATGTGCCACTTCTGTCCCGGCCTCTCCAGCTTCTGGTACATGCGTACCGGGCTGGCCTGGGAGGCTCTTCCCAGTGAGAATTCCATTGTCATTGCAGGAAGCCCCAGAAGCAGAAGGCAGCAGATGTATACGAGGACGAAACCGCCTCCGCCGTTCTGACCGCACATCCATGGGAACTTCCAGATGTTTCCGCAGCCGATTGCGCATCCCGCACTCAGCAGGATAAATCCAAGACGGCTGCCTAACCTTTCTCGTTCCATAAAACTATCTCCTTTGATAACAAATAATAATGATTCCCGCGCGCCCCTAACGCAAAGGCATACACCCTAAACGCAAAGACACGCGCATGCGATATTATACAGACTCCGGTCATAAAACGCAACAATGAATCGCAAGGAAGCAAGATAGTATGCGGTGCGGTGCGGCCGCGGGGGAAATCGCCGGAACCCTTGGTATTACTGGGCTCATGGTGATTCCCCGGAATGAGAAGGGAAGCGCTGTGTGTGACAGTTTGGCGGAGATGCCCAACGATTTCACGGCAAAAGCTTTCCAAACGGGGCCGAACACAGCAAACTAGTAACGAAACGGAGGTTGAAGTACGCAAATTAAGTAGTATAATAAAACTGTAAGAAGGAGCCGGCACCGCGGAAGGCCGGCGGCCAAACAACAAACATCAAATACATGATACATTCGGAAAAGAGGGATATTCATGAGAAACTTTGTCAAAGCGATTATCAGAGATCTGACGGATTGCGCAGAGATGATCGACATCGTAGTTTCTAAAGGCAACTTATAAATAAATATCTGAGAGTATTTTTTTCGGCAGTGCGAAGGCGCTGCCGTTTTTTTATCCGGATGCACGGATTTTGCAGTACGGCCTGCAGGTTTTCTAGTCGGATGCGCAGATTTTGCAGTACAGGGGCGTGATGCTGTGGTAGAATCAAAGCAGAAGATACTGTTTGAAAAAACAGAATTCGGAGATATATTCGGAGGTATGACACACATGAAAAAGTCGATCAGAATCATGTTGGGACTGGCAGTGTCGGTAATGATGCTGTTTGCTTTTGCGGGATGCGGAGACAGCGGAAGCAAAGAAGCGGCACCACCGACGCCGGAAGAGGAGGCGACTGCTTCGCTGGACGCGACTTTGTCGGCCCTTAAGTCTGCAGACATGGAAGCCTTAAAGGAACTGGGCGGTGAGGATGTTTTAGAGACTGCGGAACAGTCCTTCGGTTCAGAAGAAGACGCGACGACAGTTATGAAAGCCCTGTTCGGTCATTTTGATTACAAGCTCGGAACGCCGGAGGTGGTTGACGATACGCACATCAATATTCCGGCAACGGTGACGAATGCGGACATGAATACGGCTGTGGGCACCTGGTTCTCAAATTTGATGGAATACGCCATCAGCAATCCTGACATCGCAGGCGATTCCGATGCGCTCCACGCGAAGACCATCGAAGAATTGTCGGCAGCTGTCGATGAAACCGCTGCGGCAGAAGATGGGATGACAAACAAAGAGGTCGTATTCCCAATGGTTCTCGAAGACGGTAAGTGGGACATCAGCGAGGATGTCGATGACAGCGTTTTCGATGCGATCCTCGGCGGGTTTATAGGAGCAATCGACGAACTGAACGAGCAGACCGGCGATCAGTAACAAGCATCTAAAAGAAGACGGGTTTCAGGATTTCCGTGTGATCAGCAGGATCTCAGGCGGATCGTGCTTTTGGTTGGGCATGCTGACATAGGCTGTGTGCCATTTGCCGGCGTCCAGGGCTGAAGCGAACTCCAGCAGTGCAGTCTTCTCCCGTTTGCCTTCGGCATGGCCGCTGTACATGGTGATGCAGATGACGCCGTCCGGCGCGAGTAGTTCCATGGCGGCGCGCAGGGCCGCCAGCGTGGAATCTGCGCGGGTGGTTCGTTCTTTGTCACCGCCGGGAAGATATCCCAGGTTGAAGATGACAGCGCGCACAGGCGCGCCGCCGTCACCAGGGTCGGGGCAATCGCCTCCGGGCACGACTGTGCCCATCTGTTCATGCGCCTGGCAGCAGACGGTGATTTTGCCGTCTGCGATGCTTTTGCTATAGCCGTGGCATTGCAGAAGTTCGGTGGTGGCGCGGACAGCCTGCTCCTGAATATCGAACGCATAGAGCTGCGCAGGATTCATCCGGGCCAGGGCCAGCGTATCGTGTCCGTTGCCGCAGGTGGCGTCGACGACCGCTGCGTCCGGTGTCACATAAGGCCGCACCAGATGCAGGGCGAGCTTTGTTGTCTGTCTGATGATATTTTCCATCGTCACTGTCTCCTCCGGTCAAATCATATACAAAAGAGCGGGTTCTGTCAAAAACACGCAATCGGTGGTAAACTTTACTTGCAGAGCAACATTCAGAACAACATAGAAACAATAGAAGAATAAAATAAGGAGAGTAAAAACAATGCTGACACTTGAAAGAGCGAAAGAAATAAACGGCACGATGGTCACGGACAAGTCGCTGATCATCCACGCGACGAACGTCATGGCTGCCATGGGAGCGATGGCGGAGCATTTCGGTGAGGACAAGGAGTACTGGCAGGCGGTAGGATACCTCCACGATTACGACTATGAAAAGTTCCCGGAGGAGCATCTGCAGCATACGGAGAAAGAACTGCTGGCAGAGGGTGTCGATCCGGAGGACGTCCGGGCCATCATGGCGCACGGCTACGGGATCTGCACAGATGTGGAGCCGGTCACAAACATGGAGAAGAGCCTGTTCACGGTGGACGAACTGACTGGGATCATCCAGGCGTATGCACGCATGCGTCCGGAAGGCATCCACAATTTCAAGATGAAGAGCCTCATGAAGAAATACAAAGACAAAAAATTCGCTGCCGGATGCGACCGTGAAACGATCGAGAAGGGCTGCGCAATGCTGGGCATGGAGGTCCGTGATGTAGCGGAGATCTGTGTGCGCGGCATGGAGGAATTTGCCGCTGAGATCGAGCTGGACGGCGAGCCGGCCCAGGAGTAGTTTCTGCAAAAGCAATCGAAACACCAAGTGAAACACGGAGGAGAAACATGCAGGATATACTGATCGTCGTTGACATGCAGAACGACTTTATCGACGGTGCGCTCGGAACGAAGGAGGCCGTCGCTATCGTCCCGAATGCCAGGGAGAAAATACAACAATTCAACGGCACTGTGCTGTTCACAAGAGACACCCACGGGCCGAACTATCTGCAGACGCAGGAGGGCCGAAACCTCCCTGTTGAACACTGCATCAAAGGAACGGAAGGCTGGCAGATCTGTCTGGAACTGGACGCGCTCAGAAAGACCGAACCGATCGACAAGGTCACGTTCGGTTCCGCAGAGCTGGGATTTAAGCTCTCAGAAATGAACGCGGAGGAACCGATCGGGAGCATCACGCTGATCGGCCTTTGCACGGACATCTGCGTCATCTCCAACGCCATGATCGTGAAAGCGTTCCTGCCGGAAGTGCCGGTGCGCGTCGATGCATCCTGCTGCGCCGGGGTCACGCCGGAAAGTCATGAGAACGCGCTGGCCGCCATGAAATGCTGCCAGATCGAAATCATCTGACTAGATGCAAAGCATCCGGTAAAAAACACTTCACAAAAAACGCAAGTTGTTATATCATATACTGGCGCGCTTAAGAGCGCGTCAGACTAGTTTTTTGGAGAGTGGATGTTATGGAACAGAAAAAACCAAACGGATTGGCGCTGCTGCCGATCATCATCTTCCTGATCGTGTATCTGGGCAGCGGCATTTATTATGAGTACATCAACCCGGTCGAGGGCGGCATGGGATTCTATGTGACGTCAGTCGTCGTCGCGTTCATGATCGCGCTGGCGGTTGCCTTCGTGCAGAACAAGGAACTGCCTTTCGACGAGAAGATCACGGCCTGCGCGAAGGGGATCGGCGATGACAACATCACGATCATGCTGTTCATCTTCCTGCTGGCAGGCGCGTTCTCGGGCGTTGCAAAAGCATCCGGCGGCGCGGACAGCACGGCTTACATGCTTTTGGATATCATTCCTGCGAACTTCGCAGTGCCGGGCCTGTTCATCATCGCCTGCATCATCTCGATGGCGATGGGAACCTCCTGCGGAACGATCACAGTGCTGGCCCCGATCGCTATGAGCGTGGCAGAAACCGCGCACCTGAGCCTGCCGCTTTGCATCGGCACCATCGTCGGCGGCGCAATGTTCGGCGACAACCTTTCCTTTATCAGTGACACGACCATCGCGGCGACAAAGACCCAGGGCATCGCCATGAAGGAAAAGTTCAAGGCAAACTTCCGCATCGCTCTGCCGGCAGCCATCGCGACGCTGATCCTGCTGGTCATCCTCTGCATGAGGAGCAGCGGGGCCGAGATCGAACACTTTGATTTCAACTTCCTGCAGGCGCTTCCGTACTTCGCGGTACTCATCGCGGCACTGTGTGGCATCAACGTATTCATCGTTCTGGGCTGCGGCGCGATTCTCAGCATGATCATGGGCCTCATCACAGGATCCCTGACCATGAGCTCAGCTATGGGCGCCATGGGCGAAGGTACGACAGGCATGTTCGAGACGATGATCGTTACGATCCTGGTCGCTTCCATCGGCGCGCTCATGAGAGAGTTCGGCGGATTCGAATTCATCCTGCAGCTGATCCGGCACGGATTCAAGTCCCGCAGAGGAGGGGAGTTCGGTATCGGGCTGCTCGTCTGGATCATGGAT
>JBGUKV010000274.1:0-10403 GCA_045114655.1 Candidatus Allocopromorpha sp. | reverse complement strand
ATGGAACAGAACATCGTAGTTGAGCCTGTCAGATGCGATCGGATTATTCACATAGTTGTCTTTATATGTGTTCCAGTTCTCGGACAGTTTTTTCGGACAGAGCACCAAAACAGTCTTATTCCTGTTTTCGTAGTATTTGATAACAGCCAACGCGGTGAACGTCTTACCAAGACCCACGCTGTCTGCTAATATGCAGCCGTTGTATTTTTCCAGTTTGTTGATGATTGCGAGCACGGCATCCTTCTGGAAGTCATAGAGCATGTTCCAGATTTTGCTGCTCTTGAAACCTGTGGCCTCATTCGGAAGGACATCCTCTGAGATGTCATCCAGAAACTCGCTGAACACATTATAGAGCATCATGAAATAGATGAACTCCGGCGAATTTTCGTTGTAGGCCGTCGTGATGTTGTCGATGATCACATCGGTAACATCCTGCAGCTTGTCACGGTCATTCCAAAGGGAATCGAAAAGCTGGATGTACTGCGTGGAAAACGGAGCATCCATCTTGTTGACCATGTTGTAGCTGTTATTGCCGCGCTCACAGCCGATGTCAACGGTAGTAAAACCATTCAGCGGCATGTAGGCAGCTTCCTCTGCCGGTGAACTGACCGTCATGAAACCACCCATATTCTCGCCGGTAGTGTTTGACTTGAAGCGCACCTTCTGTCTGATCCAGTCTGCGCATTCCTGAGCAATGGCCTTCTGCGTCATCTCGTTACGGAGCTTGACCTCGAACTCGGTACCATACAGGCTCTGCTCACGGCTTAGGCGAGGAATATAAAATTCCCTTTTCTGCTTCTCAGCCTTCTCCGTTATAAAAGTCGGAGACGTAAAAATAAACCGGAGCTCATCCACTGACTCCAACTGTTTCTTCAATTCGTTATAGGCATACATAGAGAAGCAGGCAGCTGCAATCGAAACCTTGCTGCCCCTTTTTATCGTCTGCGCCATATCGTTTCGGACTATCTCTGTGATGTTGTCAAAAATCTTCATCTTTTTCTTCGGTCTCTCCATAAGACTCAATAGCCGTTTTGTAGTTGACTACGTTCTCTTAGATTTTAACATGCTATTTGTTTTCTGACAATTATTCAATAAATACAAGGTAAAAAAGTGCCATCTGTTTGATTTCGGAACAGTATCCTAAAATCTAGGAACAAAATACCCATAAATCGTCCCACTCCCAACTGCATAGGACCCTCTGCCAACCTGATCGGTACGGTTGCCTTCGATGGTATGCACGGTCTTTCCATCACAGCTTTCTACAATTCCGACATGATCCCGGGTTCCATTGGCATACCAGTCAATGACAATAATGTCCCCGGGTGCAGGCTTGTAATTCCTCGTCTGCCACTGATGATGTGACTTGGCCCAGTCCACGATACTGGGCACATAGGAGAACTTTGGAATAGTTCCGGATTTGAGATAGCCGCATTGGTCGGCGCACCAGGACACGAAGCATCCGCACCAGCTTTCCCTGCTCCCGAATCCGTACCAGCTCCAGAATTTCCGTCCTCCATGATTTCCGATCTGCTGCTGCGCTACCTTGACGATCGCAGTATTCCCTACTCCAATGTTGTAACTGCCGTAAGGATAGTACCGGAGCACATGCGCCGGGTACTGTTTGTCGCCATAGCCGCTCCAGCCATGCTTCTTTGCCTGCATATCCGAAAAGAGCGCTGCATTCTCGACGGTATATCCTCCGTCCCTTTTGATGGCCCAAGGGATATATCCGTTTCCGTAGTTATAGCCCTGCAGGGCCAGACGAATGTTCGACATATCCACCGGGCTTTTGCACCTAGCCTGTTTCAGGCAGTCCGCCAGATACTGTATACCGCAGCGAATGGAGTACTCCGGATCCTTGATGCTCCCGGGAGCATGGGAGCACCGTTTGTTGTAAGGACTTTCGGAGCATTGCATGGGATCGGTTCCCCTGCCACCGGATTCCTGCATCATGACTGCCTTGATAAGCTCCACATATTCCGATATCCCGCATTCGGATGCATATTTCTGAATGACCGGAGTATAGGCCTCTACCTCCGGACTGACTGGCGTATAGTTGGCGGAACTGTCATCACCGAAAACATAAAATGCTGCACCGAACAGCACACAGATCAGGATGACGATAATTGCGATCCACCCGCCTGCCGCAATCGCCGATGCCAATGCTTTTGTGCTCTCGATTGCCGCCTTTAACGCGCGGACAGTGGACCTTATCATTTGCTCTGTGCGCCTGGCGGAACGTCCTCCGGTTTTCTGAATCAGCAATTGCCTTTTCCTGATTTGCTCTGCCCGCTTTGCCTGGGTCATGTGTTTCCCGGCAGATGCTCCTGATGGCGCCTTGATTCTTCTTCCGGTCAGAGAAGTCTTCACAGACTGTTTCTTTCGAATCGCAGCCGGCCTCCGGCCTGCTTTTGCGCCTTCTGTTTGCTGCACTTCTGAACCTCTTCTGCGATGGACGGCATTTTTGATTTCCGTCTTCACCTCAGCGGTCTCCCTCTTGTCCTCATAAATCCTCCTGGCACGCCGCGCACCTTCTGCCGCCAAGTGACCAGCCTCATATATGGTTCGTTCCGCAGCTCGCTGCGAATGATCGCTGGCGTATCCGGATGCACTCCGATTATCATCGGTGGAATCATTTCTCACACCTTCCTTCGTTCTCACTGTCGCATTCCTGACGTGCGAGGACAGGTTCGCCGCCCGGTCGATGGACTTCACTGTCCCTTTGTTGATCTGCCTTGTCCGTATATCTGCCATTTTCTGAATCCCTCCCATGCTAAAGAACACCGGTCAGCTTCAGACCGACCGGTGATGTATTTCTGGAAAGATGTAACGGAAGCGGTATGCCCGCCTCCTTCATATACCGTATGGATCATGATTCTCCTGGCTTCAGATATTTCTCCACCAGCTTTTCATACTCGTCCGGCGTTCTGGCGATTTCCCGGATCTTATCCAGGATGGCACGTTCCCTTGCAGTCATCGCCGGCTGCAGGGCCTGCCTTTGCATGACGTCCAGTCCCTCGCCGGGGCGAGTCGACATGAGCTTGTATAGTTTCGTATCCCTCGGGAACTTGTTGGCAAAGGGCACCAGATTCGAACCGACCTTGATCAATCCATGCCCAGCATCTACGTTGGTGATATAGGAAAGCTGAAGGTCTGAGATGTTGAGGAGCTTAGCCAGTTCGATCCGGTCAGTCGCTGCCTGATTCAGCATGACGATGAACTCCGAATTGGACAGCATGGTCCTGGCTGTATGAGACTGCAGAAGGTCATCTACATTCTGCGTAATACCGGTGCAGTAGGCCCCATATTTACGAACTCGCTTCCACAGCTTGAAAAGGAATTGGGCGGAATACTCATGCATGAAGAGCAGGTAGATCTCATCGATGAAGATGAAGGTCTGCTTTCCCTTCATGCGGTTCGCCGTGATCCGGTTGATGATGGAATCCAGGATGACCAGCATCCCGATGGCCCGCAGCTGTTCTCCCAGTTCCAGAATGTCGTAGCAAATCAGCCGGTTCGACGTATCCACGTTCGTCTGCTTCGCGAAGGTATTCAGCGATCCCCTGGTAAACAGTTCCAGCTCCAAGGCCAGCGACTTGGCTTCCGATTCCGGCTGCTTTAGCAGTTCTTCCCGGAAGTCGGCAAGTGTCGGCGGTGTCCCCTGATAGTTCCCTTGCTGATAGAATCGGTATACATTCTCCGTACAGCGATCGATGATGGACTGCTGCCCTTTCTGGAAATGGTGGCCAGCGATGATCTGCTCACACAGGCTCTGCAGGAACTGGGATTTCTCAATGATCGGATCTGTCTCGCCGTAATCCTTGCTCATATCCATGGCATTGATATGGTTGGGTGAGGTCGCGGAGATTTCGATGACTGTGCCTCCCAGTGCTTTGATCAGAGGCGCATACTCACGCTCCGGATCGATGATGATGATATCCGCTTCACCTGCCAGCACCAGACTGACGATCTCGTTCTTTCCGGTAAAGGACTTGCCGGAGCCCGACACGCCCAGGATAAAGGAATTCCCGTTCAGGAGCCTCCTTCGGTCTGCTATGATCATGTTCTTGGAGATGACGTTCTGCCCGTAATAGATGCCGTTTTTATCGTGCACCTCCTGCACCCGGAAGGGCATGAAGACCGCCAGACTTTCCGTGGTCAGCGTCCGGAATGCGTCGATCTTTCTCACGCCGAAGGGCAATGTGGTCTTGATCCCGTCCAGCTGCTGCCATTTCAGAGTGGCCACCTGGCAGAGGTGCTTCCGTGCCGTCGTCATGATTGCCTCAGTATCGTTGTCCAGCTGCTTTTTGGAATCAGCCGTATGGACGATGGTGATGACAGCGAACATCATCCTCTGGTCACGAGTCGTCAGGTCATCGAGGAATTCCTTTGATTCCTTCCTCTGCTGCTCCATGTCATAGGGAACGACCGCCGAGAAATTGTTGTTCATGTTCTGCTTCCTCTGCCAGTTGGTGATGTTCGTCTCCACCCCCAGGAGCCTGGCCTCGACCTCCTTCACCGCTTCATCCGTCGGCACCGGTACGATATCGATGGACAGCATCATGTTCCGGTTGATGTCCGTCAGCTCCGCCACCATGCTGTCCTTGATATATGACGCGTAATCCCGCAAAAGCAGGACTCTCCCGTACCGGTCACCGATCCGGAAACAATCCCGTTCGTTTTCATACCCGTCGGGACAGACATAGTCACGAAAGCTGTGTCCTTTCCGCATGCGGTCCTTCAGATCGAAATGAAATGAGGTCTCTTCCCCGGTCCGCATGAAGTCATGGATCACGCGCAGCCGTTCGGTGGCATCCAGTTCCGTGCAGACGGATCCCAGCCGGCTGAACTTGGACATCAGATCCGCCCCGACCCTTGAGAAATACACTCTGGCATCCTCCACGCTCTTCTTATTGATGGAAACCGTCACATACTTGTCCTGTACGATAGAATTGGATCCTGTCGCCTTTTCCATCAGCATCCGGTTGTATTCCTCCCGGTATTCATCCAGGGCGTCCCCTCTCATCCGGATCAGGATCTGCTCCTCGAAATCAACCCGGTTCAGTCTCCGATTGTTGATCGTGATTTTCGTCGTCGCTCCGCTGTCCAGAGAGTTCAGAAGCTCTGAATACTCCAGGAACATCGCCTCCTTGTCAGTTCTGGATGCCACCGCATAGTTGATGTCCTCGAACCGGTACATCTTGCTGTACTTGTTCTTCCCCACAAGAAAGATCCCGTCAGAATAAATGGCTCTGACGGGAATGATGTCCTGTACCTTCCTGGGGACGACGAACTTCTCCTTGTCCAGCTTCAGTATGTTACTCAGTGTTTTGATCATGCTTCCTCCTTCCTCCGGCTGACCTGCCTTTGCCCCTCGGGCTGTCCTCCGCTTCCTTCAGCAGGTACCAGTAGAAATTGTCGTTTCCGAACTCCAGATGCTTCGGGATCAGGAACTCGGACTTGATGCATGCCCAGAGGAACTTCTCCGCTGTCATCCCGTTGTAGCGCAGGAAACCGATGGCTGCAAAGGGGACCGCCGCCAGAATACAGACCCAGCTGACGGTTTCCAGTCCCAGGACCGGTTTCAGCAGGAAATACACGCTGACTGCCACGGCACATGCCAAGACAGAAAAAATGAACTGCCGCAGGGACAGTCCGAAAAACATCGACTCCGTGTACTCACGGATCTCTCTGTTGATCTTTACCTCCATCCTGATCACCTCGCCTCCGCCTGTCTGGCCTCCAGGCCGGGAGCATACGCGATCGACTCCAGTTTCTTCTCGTCCCTGTCATAGTGGAGCACCGTATCGGAGAGCACGTCCTTGGCTTCGACAACCGTCTCGTTCGCGATCTTCACCATCTCGCTTAGATCCGGAAGATTCACACCGGCAGACTCAGGCACGATAAGAAATTCATGCAAAGAGCTGGGCAACGCATAGTAACTCTCACCGAGTTTGTCCGCGACCTGTTCCTGCATGCCCGGATAAAAAAGCGTTGCCGCACCATAGACGCCGCTTTCATTGGAAAGGACATACATCGGCTCCTTGTCCGCGTCTGCCACGGGGCTGTCATCCGTCAGCATGTTCGGCGAGAACATGGACTCGAACAGCCGGCCGCCCATACTCATCATGGTCGGCGGATCCACATCTCTGGCGGACATCATGGCCTGACGGAACACCTCGCTCTTGTCGTAGTGATAAGTCTCCATCATCTGTTTGGTCACGGTCGTCGACCAGACTCCTTCGTTTTCCGGTGCATCCAGGCGGATATCGCAGACTGCCGCAAGGCCGTTCCCTACGGTCATATAGGGGATATCCGAGAGATAGCTGCGATTTCGCTTGATCTCCACCAGCTTCAAGGTCAGGTTGTCCTTGATCTTGTCAAAAGACAGGTCTGGACTTTCTTTCACCACCGCCGGATGAGACAACGTGTCCAGATACATGTGCGCAGTCTCGATGGCAATGTGCTGCATCGTATCACCATGCCTGTACCGGTCGTAGAACTGATTGACATAGATGGTGGGCGCAGCTTCCGTTCCCTCCATCTGAAAAGACAGGCCGTAGAGTTTCTGGTCATTGACCTTCGTGACGATGGTATCCGTCAGTGTCAGACCTTCAGTCATCTCCTCCGGGATGGTCTGCATGATGCTGTCCTTCAGTTCTTCAATAAATTCTCTGATTTCATTCATTCGTTTTACCTCCTTCACTACAGGCCCATGATCTCGCGCACGACCCTGTCACTCATTTTGACGGTGCCTACCAGCACCAGCATGTTAAAGATAAGCTCGCCGATATACTTCCATACCATCGCTGCCGGAGCGGCATCCGCATCAACTACCGGCGGACTCGATGCGAACAGGCTGAAGATGATGCAGGCCAGGACGATGATGGCTCCCTCCAGACAGACGGCGGCATAGCTTTTGAGAAAGCTCCTGCCGATGCTCTGCGTCGGCTGTCCCGCGAAGGTCGACAGCGGAATCGGCGCGATGGCCGTATACATATAGATCTTGAAAAACCGTCCGTACACCGTCAGGATGATAATAAAAGAGAGTACTGTTACGAACAGGCTCCCAATCAATGTCACCGCCCAAAGAGGGATGCTCTCAAAGAATCCGCATTCCTCAATTGCATCGATCATGTCCTGCGGCAGTTTAGTCTTCGATACTCCCGCGATTCCTGACGACTTCATGATCTTACTGATCACACCCTGGATGATCGTAAAGATCGCCATCATCAGTTCCAGTCCGTAGGTCACTACACCCTTCGCCATCGCAAAACGCAGGAACAGCTTCAGGGCATGCTCCGGCCGCTTGATCTCGTCCAGATTAGCGCTGGTCTTGACCACTCCGGCCAAAAAGAAAAGGACCAGCAATGCCAGTCCTATCGCTTGCAACGATCCATTGATCGTCAGTATCACATGCCAGATCCCGCCTCCCCGGAACTGCTCCGGAGACATCGTCAGCAGCTTCCACACCTCCGCCAGTTTCTCATTCCAGGTATCGAGTGTGTTGATCAGATGCTGGACTACCCAGTTCTCCGACATAACTTCCGACCTCCCTTCCGCATCCTTCTGTTACGCATGTTGATTCACCTCCCCTCGTCTGCGCCTTTTCCGCTAACCCACGATCATATTCAGTATCTCCTTGGTAAAGGTGATGATGATTCCGCCGGCCAGGGTCAGAAACCCGTTGGCGCGTTGAGACGGATCATGAGATTTGAGCGAGAGCCCGACCTGCATAATGCCGAGCCCCAGCAGGATAAGACCGATGGCTCTGATCAGGCTGAAGATGAAGGTGGACAGATTGTTCACTGTCGAAATCGGATCTCCCGCCGCGAACGCCGTTGCCGCGCCGACCGTCATCAAGCAGATGATTCCGCTGTACAATGCTGCTGCCATGCGGCACTTACCTCTCAACCCGTCAGGTTCATGATTGCTTATTTTCCTCAATTGCATCTCCTCCTTATCGTTATTCTTCTTCGATATCTTCTTCCGACAGCAGCAGGAAGTCGCTTTCTCCTGCCATCTCTATCTGCTCTGCCATACCCACCAGATCAACTGACAATTCGATCGTGTTCTTCGCCTTATCTGACTCCCCATGCCGATAGGCTTCCGCATCTCCGTCTGCGGTCAGCGCCACATTCGGATGCCGCAGGATGTCATACTTCAGATCCTTCACCGGACGCTCGCCGCGGATGAAGAGCAAAGCGAACTGATTGTCCAGCATCCGCACTTCGTCCGGGGTCATGAGCTCCCTTCCCTGGATCTGCAGATTCTTCGAATAATTTCCCCGCATCCCGTAGGACTGATTGAAGGTGTCCAAATTGATGGTCTCCTTGCCCAGCAGCTCGCTGACATACTTATGCGTTGCCTGCTCATTGCCGCCCAGATAGACGAACTCGTCACAGTTGCCGACGATGGACTCCCACTGTTTCTCAAATAGCGCCTTCAGCTGGGCCAGGTTCTGCAGGATGATGCTGACTGATACACCTCTGGACCGCATGACTGACAGGATTTTATCGAAGTCGTCCGGAAGCGACACATTAGCAAACTCATCCATAAGGAAGTGCACATGCACCGGCAGGCTCCCTCTGTACTTCTTGTCCGCGCACTCGAAGAGTTGCTGGAACAGTTGTGTGTAGAGGATGCTCACCAGAAAGTTAAACGACGTGTCATTATCCGGGATCAGCGCAAAGATGGCGCACTTCTTCTCCCCCAGCGATGGTAAGTCCAAATCGTCCGTGATGGTCAGTGATGCCAGACTCTCCAGGTTGAATTTTTCTAGCCTCGCCGCCAATGTGATCTGGATGGACTTCAGCGTCTTTGCCGCCCCGGAATGATAGGCATCATAGTACTTTAGCGCAATATGCCCCGGATCCGTCTTTCGCAGATCGTAGAACAGATTGTCCAACGCACTGGGTGCATTGTCCTCCTCATCCACTTCTCCGGCCCGGATCATCTCCATGACCATGGCGAAGTTTTGTTCATCCTCCGGTGCCTCATACTTCAGATAGAAGATCAATGCCAACAGAAGCATCTGCGCCGCCGTCTCCCAGAAAGGATCACTGGACTGCGCACCCTTCGGCGTAGTCGATTTGAACAGATTGGTGACCAGCCTTTGCACGTCATTATCATTCCGAAGATAAACGAACGGGTTGTAGCAGTCGCTCTTCTGCATGTCGATGAGATCCAGCACCCGGATCTCATAACCTTCATGCTTTAACAAATTGCCACAATCGCGGAGCTGTTCGCCTTTCGGGTCCAGCACCACGAATGAAGTATTCGCCTGCATCAGATTCGGCTTGCAGTAAAACCTGGTCTTGCCTGCGCCGGAACCGCCGATGACCAGGACATTCAGATTCCTCCGATGCACTTTCCCGTCCAGGCCGATGCGGACGTTTCTGGTCAGCAGTTTATTGTCATTGTACCGACGGGCCGCATACCTCTTGTTCACAAGTTTGGCGTCACCCCACCGAGCAGACCCATGCTCTTCTCCCCTGCGGTAATTTCTCCTGGTGGAGAGGAAGATTCCGATCCCCATGGCATACGCAATCAAAAACAGCAGCACTGTCTTCATGCTGCCGGATACGATCCTGATATGCCACGGAGACCGGAAGATCTCTTCCATATGACCCAGGGCTTCGAACATGCTCCCCTCTGCATAGGGAGCGACCAGAAGTCCCAGCCATATTACGGGGATGATCCCCGCCAACGCCGCAGTGAGAATCTGTCGATTATCTCTGCCGCTCACCGTATCACCTCTCCATATCCATGGTCCGTTCCTTATTGCGGGCATCGATGGCCTTCGCGTCCATCAGACCCGCAGTCTGACGAACATCTGAGAGCATCCTGCGGACATCTTTTTCTTCCTTACCCGGGAAGGTCTCGATGATTCTGTCAAGATTCGGTTCCGGCACATCATACCCGTATCGTTTACTCAGCACATAAGCCGTGCACTCTGCCAAAGGCAGGACATCGTCTCTGGTCTTGCCCTGTCCCGCGAGTTCCAAGCATGCGATTTCCCTCGCTGTCACATAGAATTCCTGCTCCTCTGACATTCCATGGCGTACGCAGATCCGATTGCCGTCCATATCCCAGATGGCATCGAGACCTTCCGCCACCACATCGGACGGCTCCACTCTCACTGGAGATGCATCTGCGATGTGATCCGCCACACCTTTGAAGTTAGGCATCTGGATTTCCCTTCCGGCTGCTGTGGTCTGGGAAATGTCAAATGACTTGGCCACGCGGAAGGATCTTCCCAGACTTCCGTCCAGCTTCTGATAGTAGACGGATTCCAGAGTCATGATGCCCTTCTCTCCTCTTCGCGGGAAGACTTCATCCTGCTTCCATTCCTCCGAGGATCTGACCCAGCTCGCCTGCGGATTCTGTGCCTTGATCAAAAG
>JBGUKV010000273.1:0-12043 GCA_045114655.1 Candidatus Allocopromorpha sp. | reverse complement strand
AACTGCCTGGTACTGTAATACCGATAACCGGTATCCGGATCCACCGCTTCCGGCTTTACCAGATCGATCTCGTCATAATACCGAAGCGTTTTGATATTCAGATGAAACAGCTCCGCTATTTCACCGATTTTAAACAAGTCTTTCATTGTTTCCTTATCCTCTCCTTACGGAAATGAACATTCTTCCATCCCTTCATATATCACTATATCCCAGTTGTTATTCAGATGCCACAAAAAGTCCAAAAACGTGGTAAAATGCAACGATCTGCGATTTACTTACGGCACCCTGCCAGTCGCCGAGTCAGGACAAACAAAAAGCCTCAGGGACAAAATGTTCCTAAGGCTTTTGTACATATGTCGTTACTTCTTCAGCAAAGTTAACCTTTAATCTGTGCTGCTACTTCAGCTGCGAAGTCTTCTTCTTTCTTCTCGATGCCTTCGCCGACTTCGAATCTGATGACCTTCGTCAGTTTCAGATCCTTGTCAACAGTGCCCAGATACTGAGCAACTGTCTGCTTGCCGTCTTCTGCTCTGACGTAAGTCTGATCCAGCAGGCAGGATTCCTTCAGCTGCTTGGAGACACGGCCTTCAACCAGACCCTTGAAGATCTTATTGTCAACGATCTCTTCCTTAGCAGCGACAGCCAGACCAGCCAGCTTTGTCTTTGCTTCTTCTGACAGGAAGTTCGGCAGGTAGTTGAAGTTGAACTTCTTGTCTGCTCTCTTCTCAGCCAGGATCGCAGTGTCTTCTTCACCCCATACGCCGTGTACCTTGTCGAGGAGTCCGTTCAGGATCGGCTTCGGAAGTGTGAACGGATCGTTCAGTGCGCTTTCCAGAGTGATCTTTCTGATGCTGGCCATTTCGTCATCTGAGATTTCATCTCTGCTGACATACTGCGGGTTCATTGCTGCAACCTGCATTGCGATGTTCTTCAGAGCTGCTTTGTTTTCATCATTGTCTGCTCCGTCAGCAGCAACGATAACGCCGATGTTTCCGCCGCCGTGAATGTAGGAAGCCAGAACTTCTCCGGAAGCCTTGTCGATTCTTCTGACTGACATGTTTTCACCGATCTTCGCGATGAGAGCTGTCAGAGCGTCTCCTACTGTTGCGCCTTCATAAGGCATAGCCTTGAATGCTTCGATGTCATTATTCTCTGCATCCAGTGCCAGCTTAGCCAGACCGTCTACAAAGCCGATGAACTCATCGTTCTTCGCAACGAAGTCTGTCTCGGAGTTGACTTCTACGATTGCTGCGGACTTGCCGTCTTCTGAGAAAGCAGTCTTAACAAGACCCATAGCCGCGATTCTTCCGGCTTTCTTTTCAGCCTTTGCGAGACCCTTTTCCTTCAGGATTTCTACAGCTTTATCCATATCTCCGTCAGCCTCTACGAGAGCCTTTTTGCAGTCCATCATACCGGAACCTGTCATGTCACGGAGTTCTTTTACCATCTTTGCAGTTACTGCCATTATTCTTCCTCCTTCGCTTCCTCAGCTGCTTCTTCAGCATCAGCCTCTTCTGCCTTTGCTTCTTCAGCTTCTTCAACTGTCTCTTCTACTTCTGCAGCCGGTTCGCTGTCGTCAAAGCTTTCGCCCTGCTTCGCTTCGATGATGGCGTCAGCCATGCAGCTTGAGATCAGCTTGACTGCTCTGATCGCGTCATCGTTTGCCGGGATGATGTAATCGACATCGTCCGGATCGCAGTTTGTATCAACGATACCAACAACCGGGATTCCCAGAGTCTTTGCTTCGGATACGGCGATCTTTTCTTTCTTCGGGTCAACGACGAAGATTGCGCCAGGCATGCCCTTCATTTCCTTGATTCCGCCAAGGTTCTTGTTGAGCTTTTCATACTCTAATCTGAGCTTGAGGACTTCTTTCTTTGACAGCTTATCGAAGGTGCCGTCTTCTTCCATGGCTTCGATGTCGTAGATTCTCTTGATTCTCTGAGAGATCGTCTTGTAGTTTGTGAGCATTCCGCCCAGCCATCTCTGGTTGACGTAGAACATGTCACATCTCTTTGCTTCATCTTCGATCGCAGCCTGTGCCTGCTTCTTCGTTCCTACGAAGAGGATCGGCTTACCGGACTCAGCAACTTCCTTCATGAAAGCATATGCTTCGTCGATCTTCTTAACTGTTTTCTGCAGGTCGATGATGTAGATTCCGTTTCTCTCTGTGAAAATGTACGGAGCCATCTTAGGGTTCCATCTTCTGGTCTGATGTCCGAAGTGAACACCTGCTTCGAGTAACTGTTTCATTGAAATAACTGACATTCTTTTTCTCCTTTCGGTTTTTCTTCCATCCACGTGAGGCGCGTCCGGGGAATAAACCTTGTGCACGCTTTCACCGCATTCTCGTGCGTGTTCTGCGCGACAGCCTTCGAGGCCGTTAAGGCACCGTCTTCCCCGAGCCAGACGTGTGCTGTATTGATTGTTCCGGCACCGCCCGTTCGCGGACGACACCGACGTTAAGCATACTATAAAAGCCCCTTCATTGCAAGAAGTTTCGCAACTTTTCGAACTGCTTTTGTCAGATGCCGCAAATTTTTTATTATATCGAATTAAAATCGCCCGGAACACCACCCCTTGGCCGATCAGGTTTCGAACCTGCTTCTTATGCTGTTTCTGACGAAATCATCATAAGCCCTTTTAAGCCGGCCGAAGCACCTGCCTCCCATTTCGATTTTATGTCCGCCAGCCATGACTGCTTCCTGCCTACCAAGTCTGTAAATGTGCTGCATGTTGATGACATAACTCTCATGGGGATGAACGAACCGTTCATCAAGCATCGGCATCACCGAATCATACTTGCTGTAAAAACAGATATCTTCCCCCTCAGTAACGTGGATTGTGATTTTCCGTCCTGCCTTTTCCATGTACAGAATTGTTTCAAGTCGTATTGCGACTGTCGCATGCCGCTGTTTTATATAGAGTTCTTCATATGTCTTCATTTGCATTGGTCCTCCGAATAATTTGATGAATGACAAGTATATGATTTGCAGACTGTGTTTGCGCAGCGGCGCCGGACGATTTGTTCCAATATACCGAAGTCACTGCCCATAAAAACGCACTCGGTCACCGGCGCAAATAAAAAATCCCGGAGGGATCATGTCCCCCGGGATCCGTCTGTCCTTAAGCAAACGCAATCGCTTAGCCTTCTCTATATGTGATCAGATCTTCTGCGATTTCATTGGCTGCGATCGAAACCGGCTTGCTGACATCTTCTTCAGTCAGTTTTGGAACACCGTCAATGACCTCTCTGGCTCTCTTCGCTGCCAAGATCACCAATGTGTAGCGGCTGTCCGCCTTTGTTCTGATTTCGTTAACTGATGGATATAACATGTTCAGTCCTCCTTACCCTTTTCTATCCTCATGATCTGCTGCACTTGCCATACAGCTGCTTTGATATCGTCATTGACGACCAGATAATCGTAATCATCTGCGTGGGACATATCATCCATCGCCTGTGTGAGCCTTCGCTCCAAAACCTCTTCTGTTTCGGTTCCCCGGTTCAGGATGCGCTCCCTGAGTGCTTCGATCGAAGGCGGTGCGATGAAAATCAGTATCGCAGCCGGATAGGCATCCCGCACCTGGAACGCGCCGTGGTAGTCGATCTCCAGCAGCACATCATGCCCTGCGTCGAGCCATTCCATCACAGCCCTGCGCGGCGTGCCGTAGTAGTTTTCCACGAACTGATTATACTCCAGCAGCTGCCCCTCACGCAAAAGCTCCTCAAACTCGTCTTTGCACACGAAGAAATAGTCGACTCCTTCGACCTCCCCTTCGCGGGGCGCCCGCGTTGTCATGGACACAGAAAACCGCATATTGCTGTCCGCGTCCAGGATCCTCTTGCAGATTGTTCCCTTGCCGACCCCTGACGGGCCGGAAATCACAAACAATTTTCCCTTAGCCATCGATCATTCTCCAGTCGAATAAGAATTATATCACAACACACATTGAAATATCAACCTTTGTGTGCCTATTCGATATTCTGCACCTGCTCCCGGATCTTCTCGATCTCGCTCTTGGCCTCCAGCATAAGAGACGTGATTTCCAGGTCGTTGGCCTTGGACCCGATGGTGTTGGTTTCCCGGTTCATCTCCTGAACCAGGAAGTCCAGTTTCTTGCCGATGGCGCCGCTTCCCTCTGTCAGGAAGGTCCTCAACTGATCCATATGGCTGTCCAGACGCACCAGTTCTTCTGTAATGCTGGCCTTATCGGCGAAAATAGCAGCCTCCACCAGGATCCGCTCTTCGGGAACATCCACCTTGTCCTCCAGCAGTTCCTGGATGCGGCTGTACATCTTGTCTTTGTACTCGGAGGCGACCTTCGGCGCGCGTTCACTGATCCGCTTCACGATATCCTTGATAGTCTCTCCGCGCACCAGCAGATCCTCTGCCAGTTTGCCGCCTTCGATCGTCCGCATCTCGTCCAGATTGGCCGCGGCCAGTTCCACCGCGCTGCAGATGACGGAAGCCACTTCCTCTTCGTCCGCCACATCGGGAACCGCCTTCAAGACGTCCGGCATGGAGGAGACGAGGCTGATGTCAATGTCGCCTCCGAGGCCGTAATTCTCCTTCAGTTCCCGCAGCCTGGCGATGTACTGGTCCGCCACCGGCGTGTTCAGATTGACGGTGATGTCCCCTTCCGTCAGATTCTCGACGATGATGGAAACATCCGCCTTGCCGCGCTTTACCTGCTTTTTGATGATGCCTTTGATTTTTTCCTCTGCGAACGAGTACCGCTTCGGCATCTTGACGGTAATGTCCGCGTACCTGTGGTTTACGGTTTTGATTTCGGCGATGACGTTTCTCTTCCCATCGGAAAACTCGCCCCTGCCGAAACCGGTCATGCTTTTGATCATACAATTTTCTCCTGTTTCTTTATAATTTATGATACTATTGGTATTGTAAATCAAAAGGAGCGTTACGTCAAAATGTCATACGACGGTGTTGTGACCTGCGCCATGACGCAGGAACTGAAACGGGAACTGACCCTGGGAAAAATCGAAAAGATATACCAGCCACAGCCGGATCAGCTGCTTCTGTCCGTGCATACTGCCCGAGGCAGAAGGAAGCTGTTTATTTCCGCGTCCGGAAACCACTCCGCCGTCTATCTGACTGAGAACAATCCCGAAAACCCGGTGCAGCCGCCCCTCTTCTGCATGGTGCTCCGCAAGCACCTGGGCGCGGCGCGCATCCAAAGCATCTCCCAGTGCGGCTGCGACCGCATTATCGAAATCGACCTGGAGACGGTGGACGAGCTGGGATTCAACGTGAACAAACGTCTCATCTGCGAGATCATGGGCAAGCATTCCAACGTGATACTGGTGGATCTCGGCACCGGCAAAATCATCGAAAGCATCAAACATGTAGGCATCGACGTGAACCGGGCGCGCCAGATCCTGCCCGGCAAACTCTACGAGTACCCGCCCCTCCAGGATAAGACTCCCTTCACGGACGCAACGGAGGAAGACGTCGACGCGCTCATGGCCGGTCAGCTGCAGCCCGAGCGGAATCTCCTGGCAGGCATCCAGGGAATCAGCCCCGGACTGGCTCTGTCCATCGCATCCGCGCCTTCGCCTTACGCCTTCCTTGATGAAATGCGCACCGCGGTATGCGCACAGGACGGCGCCGGATTGTCCCCTCGGGTCTATACGAAAAACGGTGCTCCCGTGGACTTCCACGTTGTTTCGCTAGCGGCGTACGAATCGGACAGTTCCTACGAATCAGTTCCGTTCGACAGCGTCAGCCGGGCTGCGGAATTCTATTTCGTGAACCGGGAATCTTCCAATACAATCAAACAGAAATCGGGCGATCTGCAGCGCCACATCAAGGCGCAGCTGGATAAGCTCCGTCTCAAGGTGCAGCGTCTCAACGAAGACATGGTGAAAGCCATGGACGCGGACAAATACAGGTTGCGAGGCGAGTTGCTGAACGCCAACCTGCATCTGGTGCAGCCGGGAGCACGCAGTGTCACCGTTACGAGTTATTATGACGGGAGCACGGTCGAGATTCCTCTTGATCCGAAGTACTCCCCTGCCCGCAACGCGCAGAACTACTACAAGAAATACGGCAAAAGCAAGACTGCCCTTAAAGAAAAACAGATCCAGCTCGATGAGACTATGGCCGAGATCGAATACCTGGAATCTGTCTATGCCTATGCTGAACGCGCGGCTTCCGTAGAGGAAGTGGACCTCCTGCGTGCGGAACTTACTGAAAGCGGCTACCTGCGTCAAAGAAAGAGCCGAGCCAAGGGAGCGCGGCCGGGTAAGACGAAACCAAAGCCGCATTCCTATACACTGCCGTCCGGAGCCACGGTCCTCGTCGGCAGGAACAACAAAGAAAACGACTTTCTGACATTCAAACGAGCCTCTTCAACAGACATCTGGCTCCACACCAAAGACATTCCGGGCTCCCATGTGATCCTGCTGACCGAAGGCAGATCGCCCTCAGAAGAGGACCTTCGCTGCGCAGCGCAAATTGCCGCCTATCACAGCAAAGGCAGAAACTCCGCCAATGTCCCCGTAGACTACACCAAAGTCAGATACGTGAAGAAGCCTGCCGGCGCGAAACCCGGATTTGTCATATTCACGCACAACAGGACCCTCTATGAGGATCCTGCCTTGCCTGAGTAATTATCTGATTATTGTTTCTGTTATCCCAGTATGAACTGGATCATACTGTCGATGACCTCGTCTCCCCGGGAGACGGCGTTTCCGTTGTGTATCTCATGGAGGAATCCCGGCCATTCGATCATCTGGACATTGCAGCCTTTGCGCTTGAGGTTGTGATAGACTTTCCGGGTGCCTTCGATGCTGCAGATGCCGTCGTCCGTGCCGTGCATGAGCATGGTCGGGATCTGCGCGGCAGCACCGTTGTCTTCCAGTGTGCCGGATTCAAGGGCCTTTCCTGTTTCGAAGCCGTCTATCGCGCACTGGAATGAGATGCGGTTGTGGACCATAGGGTTGTCATGGTATGGCTGTACGGAAGCCGGATTGCCCAGAAGCGCTTCATCCACGTTGCTTCCGATGGTAGCGGAAGGCGCGATCCTGCTCATCAGTTTCGCGATCGCATACAGCGGGCCTGTGATAGGTTTGACCAGTCTGACCCAAGGTGCCGTGATCAGATACTTGACCGGCATATCATTGAAGGCGCCCCTGCTTCTGTAGTCGAGAACAAGGTTGCCGCCCATGCTGTGCCCGTAGAGAGTGATCTCGCTGTCCGGATAATGCTTTCTGGCATAGAGAAGCAGATCGCTGATATCCTCAAGAACCGCCTCCCGCGGCGCGCAGTGGCCCTTCGGGTCCCTCGACTCGCCGTGGCCTCTGAGATCCATAGAAATCGATGCGATCCCTCTCTTCAGAAAGCTGCTCGCGACCCGGTCGTACCTTCCGCCGTATTCGCCGATCCCGTGCACGATACACGCGACTCTTCTCGCTCCCTGCAAAGGCCAGTGATACCCGCGGATGATTCCTTTATCTGTTTCTTTCAGTGTGAATGTGATGTACATCTTCGTCCCTTCCTACTGTACGGCTTCTATATATGTATTCCTGTCAGATTATTACAATATTTTTGTCATTTTTTACATTTATTGTATTATTTGGTTGATTATTCTCACAATTCGCGATACTTTGCTGTTGTGAGACATGGAGCGGTTCTGTGGGCTGCCCGATCATCTGCGTTATCATTCATGAAAGGAGAAACTGATCATGGACAATAAATGCAGCATTTGCGGCTGTACCTATGAGACATTTTCATTCAAACACGGATATGTTTGTGACGGATGTCTCCGGTATATCAAGAATGCATGTCACGACGACGCCCATGCGTGCGACAAGGACTGAATTCTGCCGATTCGCGGTTCCTCCTTCATGTCTCACTTATTTTATGCAGAACCTTCGTGAAGTCCTCCGGGAGAGGGCTTTCGAATTCCATATAGTTTTCGGTAACAGGATGAATAAATCCCAGCACTCCTGCGTGGAGCATCTGGCGCTTGGCTCCTGCTTTGTTCTTCGCGGGTCCGTAAAGCTCATCGCCCAGCAGCGGATGCCGGATGTACGCCATATGCACGCGGATCTGATGGGTTCTTCCCGTTTCGAGCTTCGCTTCGACCAGGGTATATCTGCCGAAGCGTTCCAGAACTCTATAGTGGGTCACCGCCCGTCTGGCGCTTTCATATCCGGGCATGCCTTCTTTAAGGACTGCGTTCCTGAGTCTGTTCTTCGGATCTCTGCCGATGGCGGCATCGACTGTGCCTTCGTCCTCCTTGATATTGTCAAGGACGATCGCCTTGTAGATCCGGTTGATTGAATGCTCTTCCAGCTGCGCGGCCAGCCCTGCATGAGCCCGGTCTGTCTTGGCGACGACCAGCAGACCGCTCGTATCCTTGTCGATCCTGTGCACGATTCCTGGCCGGATGACGCCGTTGATAGACGAAAGCTGATCCCCGCAGTGATACATCAGGGCATTCACGAGCGTCCCGCTGTAATTGCCCGGCGCAGGATGCACGACCATGCCGGCAGGTTTATCCACGACCAGCAGATGCCCGTCCTCATACACGATATCGATCGGGATATCTTCCGCCGCCGCTTCGAGGCGCTCCGGTTCGGGGATGACGATCTCCACCAGATCGCCTGCGGCGCATTTGTATTTCTTAGACGTGCAGGGTTTGCCGTTAACGGATACCCCGCCCTTCTCGAACAGTTTCTGTATGAAGCTTCTCGAGTAATCTTCCAGTCCTGCAGAAAGAACCAGGTCAAGCCTGGTTCCTTGGGTTTCTTCTGTAATATTGATTTCTTCTCTTCTCATGCCGGCTCCTTCATGGATAGGATCACATACAGAAACATGAGTCCGCATCCGACGCAGATACTGATATCCGCAACATTGAACACGGGAAACCATCCGAAATCGAACAGGTCCACAACGAATCCATAATAGATCCTGTCGAATATATTGCCGATGCCTCCGCCGCAGACAAGAGCCAGACCCATGCTGAATATCGGTGAGAACATCTTGCGCGACAGCAGGAGAAACACCAGTCCGGCGCACAGCAGGACCGATGTCACTGCCAGGATGATTCCTTCATGCCCTGTGAGCATGCTGAACGCAACGCCTCGGTTCTGTACATAAGTGATGTGAAAAAAGTCGCCGAGCACAGCAGTCGAATCACCGACATTGTATCCGCTCAGAAGCCACAGTTTCACGACCCTGTCAAGAGCGATGACACCAAGTATGACCAATACATAAATCATAATTGTTTCAGCGCCTCACTTAGAGTTTCCCCGTGTGGATCGTATCCTGTGTGACAACTGTCTCCAGCGGTTCCTCGTCCTTGGCTACCGGCAGGTCTTCGAAGTCCACGATGCTGCTGGCCGAAACCTCCGCGCCTCTGCTGGATTCGAATCTCTGCAGTTCCATCTCCAGCATTCTCCTGTAGCGGTTACGGAACTCCTCATATCTGGCGCGCAGATTCTGCGTTTCCTTGGCGAGGGCTTCTGATTCCTCGCGGGCATTCTTTTTCATCAGCTCCGCATCCAGTTCCGCGTTCTTCAGCAAAATGGCCGCACGTTTTTCCGCACTGGCTGAGATGTCGGTCATGAGGGATTTGGCTGCCCGCAAGGTCTCCACGACCCGGCTCTCTGTTGCTCTGTGGCGTTCCAGTTCCTCCACGAGTCTGCCGTTTTCTTCCTTCGTTTCACGCAGCTCGTTCAGCAGACGGTCGAGATCCACTGTGATCTCGTCCAAAAACGCGTTGACCTCTTCTTCCTTATAGCCCCGGACTGCCTTTGTAAAGACTTTTTCCTGTATATCAATCGGTTTGATCATTGATCATTGCTCCATTATTTCCAGGGATTCTCGTCAGATCCGGAGAAGCTGTACGGCTTGTTCTCACCATCGGCGAAGATTGCCACGTTCTCCGGCGCGAAGATGAAGATGTTGTTCGCTACCTTCTGGACATTTCCGTTGAGAGCGTAAGTGGCGCCTCCCAGGAAGTCAAAAATCTTTCTGGCTGTATCTGAATCAAGCTTCTCAAGATTCACAATGACCGGCTTCCTGCTTTTGAGGTTGTCCACCAGTCTTGAGCATTCATCGAAACCGGATGGTTCAATGACCACCAGTTTGAATGCGTTTGTAATTGATTTCACGGTTTTGTTCTGCATAGGCACTATATTCGTTGTATCGTATCTGGGGGAAGGTGCCGCCGGCTTTCTCGGTGCTGCCGGAGTCCTCTCCTTGTATGATGGCTTATACTCTTCTTCGTACTCTTCCTCATCGTAATCTTCGTCGTCGATTCCGATCAGATCTCTGAACTTATTGAATACTCCCATTTTTCTTCGCCTCCTGCTCCTTTCTGTACTTTTCGTAATCTCTTTCTCCGAAAATCGCACTTCCTACTCTTACTAAATTGGATCCTGCCTCTATCGCTACTGCAAAATCATGAGACATGCCCATGGACAGGTATTTGAAATCCAGCTTCGGATCATCGATCTGCGCCAGCTCGTCGTACTTGGCCTTCACGCCGTCGAAGTACGGCTTCACGTCCCGCGGGTCCTCCGCGATCGGCGCAACGCTCATAAGCCCTCTGATCCGGATGTTCTCGCATGTATCCAGAATCTCCCTGACCAGATCACCGGCGCCGTCGATGGTAACGCCGAACTTGCTCTCTTCCTCAGCCGGATTGATCTGCACGAGGATGTCCATCACAAGATCTTTTGCCTTCGCGCGTTTGTTGATCTCCTTGGCCAGTTTGATCGAGTCAACGGAATGGATCATATCGACTTTGTCGATGATGTATTTGACTTTATTGGTCTGAAGGTGTCCGATCATGTGCCATCTGACAGGCTTGATATCTTCGAACTTGTCCATGATCTCCTGGACTTTGTTCTCGCCGATATCGGTGATTCCCGCGTCGATCGCCGTATTGATTTCCTCCGGATCTCTCGTCTTGCTGACGGCTACGAGGATCACCTCATCGCCGTCTCTGCCGGCTGCTGTAGCCGCTTCAGAGATCTTCGCACGGACTCCTTCGATATTCTTCTTTATATCTTCCATTTTTGCCTCCTGAATTTGCCTCCTGAATTTGCCTGCTATTCTTTCGCCATATCTTCTTCCAGGGCTTCCTGCGGATGACGCAGGACTTCCTGATATACTCTTACTGTCTCCACCTGCTCGTACTTATCGTTGACGTAGATGGACTCATAGATCACGGACTGCTTACCGTCGGTGATCTTGACCTTGATCGGTCTGAAATAAGTGTCGCCGTCCTTGTTCCTCACATAGACGCCTTCCTGCCCGTCCTTTTTGACGATGCACTCGTTATCCACAATCAGACCTACCGTGTTGCTCTCTACGATGTTCAGGTCGACCTGTCTGGCGCTGCAGAAATCCTTGTAGTAGACATTGAGGTAGAACACCATCCGGTACTCTTCTCCGTCCTTTTCGATCTTATGCACCTTGGCGTCCATAGTGCTGTCGCCGATGGCGATCCTGACCTTCTCGCCGACTTCGTATTTCTGCGCATCGGCCTTCTCAACCCAGCAGAGGATGTACCAGACGTCATCGTTGGAAACCTTCATGATCGGCTCTCCTGCTCTGACATCCTCCCGCTTCAGATCCAACTCGCCGAGTATGTGGTCCGGGGCCTCTTCTTTTTTGATCTTGTCCATGTTGCCGATGGAGAAATACTTCTCGCCGCCGTCTATAGACAAGCTGAAAACACCGCTGACAGGAGCCTTTTTGGTTTCTTTCAGAAGGTCATAGCCTTTGAGCGCTTCAAGGTAGTCCTTGTATTTGCCCCTGACCGGGGCGTCCTTTGCCTTTTCCTTATCTTTCTCGGACTCAGGCTCCTTGATTTTCGCAAGCTTGCTTCCCTTCTTGACGACAGTCCCATCATCCCATTTGTATTCGATGGTGCCTGCCTGGTTGGCTGTGCAAACGGCTTCATCCTTTATGATATATCCTGATGCCTCACAGGAAACCTCCAGCGTTCCGTTCTCCAAAACCTGTGTCGTTTCGAATTTCTCGGATACTTTCGGCATCTGGAAGAC
>JBGUKV010000272.1:0-2550 GCA_045114655.1 Candidatus Allocopromorpha sp. | reverse complement strand
GCGTTCTTTGCCGGCCTCTATCTTATTCCGACGCTGAAGCATCACAGGAAGATCGTCTACATCATTTTCCTGTTCCCGCTTCTTTTTACATTTGCAGTAACCGTTATTATTCCGCTCGTTCTCGGTATCGGTTATTCTTTTACTGACTGGACGGGTGTTAAGATTACGAAGTTCGTCGGTCTGGCCAACTACACGACAATGTTCAAGGATCCGGCATTTATTTATTCCATTCTGATTACATTTGTTTTTGTTATCATTAATATGATCCTTATTAATGTGATCGGTTTCTGTCTGGCTCTTCTCTGTACATCCTCCATCAAGGCATCAGGATTTTTCAGGGCTGCTTACTTCCTCCCGAACCTGATCGGCGGTATCGTACTGGGTTATATCTGGCAGTTCGTATTCAACAACGTTCTGATCGGTATGACAAATAATATATCTCTGCTCTCGAAGTCCAGAACAGCTCTTCTCTGCATCGTAGTTGTTTATCTGTGGCAGTACGGCGGATATATTATGCTTATTTATATCACCGGATTAACGCAGGTTCCCGGTGATGTTCTCGAAGCAGCGGATATTGACGGTGCAACACCGATACAGACGCTGTTCCAGATCAAGATCCCGATGATCGCTTCGACCATTACGATCTGTACATTCCTTACACTGACATCTGCCTTCAAGCAGTTCGATGTCAACATGGCTTTGACGAACGGTGCAGGATCCGTAACGAATTTCATGGGGAGCTATCTCTCCAACGGTACGCAGATGCTTGCTCTTAATATCTACAATACGGCGATCGCCAAGAACAGCTATGCAGTCGGACAGGCGAAAGCTGTGCTGTTCTTCGTTATCCTCGCTGTCGTATCTCTTATCCAGGTACGCATATCCAACAGTAAGGAGGTCGAGCTATAATGTCACAAACAAAGAAATCGAGAACAATTATCCTTACTCTTCTCGGCATTGTTATTGCAGCATATATCCTGTTCCCGTTCTATCTGGTAGTCCTTAACTCCTTTAAGAAGCAGACGGATATCGTTGCAAGCCCGATCGCATGGATAGGTGCGTCCATTAAACAGTTCATTTCGAATGTTTCAAGCGTTGTAGGAAATTCGAACTTTAATTTCTGGGCGGCACTCGGTTCCTCCGTATCCATCACAGTAATTTCCCTTGTCCTTCTTGCGCTCTTCGGCGCCATGGCTGCATGGGTCATCAGCCGTAACAATAAGAAGGTATGGGCAACTGTGATCTATATGATATTTATCGCATCCATGATCATTCCGTTCCAGGTAGTCATGCTTCCGCTTATTACTTCATTCCGTGACGTAGGACAGTTCGTCGGGATCCCGATGCTGAAGTCTATTCCCGGCGCGATCTTCGCATACTGCGGATTTGGCGGTGCTATGACAGTATTTATTCTGACCGGTTTCATCAAAGGCGTTCCCTATGATCTTGAGGAGGCTGCGGCGATTGACGGATGCTCACCGGAAGGTACATTCTTCAAGGTCATTTTCCCGCTCCTCACACCGGTACTCACGACCGTTACGATTCTTAACGGCATGTGGATCTGGAACGACTACCTGCTTCCGTCCCTGATGCTCGGAAATAACAGCAAGTATAAAACACTTCCTGTTGCGGTCCAGGCGTTCGTCGGATCTTACGTAAAGCAGTGGGATCTTATCCTGACAGCGGCCCTGCTCGCAATCCTGCCTATGATCATCATCTTCCTGATCGCACAGAAGCAGATCATGGAAGGTATGGTAGAAGGTGCTGTTAAGGGCTGATCGGCAGGAGTGAATGGAGTAAATGTATTCGCTTTGATGCATCCATGCAGAGTGAGGTTTCGCGTTACTGCGAAGCCTCATTCTTTTATGTTCCAAGGGGCTGTTGCACGCATGCCGGTCAAAGCTATATACTTACAGTATCCTTTACTGCCTTACTCGTATATAGCCGGGTCCTGGAAGGCGTGTGGGCCTGTTTGTACTGTCGAGGGATACTATGAATACACTTTTTTCTGCGGACGGGCCGCTTATGCGGGCCATGTCTGATCTGCTGACCTTATTGAAACTGAACTTTCTCACGCTTCTCTGCTGTCTGCCTGTCTTTACGGCGGGAGCAGCGCTGACCGCCCTGCATTACTGCATCATGAGAATGATGGAGGGGAGGGACGGGAAGGTCGCATCCATGTACTTCACACAGTTCCGCGCGAATTTAAAAAGCATGACTCCGGTGTGGATCATTCTGCTCTTTGCAGGGGGGATCCTCTATATGGATTATTACGTCTTCGGCAGGAGCACTTCGCGTTTTCTGGTCGCCCCGGTCTATGCGATCGCTCTGATTTTGGCTGCCCTCATTGTGTGGATCTTTCCGCTGGGCGCGCGGTTCGAGAACAGCCTTTCCGCGAAATTTAAAAATGCAGCCATCATGAGCATCGGAGCCTTTCCGAGGACTCTGGGCATGATCGCTGTCACGGGCGTGACCGCCTTTGTATTCACCCAGTCCCTGCGTTTGCTTCCGCTGGCAGTCTGTTTTGGAATTTCGCTTCCGGCTTATTTC
>JBGUKV010000271.1:0-3860 GCA_045114655.1 Candidatus Allocopromorpha sp. | reverse complement strand
CAGAAAAACGGATTCAACTATGCGGAGATCAAGTATCCGAACATAGAAGGCAGCGGATGTATCTGGGATCCCCTGCAGATGTACCAGGATATGGTCTTTGAGACCGGAGATATGAGCGAAATGACTGAGAACGGTATAGTGCTCGATCTAGACAACTTTATATTCCATGAACTGTTCTGTGAGATGACAAGAGCCTGCGACAACAGTTGGAAAAATGTTTATATTGCAGCATATGGTGACGGTAAAGGCGGATATGTGCTTCGCGAGACTATTTGGGATCTCAATTACACATTCGGAGAAGGCTTTGTCTGGGATCCGGATCACGGCAACACAGTGTTCTTTCCGGAAACTACAGACACTTATAAACTTCGATATGACAGAAACTACGGATATTCAAGACTTACACATATCATCGACGGGATCCGGGATGATACTGCTAAGAAGTGGATCAAATGGCGGTCAGAAGGAATAAGTCCGGATTATGTGAAAAGCCTCTTTGAAGAAAACTCAGATCTATTGGATAAAAGCGGTGCTTTCAATAGAAATGAGGAGAAATGGTATGGGACAGGAGAGGAATATTCTTTTGGAAAAATCAGTGATTGGATAACGGGAAGATTCCGTTTCCTTGATGAAATGTACGGTTTTACAGGCTGAAAATTATTTCGTTTTCCGGTTGAATTGCCGCAATAATAAAAGTTTGCAATCGCAAGCATGAAATTGTTCATGAATTGAAACAATTATAACCGTTTTTTTCGACGAGCAATTATTTGATTTTTTTTTCCTCGGATTATAATAACCTTTAGTAAGTGTACATATTAAGTAACCAGAAAAGGGGGAGCAGCAATGTTCGGTTCTAAACATTTGAACAGCATACATGCCGGCCATTACAAGAATACGGCCGGATGTGCGACAGAGGTAATGCCCGTCCCGGATGTGGTAAAGATCTCGATGTCGCAGAACATCGGCGCACCGTGCAAGCCTCTTGTCAAAAAGGGCGATCATGTCCTCGTGGGGCAGAAGATCGGTGACACAGAAGCATTTCTTCACGTGCCGGTGCATGCAAGCGTATCGGGAACAGTTACCGGAATCGAGACGCAGAGAAACGCCATGGGCGGATATGACACGCTTGTGGTCATCGAATCGGATGGCAAACAGGAAATTGACCCTTCCATCAAGCCTCCGGTGATCACCGATCAGCCCAGTTTTATCGCGGCAGTGAAAGAGAGCGGTCTTGTAGGACTCGGAGGCGCAAGTTTTCCGACCTGGCTGAAATTCAATCCCAAGAATCTCGGAGAACCCATGACACTGATCATCAATGGTGCGGAATGTGAACCTTTCATCACTTCGGACCACAGAACTATGCTCGAGGATACCCAGAATATCATCGACGGCGCTCTGATGATCATGAAGTATATCCAGGCACCTATGTGCTACATTGGAATTGAGGACAACAAGCAGGACGCTATCGACAACTTCAACAGGAAATTTGCGGAGCAGGGAATCACAAATATCAAGACTTTCCCGCTGCAGGCAAGCTATCCCAAGGGAGCAGAACGTGTCCTGATTTACGAAGTGACAGGAAAAACCTGCAACGCAGGTGTACTTCCCGCAGATCTGGGCTGCATTGTGTCCAACGTCACATCTGTCGCATTCCTGGGACAGTATCTCAAAGATGGAATGCCTCTTATTAAAAAGAGAGTGACGATTGACGGAGATGCTGTCACAAAGCCCGGCAATGTGATCGTTCCGATCGGCGCAATGATCCATGACGTGATCGGGTATTGCGGAGGCTACAAGGAAGAACCCCGCAAGATTCTTATGGGTGGTCCTATGATGGGACGCGCTATCTTCTCTGACAGAATGCCTATTGTCAAGAACAATAACGCGATCCTCGCATTTACAAAAGAGCAGTCGTTGATCCCGGAGGAGACCGCGTGCATCAGCTGCGGCAGATGCCACAACGCATGTCCTTTTAATCTTCTTCCCACCGGATTCGCGGATGCCTATGAGGCAAGAGATGTTAAGCGGCTCAATGACCTTAAGATCATGCAGTGCATGGAATGCGGCAGCTGCTCTTATATCTGTCCTGCCCGCCGCCCGTTGGCTTTCATCAATAAGCTCGCGAAAGGATTAGTAAGGGAGGCAAGCCAGAAATGACGAATACAAAAAATGAAAAGTATTATGATAATCTTGCCATTGCGTCGTCTCCCCATCTGGTGACGGCTCTTGACACGCAGAAAACCATGATGTGGGTTTTGATCGCCTTGATCCCTTCCTTCATCGCAAGCGTTTTCTATTTTGGCCTCGATGCAGTGATCCTCACAGCAGTCTGCATGGCCTGCAGCGCTCTGTTCGAGTGGGGATATGAGAGACTTCTCGGAAAGAAAGTGACGGTCAAGGATCTGAGTGCGTGCGTCACAGGCGCGATCCTTGCCATGAACCTTCCCGCCAACCTTCCTGTTTGGATGGCAGTGATCGGCTGTTTCACGGCGATCGTTATCGTCAAACAGCTCTACGGCGGTCTCGGACGCAACTTCGCTAACCCGGCGATCGTCGGACGTATCGTGCTGCTTTTGTCCTTCACCTCCTACATGACCACATGGCCTGTTACGAGACTGAACCAGGCAGCAGACGCGGCTACCGGCGCTACGCCCCTCGGTCTTCTTGCTGACGGAGCGCTGGCGCAGGCACCTTCTCTGAAGGATATGTTTATCGGCAATATCGGCGGCGCTATGGGTGAGACCTGCACGATCGCAGTTCTGATCGGCCTTGTGATCCTGATCGCGAAGAAGATCATCTCCCCGATCATTCCGGTGTGCTATATGGGCACTGTGTTTGTTTTCGCTTTTATTTACTACTCATTTGTCGGTGGAGATTACAGCGCGCTGCACATGGCTCTGTTCCATTTGCTCGCCGGCGGTGTTGTGTTTGGCGCGACATTCTGCGCAACTGATTACGTGACTAGCCCGATCATGAAAACCGCCAAGGTCGCCTTCGGTATCGGATGCGGTCTTGTCACCATGATCATCCGTCTGTTCTGCGCATATCCTGAAGGAGCTTCCTTCGCCATTCTGTTCATGAACGTCCTGGCTCCGCTTCTTGATATGATTGCCCAGAATCAGTTCTACGGCATCGGTGCTGCAGAAAAGGCCGCCAAGAAAGCTGCAAAGCAAGCAGAAAAGGAGGCTGCCAAATAATGACTAAGAATGATAATTTTAAGGAATACGGAATGCCGGTAGTTGTCCTCGTGGCGATCTGCTTTGTGACGACACTTCTTCTGGCATTGACCAATTCAGTTTCTGAACCTATCATCATCAGGAATCAGGCGATCACCGCGACAGAGAACAGAAAAGAGCTGCTTCCCGAAGCGGATGATTTTACACAGGTCGAACTTGACAGCTATGCTTCTTCATCAGACGGCAAAGCATCTGTTACCGAAGTTTACAAGGCAAATAACGGCACCGGTTACGTTATGACCTGTATGACAAAGTCCTTCGGCGGCGACCTTACCATGATGGTCGGACTTGACGCTTCGGGCGCTATTACGGGCGTAAAAGTTACAGACCACGCCGATACACCCGGAGTCGGCACCAAGGACCAGGATCCCGAATACCTCGCACAGTACATCTCCAAGACTGCCCTGACAGGAGAAGATGTCAAAAAAGAGGCGGACTTCAACTTTATTACCGGCGCATCTGTTTCCGGTACCGCGATCCACAAAGGCGTCTTTGCTGCACTTGCACAGTATGCTGAGTTAGGAGGTGCGAAATAATGGAAGAGAGGAAAAGAATTGACGTTCTCCTGAACGGTCTGATCAAAGAAAACCCGGTTCTGGTGCTGGTCATCGGTACCTGCCCCAC
>JBGUKV010000270.1:0-26655 GCA_045114655.1 Candidatus Allocopromorpha sp. | reverse complement strand
GCCTCAAGGCTGTTTTCCCGGGCCCCCAGTATTCTCTCGGTATAGCATATGAATGCCTTGCTCTTTCGCTCTTTTTCTTCAGGTGTGAGTTCTGCAAGTTCATCGAATGCAATGCTTGAATAGAGCAAAATCATCTCTGCAGCTTCCTGCGGATACTTTGAATCAAATAATCCTTCCTCATTGCCTTCCCCAATCAGTTGCGCTATGAGGGGAACAACTCCGCCGAGCAGGCGCTCCTGCATTTTCTGATGGAGCAGCGCGTTCTGCGGCCTGTGGATCTGCTCAAGCACCTCAGCGCCCGCCTTTGTGTTAATGTTCAAAGCGAGAACAGCTCCGGTAAATCTCGAGAGGAGGGGAATGCTCTTGTCTGCAACGATTGCCTTTGCGCGGGAAATGCCCTCGCGGGTCATCCGCTCGACAATCGCATCAAGTATTTCCTCTTTTGATCCGAAGTGATGATACAGAGTTCCCCGGGCAATGCCTATTCGGTTGATGATGTCATTCGTACTGGCACTGTCGAAGCCCTTCTCAGCGAACAACTCCTCCGCAACATCAAGTATTTCGTTTTTTCTTTCCTCTGCCGATTTGACGATTCTCATATGTATTTTAACTCGTTGTTAAGGCTGACCTCGCTTACCGACAACCTGTCGGTAGATACACGATATCATATTCCTTTCCGCTTTGCAAGGGTATATTTGCGTTCCGTTTTGCATCGTTTCAGATCCTCTGATCGAGAGTAAATACTTCTGCAACTTGTCTTTCGAACGACATTGATGCTCCCCTGCACGTGTACATCCCCTTGGATCAGAATATTCATATGCCTCCTCGGCATAGCCTGCGGAAGCTGCGGCTGTGTTTTCCGCTGCGAAGCTCGTTCGATTTGCTGTGAGACCTGTTCTGGCTGCTGAGTGGATCGTTCTATCTGCAGAGAGACTCGTTCGATCTCTCGCGAGACCCTGTAGCTGGCATGTTCCTTGATATCGTATCCCAGCTTCTCGTTTACGATTTCCGCAAACTGCATCCATCGTCCTCCATGATTGTCTTCTTCCGGTGCGCAGGCATGGAGGAGCTCATGCATAATGATATGCATACAGCTTTCGTCGGATACGTCCGCATGCAATACCGAAGGCAGCATATAGATTATCGGATCGATCCACTGCTTCCCCCGTCGCCGGTTGACGGTGAAGGCCAGCCAGTCGTCACCGATATCGCCGTTTCCGGGAGCTGCCCGCATCTCGTCCAGCTCCTTCACATAGAGTCCGATTCCATCCGGTGGATAAATCCCGATACGCCTCAGCTTCCGGACACATATCCTTGCCAGCCTGCGGAGACGTTGCTTTTCTGCTGAGTATTTCTCTGTTACCCCTTTGGTCATCTCTTTTGCCCTCCTGCTACATACATCGTATCATCGCCACGTGCCAAAAGCAAATTGTGTTGATATTAAGAAAGGCGAGGCTTGTAAAAAGGAATCCCATAGGGATGAAGCATGGCGGAATGATTTTGCTATTGTAATGATTACATTATGTAGGATAAAATAACCTACAAAGGAATCAATCATCATGAAATAAAGTGGAGTGAACATAATATCTTTAGGAGGTTACGGCAAATGAAAAAAACAGCAAGGGGCCTTTTGCTCATTGTTTTAGCCGCACTTTTGATGGTCGGAGTGGAGATTGCCTTTGCAGATGAAGCAGCTGCGGCAACACATAATTCACATCCGATTTGCGGCGCAGAGTGTACGGACGGGGCTCGGCATAATTCCGTATCCTGGACAGCCTGGGATGGAACGACTGCATTGAGCAGCAGTACCACGCAGCATGTTTATCTAACTCAGGACGTAACAAGAGAAAGCACTTTTTCGATTCAAGGGAAAGTCTATCTGTGCCTCAACGGGCATACGATCAAGACCAATGGAAAAGCACATGGACTGAACGTTTCAGGATCCGGAGAACTGATTCTTTGTGATTGCCAGGGATCCGGATGTATTGAAGCGATCACAGACACCAGCGGCAGTGACATAATAAAAAGCGGCATTTACAATGCGGGCAAAACGACGATTTACAGCGGTTCTGTCAAGGGAAGCGAATATGGAATCAATAATGTGGGCACCGCCAAGACGATTGTGTTAGGGGGGAGCGTCACGGGAGATGACGCCGGCATTTACAATGACAGTATAGGTGATGAAAGCCGTATTGACATCGAAGGAGGGATGGTCAACGGAGGCGTCCGAACATACAGCGGATCATTCAACATGCTCGGAGGACAAATCATAGGTGGGCAGAACGGTATCGTCAACGGATCAGCAAACACTTACGTAAACACGTATATCCGCGGCGGTACTATTTCCGGATACCGGGATTACGGCATCAAGAACTATACGAATTTGTATCTTTCCGGCAACTGCTCCATTGGCAGCCTGATCGCTTATGGCGCCGGACAAATATCTGCGTATTACGCAGGCGCTTCTTACGCAGGGGACCCAATCGATGTTATTGTGGCCGATGGCGTTACGGGAAGGATTATCAGTGATGTACAATCAGAGGAGGTCGCCGCTAAATTCAAGCTTGCTGACGGCATGAACAATTGCAGACTGAGGCTGGACGGAACATCTCTGATTTTGGAAAGGGCCAAGTATTCCGGAGCGTGCGGAACAAAAGCCAAGTGGGAAATCTACGATAATGGCGATTTGATCTTTACGGGATCCGGACAACTGCCGGCGTATTCAGGAGACACATCTTCGAACGGCTCATATACAAACGCTCCATGGTACGCGTATCGAGCTGAGATCAAGAGCGTAACGATTGGAAGCGATATTACCAGCGTAGGGAATTATTCGTTCAACTATGCGTACTATAATTTAGAAAGCGTGAAGTTCTGCAATACGGGAGAGCTGTCGCTTGGAACTGCTGCATTCAGTCAGTGTGAAGCGTTGAAGGAGATTGATTTCGGAACAGGGACAATCGTTCCGCAGGATTCCGTATTTGCCAGATGCACTTCTTTGGAAACACTGCATATTCCTGCGAATGTCATGGTAGAAGAGAATTCTTATTACTCTGGGGATTCTATGTTCATAAAGTGCAAAGGGCTGAAAGATGTAACGATTGATTGCGCCTATGTAGGCAGGTATATGTTTGAAGAATGTACAGCGCTTGAAACGGTGACGTTCACAAATAAAGATACAGACTTCAACTTCCTGGCCAGCAGCTATGGAGCAGGAAACCCGTTTAATCCAAACGGCGCATCTATTAATGCAAAGATCATCGCGCCGGATTGCTCACTGGCACACTACATAACAACACTTGACTATGCGGACACATCGTCCAAGTATTATTGCTACGGGCTGACGCTTTCCTATGAGCAGATCGGTAATGACACTTCAGAGCATAGCGGAGAATGGAATGTTGAACAGGAAGCGACTTGCAAAGAAGCGGGAAGCAAAACGATGGTTTGCGATGTGTGCGGCTGTACTGCCACAGGGACCATTCCGGCCGACCCCAATGCGCATGTTTGGGATGAGGGTCAGATTGTAACAGAGCCGGATTGTGATAGCAACGGCACCCGGCTATACACTTGTACGCTATGTGAAGCGACAAAACAGGTGGCTGATGTTCCTGCTCTGGGGCATATATATGGGGAGGCGACCGTTGCCCCGAGCTGTACACAAGGTGGATTTACGCTGCATGTTTGCGGGCGCTGCGGTAATACTTATACAGACAATGAAACGGCGGCGACCGGGCATCTCTTTGGTGAATGGGTCGTGACGGAGTCCACATGTACGGAGGAAGGATCTAAAACGAGGGTCTGCACCACATGCGGATTCACCGAGACACAAGGCGTCGAAAAGAAAGCCCACGAGTGGTCAGAAGAATACATACACGATAAAGAGCCGACCTGTACAACGGACGGAAGCGAATCCATCAAATGCGAGGACTGCGGAACGGTCATAATCAGCCGCGTCATTCCTGCGACCGGTCATCAGTTTGGAGAATGGGTCGAGACCAAACCGGCAACCTGTACGGAAGAAGGATCTCAGAAGCATAAATGCACAGTTGAAGGATGCGGGTACGAAGAAACTATGGCTGTACCGGCGCTGGGGCATCAACTTGATGAAGGATTCACAATAGACACAAATCCGACCTGTACGGAGGAGGGAAGCAAGTCGATCCACTGCTCCGGATGCAGCGAGAAGTTCTATGTACAGTCTATCCCCGCGACGGGCCATAAGTATGAGAGCAAGGTGAAGAAGGCGCAGATCGGCATCGCGGGCAAGTCCTGGAAGGAGTGCAGTGTCTGCCACGCGGTCACTGGGGAGAAGACCCTGGCGGCACTGAAGCCGGCAGTGACGAAGATTACCTCCTTGGCAGCTGTCAAGAAGGGCTTCACAGTCAAGTGGGCGAAGAAAGCATACACCGGTTACCAGATCCGGTATAGTCTGAAGTCATCGATGGCATCGTCAAAGACAGTGACAATTACGAAAGCAGCGACTGTATCGAAGAAAATCACAAAACTCAAAGCCAAGAAAAAATACTACGTTCAGGTGAGAACCTACAAGACCGTAAACGGCAAGAAGTGGTACTCTGCATGGTCAGCGAAGACATCGATAAAGACGAAGTGAGGCAACGCAGAAATAGAATAGAAACAGACGCCAATTGGCGTCTGTTTTTGTTACTCCATGTCATCTATATCAATTGAGACTGTGGACTCAGTGATATCCGTAATTGTGCCTCTTATTACAACCATACTGCCCTCTGTGAATTCCTTAAACGTTTCGCGATGCTCATCCGTTTGCATCTTGCCGATGATCCAAAAGGTATCGGTATTATCTTCGTCAAGATCTGACAGAATGATACTGTCTTCGGAAACACCCTCGAGTTGCGGGTCTTTATCTGAGTTCTTTTTGTCAAATCGTCCTGAGATGGCGACCTTTTGGTCAAGGTATTTCGACTTCGCTGAATCGACGCCGTTTGCCAATTCATCCGTCAGATCCTCAATGGCAAGCATCGTATAACCGGCATCGTCTGTAATCGGCGCGGAATCACCCGATGAGTTGGAGACAAAGCCATAAATAAACAGTCCGGCAACTAGACCGATAAGAATCAGTCCACTAGCTAAAAAAGGATGGCAATCCCTAATATACCACAGAATCAAGCGGTATTAAAGTCAAAGTGTGTTATCTATTACTGTTCGGATCACATTCGCCGCGCAGAACTGCAGATCTGCCAGTGTGATCCTGTATCCGTCGATTTCCTCACCGCTCATTACCGCCTTAACAAGGTCATCCACATTCTTTCGGCAACCAGGCATCTGGAGATCATTTCCTGCGAACACACATCCCGTGGATGCAGAGATTGGATAGACCGGATCCGGATTGCCGGTCATGTCAGGAAGGTCCTGGGAGGTGTACCAGTCAGACATCACCATGCCGCAGTAGCCCCATTCGTCCCGCAGAAGCGCCTGGATCAGATCGTAGTGATTCGCTGTATGGGTGCCGTTGAGCAGATTGTACGATGTCATGACGGACACGGGATGCGACTCTCTGACTGCGATCTCGAATCCCTTCAGGTAGATCTCCCGGAGCGCTCTCTCGCTTACGTGCGCGTTGGTGAAATACCGGTTGCCTTCCTGGTTGTTCACAGCGAAATGTTTGATCGTGGTCCCGCAGCCTTTGTGCCGCTGGACGCCCCTCGTGATTGCGGCTGCTGTTTTGCCGCTGATCAGGGGATCCTCCGAGTAATATTCGAAGTTCCGTCCGCAGAGCGGATCCCGGTGGATGTTGAGGGCCGGCGCAAGCCACAGGTCGACGCCGAACTGCTCCATCTCTGTTCCGACCATCGATCCGATTTCTTCGAGAAACGGCATGTTCCAGGAATGGGCCAAAGCCCATCCGATCGGTATGGCTGTGCAGTACTGATAATAGGTGTCTGAATTCTCATCGGTGAGGGAAGGATCAAAGGGAGTCCAGATATCGCCCTGGATCTCGCCGCCGGGCAGCAGATTGCCGGACTTGTCTGTTTTGAATACAGGCTGGAGCCTGAGCCCTGCCGGACCGTCCGCAAGAGACAGACTTCGGATCCCTCTGCTCTCTTTGGCGATCGAACTGGTGTCGCCCGCAGCACCCGGAATGCTTGCCGAGGCATCTCCTACAACATTCCCGTCGCTGCGCAGGCTGCCGACACAGTAAGCCGCCAGTTCCTCAACCGTCATCTGGGCGATCATCTCTTCCACGGTGCATCTGCCCGCCTTGACATCTTCCGCCGTGAGAACACAGGTCTTGTCTGTGGCAAAAGCAACTCTGGGACCGCTGTATTCCGGCTGGACGCAGCGGATGCTGCCTGCCGGGACATCGATGCGGGGCACATGATATCCAGCCTCCGCATCAGACGGCGCCGTTCTTTCAGGGGCGCGAATCTCGATAAGCGCACCGGATCCTCCGAACAGATTTTTTAGTTTGAATGTCATCACATCGTTGTCAAATACCAGGATCGCTGCCGGCAGGGTGCAGCGTGAGCTGCTGCCGACGCGGATGACGTATTCGCCTTCTTCGATCATCCATGCGGCGGCATCCTCGCAGTAGGAAGCCAGCCCGCGGATATCGAATTCCACAGGGAGCTGTATCTCGTCCCCCGGCATCAACGATCCGGTCTTTGCAAAGGCAACAAGTTCCTGAGATGGATTTTGCATGATCCCGTCGGGCTTACTGCAATACACCTGTACCACTTCCTTGCCGCTGCATGATCCGGTATTCGCAACGCGAACCACCAGTCTGACGATGTCGCCATCTATGTTAACGCTCTCCGGATGGATCTCGAAACTGGTATAGGACAATCCGTATCCGAAGGGATAGAGCGGCTCGATTCCGAAGGTGTCAAAATACCGGTAGCCCACATAGATCCCCTCCGTGTAGTACTCATCATCCACATTGCCGTCATTATCGCCGAACGTTGCAGACGCGGGATAATCCGCATAGTCCGCCGCCCAAGTATCCGTCAGCCGTCCGGAGGGATTCACCCGGCCCGTCAGCACATCGGCGAGGGCGTCGCCGCCGACGTTTCCCAGCTGCGTCATCAGCAGTACCGCGTTGATTCCGGGGATCGCGTTGATCTCCGATATGTCGATCACTCCGCCGACGTTGAGCACGACAATCAGTTTGCGGTATGCCGATGCCAGTTCCTCTAGCTGGTTCTTTTCTTCTTCATAGAGCAGATAGTCTCCGCGCCGGCAGGCTCTGTCCGCGCCTTCTCCGGAGGTTCTCGATATGACGTAGATCGCCGTGTCTGCCGCAGAAGAAACGAGGTCTTCTTCTGTGATTTCCGCTGGTGAAATCACCTGGAACGGATGGGTGAGCATGGCGATTTGTTCCGTGACGTCCTGCTGCCCGGCACAAATGGGCAGCCATTCCAGATATTGCTTTTGTGTCTGTATGTATTTCGCGTCGCTTTTGTCCAGCCAGTCCTTGGTCGTTACCGTGAAACCGGCGTTCTCAAGTCCTCCTTCGATATTGACATCTGTCCGCGTATTGACGTCGCCCGACCCGGTTCCTCCGCGTATCGTCTGTCTGGCGCCGCTTCCGAAGAGCGCCACAGTCTCCGGCGTTGTGAGCGGCAGGGTGCCGTCGTTTTCCATGAGGACAATGCACTCTCCGGCGACCTCGCGGGAAAGTGCCATATGATCAATTTCTCTTTGTGTGATCTCGGGATTTTTTACTGCGTGGATCTTCATCTTGTTTTCTCCCTCATTTATATTCTGGTTCTATTGTATTGACTTGCCGGACAAAATCAATACTCGCGTGTGATATAATACTGACAAACGACGGCACAGATAAAAGAGGGCAGAACTGTGGATCAAAGAGCAAATACAAAAATGATAACAAAGCTGATGTTCCGTCTGCTGCCGGCGCAGATCCTTCTGAACGCGGTGAATGCGGTCAACGGCATCGTATCCAGTTTCTTTGCCAGCAATTACGTTGGTGTCGACGCGATGTCGGCGGTCGGATTATACAGCCCGGTGAACATGCTCATCAATGCGGTCAGCATCACGCTGATCGCCGGATCCGCGATCATGTGCGGCCGATATATGGGACAGAACAATCAGGAAAAGCTGCAGAGCACGTTCTCTCTGAATCTTCTCTTATCGACGATCATCGCAGCTCTGTTTACGCTGCTGTTCCTGGTTGCAGGCGACCTTGATCTGACAGGCATCATCACAAATGATGAAGCGGTGAGACCGCTGTTCAACAGATACCTGATGGGACAGGCGATTGGAATTGTTCCGTTCATTCTGGGCAGTCAGCTGCCTGCCTATCTGATTATGGAAAACAGGAACAAAAGATCCTTTGCCGCCAGTATCGTTTATTTCATCGTCAATCTGATGCTGAACTTTGTGTTCGTCCAGCTTTTGCATCTTGAGGAGTTCGGTCTTGCGCTGGCGTCATCCCTCGGAATGTGGGCGTTCTTTCTTGTTGAGGCGCAATACTTTGTATCCGGCAGGTCGCATCTTCGTTTCTCGGCGAAACATATCAACTGGAGCGAGAGCAGAGAAATGCTGATCATTGGTTTTCCCGGAGCCGCCTGCAATGCGTATCAGACCCTTCGCGGAATGATCGTGAACTGGCTGCTTACGATTTACGTCGGAAGCGTAGGTGTTTCGGCCTTCGCGACAGCGAACTATTTGCTCGCTCTGTTCTGGGCGATCCCATGCGGTATGCAGGCAGTCTCGAGGGTGCTGTTCAGCGTGAGCGCGGGGGAAGAGGACAGACAGACGCTTACCGATATCATGCGTGTGATGTTCTTTCGGTTCATCCCGCTGCAGTGCGTGATATCCTTCCTGATCGTGATCTGTGCGGTTCCTTTGACGCGTATCTTCTACAGTGACCCGTCGGAGCCGGTATTCATGATGACCGTGTGGGGATTCCGGATCCTGCCGCTCTGTATGCCGCTGGCAATTATAGCCATGCATTATACGAGCTATGGGCAGACGTTCGGAAAGCAGCTGTTGATACACATTACGGCTGTCCTTGACGGAGTGGTTTGCGTCGCAGGATTCTCGGCGCTTCTGACCAGCACGATGGGGGTCAACGGGGTGTATGTCGCCAACGTGCTCAATGGGAGCGTTGTGGCGCTGGTCTTCGTCGGATACGCGTGGATCAAAAACAAACATTTCCCGCGCAACATGGAAGAACTCATGGTCATCCCTGACGGTTTCGGGGCGAATCAGGATGAGCGAATCGATCTTTCTGTCCGCGATATGGACGGGGTCGTAAAAGTCGCGGAACGGATCCAGGCGTTTTCCATCAGCAAAGGCATCGACAGCCGCCGCGCATATCTGGCCGGTCTCGCCATGGAGGAAATGGCAGGGAATGTCGTGGAACATGGCTTCAGCAAAGACAGCAAAAGCCACACGGTGGACGTGCGCGTAACGCATAAGGGTGACGATGTGATCCTCCGTATAAAGGACGACTGTATCCCGTTTTCTCCTGCCGAACGGCAAAAGCTTACCGAAAATGAAGATATCACCAGCAATATCGGAATACGCATGGTGTTCCGCACTGCCAGTGATATACAGTATCAGAATATTCTTGGGCTGAATGTTCTTACGATCCGGATCTAATCGATTTTGATGCGGACTTCTATGTCCGAAGGGGAATCCGGAACCGGTATGAGATTGCTTTCGCAAGGAATGCCGTTCGCCGATACGGAAGAGGTGCCCTTTTGTTCTCCGCCGTTGTTCTCAACGAAAATGCGGTATGTGGATCCCCGGAACCGGCGCACGCAGGTGAATGATCTGATGTCAGGCGGCAGGCATGGATCGATGCGCAGTCCGTCCAGCTCCGGCCGGATGCCCAGGATGTACTGGCTCACGCAGACGAACGACCATGCGGCCGTACCTGTCAGCCAGCTGTTTTTGCCTTCGCCGTGGGTCGCGGCATCTCTGCCCGCGATCATCTGGCAATATGCGTACGGCTCCGTTCGGTGGATCTCGCTGATGTCTTCAAGGAAGACAGGATTGGTTTTGCGGTAGACTTCGAAGGCGCGGCTTCCGTGGCCAAGCATTGCCTCCGCGATGGAGATCCATGGATTGCAGTGGCAGAAGATCCCTGCGTTCTCCTTGTACCCCGGAGGGTAGGAAGTGATTTCTCCGAGTTCGAGACGGTATCTCGTGTAAGCGGGCTGCTGCAGCACGATGCCGTACTTGGTGTCAAGGTGCTTCTCTACGCTACGCAGCGCTGTCTCCGCCTCGCCGGTCTCCAGGCCGATTCCGGCCATGACGCACATGCCCTGGGGCTCGATGAAGATCTGTCCTTCGTCACAGTCTTTGCTTCCGACCGGGGAACCGAAGGAGTCATAGGCTCTTCTGAACCATTCCCCGTCCCATCCGGCGTCAAGTATCACGGTGCGCATTTCTTCTACCTTGCCCAAGACGTCTGCGGCTTCCTCATCACATCCGATATGTGTGAGGATGTCCGCAAGTTCGATCCCGTACTTCACGTACATGCCGGCGATGAAAACGCTCTCGGCGACCGGCCCCTCGCTCGGCCCGGTGATCTGGAAACTCTCGCCCGGATGTTCTGAGAAACAGTTCAGGTTCAGGCAGTCGTTCCAGTCCGCCCGTCCGATGAGCGGAAGGGCATGGGGCCCCAGATGTGTTGTTGTATATATAAAACTCCTTTTAAGATGCTCCAAAAGGGGAGCGGTATCGTTCTCATTGCTGTCAAAAGTGCACGGTTCATCGAGGATGCTGTAGTCCCCGGTTTCTTTCAGGTAGGCGGAGACACAGGCGATCAGCCAGAGCGGGTCGTCATTGAAGCCGCCGCCCATTTCCATGTTGCCGCGCTTCGTCAGCGGCTGATACTGATGATAAGTGCTGCCGTCAGGACGCTGCGTGTTGGCGATGTCGATGATTCTTTCGCGCGCTCTTTCGGGGATCAGGTGGACGAAGCCGAGAAGGTCCTGGCATGAATCGCGGAACCCCATGCCGCGTCCGAGGCCGCTCTCATAGTAACTTGCGGACCGGCTCATGTTGAACGTCACCATGCACTGGTACTGATTCCAGATGTTGACGGCCCGGTCGAGTTTTTCGTTGCCTGTCTCGACGCTGTAACCGGTGATGAGGTCCTTCCAGTAGGCCTTGAGCTCCTCAAAGGCGGCGTCGAACTGTTCGTCGCTGCTGAACAGGGAGATCAGTCTGTCCGCAGGTGCCTTGTTGATGATGCCCGGAGCTTCGAATTTGTTTTCGACCGGATTCTCGCAGTATCCGAGCAGGAAGATGCACGAGAAGCTTTCCTGCGGCGCGAGGGAAATCTTCAGATGATGGCTGCCGACCGGCGCCCATCCGTGAGCGATGCTGTTATAGCTTTCGCCGGCGTTTACAGCGCGAGGCTTATCCGGTCCGTTGTATATACCTACGAACGCATCACGGCTCGTGTCAAAACCGCAGATGTCCTGATTGACATGGAACACTGCGTAGTGATCCCGGCGCTCGCGGTATTCGGTCTTGTGGTAGATCGTGTTTCCGATGACTTCCACTTCTCCAATCGAAAAGTTTCGCTGGAAATTTGAGGCGTCATCCTGCGCGTCCCAAAGGCAGAACTCTACGTAACTGTAAAGATCGAGTTCCTTCGGCTCTGAGGAAACATTCTTCAGGGTCAGCCTGGTGAGTTCGCAGTTCTCCCCGACAGGCACGAACACCTCCTGCTTGGCGTCAAGACCATTCTTCGAGCTTTCAATCACCGTGTACCCGAGGCCGTGCCTGCAGACGTACGCGTCAAGAGCGGTCTTCACCGGCTGCCAGCCGGGGTTCCAGATGCAGTTGCCATCCTTTATATAGTAATAATGCCCGTTGGAATCCATAGGACTGTTGTTGTAACGATAGCGGGTCATTCTCCGAAGTTTGGCGTCTTTGTAGAAACAGTATCCTCCTGATGTATTGGAGATGAGCCTGAAGAAGTCCTGTGATCCGAGGTAGTTGATCCAGGGAAGGGGAGTTTCGGGCGTCGTTATGACATATTCCCGTCTGATATCGTCGAAATAACCGTACTTCATAGAACCTCCTTTCGCGAACACGTTTTCGTAAATCTGACCATATTATAGTAAGATAGGGCGTATTTTGTAAAGAATAATATCAAAAAACCCCAAAAAAACTTCATTTTCCCTATTGACGAGCAGTATTTCCGTCCTTTACAATATGTTTACGAAAACGTATTCGTTAATAAATGACCTGAATGATGCAGAAAGGAGAAACCGGATGGTCACGATCAAAGACATTTCCAAAAAATGCGGCGTTTCTCCTGCCACTGTCTCAAAGGCCTTGAATGGATACGATGAAATAAGCCCTGAGACAGTCGAACTGGTCAAGCAGACGGCGCGTGATCTCCATTACATGCCGAACGCGGCGGCCAGGCTGCTCAAAACGAACATTTCCAATAATATAGGAGTACTGTTTATCGATGAGTCCATGTGCGGCCTGACACACGAGTTCTTCTCCCACATCCTGAACAGTGTGAAGGAAGAGGCTGAGGCGAATGGATACGACATCACGTTTATCAGCAATAACATCGGTAAGCGGAAGATGTCTTATCTCGAACATTGCAGATACAGGAACTGCGACGGTGTCGTGATCGCAAGTGTGGACTTCCAGCATCCTGATGTGCTCGATCTTGTCAGAAGCGAAGTGCCGGTCGTGACGATCGACTACTCCTTCGACGATCTGAGCTCGGTCAACTCCGATAATGAGGTGGGAGCATATTCGCTTGCTTCTTACCTGATCGAACAGGGACACAGGAAAATCGCGTTCATACACGGTGAAAGCACGCTTGTAACGAAGAAGCGTATCAGAGGGTTCAACATCGCGATGGCAGAGCATGGCATCTCGACACCTCCGGAATACATCGTTGCGGCAATGTACCACGATGCGGATGCTGTCAGGAAGGCAACGGCAGACTTGCTGGATCTCCCGGATCCTCCGACTGCGATCATGTTTCCTGACGATTTTTCCGCCATCGGAGGTCGTGCGGAGATCTTCGCGAGAGGAATGAGCATACCCGATGACATAAGCATCTGCGGATATGACGGCATCACTCTTTCGACGATCATGACCCCGAAACTCACAACATGGGAGCAGGACACAACGGAACTCGGCAGAATCGCGGTCGACAAATTGATTGAACAGATCGAGAAACCGCTTATCGCCATTCCTGAACAGATCATTGTGAGAGGACGGCTGCTGGAGAGCGAGACAGTCCAAAAAATCGGATAATAATCGAATCATCAAGATAGAGGAACAGAAATGACACGCGAACAGGCGAAAAAAGCTGCAGAAGAACTGGTAAGCCGCATGACGCTCGAAGAACGGGCCGGACAGCTCCGTTTCGATGCGGACGCGGTCGAGCGGCTGGGCGTTCCGGCGTATAACTGGTGGAACGAAGCCCTTCACGGTGTCGCGCGCGGCGGAACAGCAACTGTTTTCCCACAGGCGATCGGGATGGCCGCGATGTTTGATGACGAATTTCTGGAAAAGATCGCCGACACCATTTCGACGGAGGCCAGGGCAAAGTACAACGCCCTCTCATCGGAAGGCGACCGGGATATCTATCACGGACTGACAATGTGGTCGCCCAACGTAAACATCTTCCGTGACCCGAGATGGGGCCGCGGCCACGAGACATACGGCGAAGATCCGTATCTGACGTCACAGCTTGGGAAAGCTTTTGTTCGCGGGCTGCAGGGAAATGGAGAGACCTTGAAAACGGCTGCCTGTGCCAAGCATTTCGCAGTGCACAGCGGTCCGGAAGCACTTCGTCACCACTTCGACGCAGTCGCTTCCCCGAAAGATATGACGGAGACGTACCTGCCCGCCTTTCAGGCGCTGGTATGTGAAGCAGGGGTCGAAGCAGTCATGGGCGCTTACAACCGCACAAACGGTGAGCCGTGCTGTGCGAGCCCAAGCCTGATGAAACTTCTGGAGGATTGGGGATTCGAAGGACACTTCGTCTCGGATTGCTGGGCGATCCGTGACTTCCATGAAAACCACAAAGTGACCTCGACGCCGACGGAATCCGCTGCCATGGCGCTGAAGGCAGGATGCGACCTCAATTGCGGCTGCACCTATCAGCACATCATGGATGCTTATGACGAGGGAAAGATCACCGAAGAAGAGATCACACGCAGCGCAGTAAAGTTAATGACGACACGCTTCCTGCTCGGAACGCTGGGGAATGAGGGCAGCGAATATGACACGATTCCCTACGAAGTCGTCGAATGCAAAGAGCATCAGGAAATGGCGTACAGCGCCGCGCTGAAATCCTGCGTACTTTTGAAAAATAACGGAACACTTCCGCTGGATCCGAATACATGCGGGACGATCGGGGTCATCGGACCCAACGCAAACAGCAGGTCCTCTCTGATCGGCAATTACCACGGAACGGCGTCAAGATATGTGACGGTGCTGGAGGGCATCCAGGACCTGACGGACGGAACGAACAGGGTGCTTTATTCACAGGGCAGCGACCTGTACCGGGACTGTGTGGAACCGCTGGCCATGGTGGACGACCGGATCGCTGAAGCCGTTGCCGTCGCCAAAAGAAGCGATACCGTCATTCTCGTCCTGGGACTGGACGAGACTCTTGAAGGTGAAGAAGGTGACACCGGAAACAGCTACTACTCCGGAGATAAAGAGAACCTGCTGCTTCCGGAATCCCAGCAAGTGCTTCTGCACAAAGTCCTGGAAGTCGGAAAGCCAACGGTAGTCGTCCTGATGGTCGGAAGTGCGATCGACCTGACGGAGGCGGAAGAAAAAGCGGATGGGATCCTGCTTTCCTGGTATCCGGGAGCGCTCGGCGGCAAAGCCGTGGCCGATCTCCTGTTTGGGAAGGAGTCCCCGTCGGGAAAACTGCCGGTGACCTTTTACCGAAACGAGGCGCTGGAAGAAATGCCGGACTTCACGGACTATTCGATGCAGGGCCGCACCTATAGATATTATCAGGGAACGCCGATTTATCCCTTCGGTTATGGATTGACCTACGGAAACTGCAGCATCCGGGATCTTCGGATCGATGACAAATTCGCTTATGTGAAAGTGAAGAACGATGGGGATGTTGAGACAGACGAGGTCGTAGAACTTTATATACAGGACGAAGACTCGCCTGACGCACCGCCGAATCCGGTTCTCTGCGGATTCAAGCGGATCCGCCTGCAGGCGGATGAAGCGGCAGAGATTCCACTCCCGATCGATTCAAACGCCTTTACCGTTGTTGACGATCAAGGCAGCCGTATCCCGGGGAGCGGAAAATGGAAACTGTTTGCCGGTTTCGGAGCGCCGGACAGGCGAACGGAAGAACTGACAGGCCGCAAATCGGTCTGCAAATTGATAAACGAATAAAAACGGAGATTCTTTTAGGAGAGATGTTCGCCGCCGAACCCCTGGATCGGGAAGGTCGAAGACTCATCCTGAATCTTAATACACAACCGTTACGATGAAGTAAGAGTTTTATTAAGAAGGAGGTTACCCCATGAAAAAGATTCTTGCTCTAATCCTTGCGCTGTGCACGGTATTTATGTTTACTGCTTGCGGCGGATCAGATTCCGAAGAGGCAGCTTCTGACGGCGATCAGGTTACGCTGAAGCTGTGGTGCATCGCTACAGAAAGTGATGCTAACCGTCCGGCTTATCTGCAGGCGATTGAAGACTATGAAGCCGCGCATCCGAACGTCAAGATCGAAATGGAAGCTTTTGAAAACGAGTCTTACAAGACCAAAATCAAAGCGGCGATGAGCGGCGGCTCCGCTGAGGACCTGCCGGATATGTTCTTCACATGGTCAGGTGCGTTCCTCGGTGACTTTGTAGCTGCCGATAAGGTTGCATGCCTGGACGATGTTTACAAGAACAACTACACATCGGACCAGATTCCTGATGTTATGCTTTCCACCACAACGTATGACGGCAAGCACTATGCTGCGCCAACAACATACAACATCGTTGCGATGTACGCCAACATGGATCTGCTGAAAGAAGCAGGCTGGGATCACATTCCGGCGACTTATGAAGAGCTGACGAAGTGCTGCGACGATCTGCTCGCTAAGGACATCATTCCGTTCGGCTGTGCCGGAAGTGAGACATGGTGCGTTACTGAGTATCTTGAGCCGATCATCCAGAAGAGCATTGGTTATGAAGACCTGAACAAGATCTTCGCCGGCGAAGGAACCTGGAATGATGAAGACATCAAGAAATCAGTTGATACCCTTCAGGATATGATCGACAAAGGTTACTTCGATCCGTCCGGCATTGCGCTCGGTAACGACGAAGTAAAGGCGAACTTCCTGGCTGGAAAGACTGCGTTCTATCAGAATGGTACATGGAACACCGGCGAAGTTGCTGATGCTGACTTCGAAGCAGGCGTTGCTCTGTTCCCGCTCATGAACGCTGACCGCGCTACCGCAAACCAGGCAATCGGCGGTCCGTCTGATGTTCTCGCAGTATGCGCAGACAGCCCGAATGCTGATCTCGCAAGTGAAGTTGTTGTTGAACTCGGCAAGGAAATCTGCCACTACAACTACCTGAATGCTGTCGGTCTGCCGGCTTGGACTCCGGACTATGACACAGGCGATGTAAAGCCGCTGATGATCGAAATCTCTGACATCGTCAGCAAGTGCGACGGCATGACACTCTTTGGTGACACAGCGATGAGTGCTGATCCGGCTCAGATCTATCTGGACTATGTTGCTAAGGTCTATGGCGGTGAAATCGACGGCCAGGGCTTTATCGATGGTCTGACAAAGGATCTCCAGTAAGCGAATAAGAGTTATTGCGAAACACACGATTCTGTATAGTTAGTTGAAAGCTGCAGCCTCCCCGGACTGTCCAGGGATTCGGGGAGACTGCTTTTCTTAAAGAGAGGGCTGCTGAAAATGAATAGAATGTACAGTAACAGAGTGTATATTGCCATTTTTCTGTTGCCGGCGCTGGTTCTCTTCTGCGGGGTGCTGATCGCACCGATCGGGGCCTCAGGCTATTTCAGTTTGTATGACTGGAATGGCTTAGCGGGCAAAACATTTATCGGTTTTGATAACTATAAAGAGTTATTTACCAGCGATTCCATCGGGTTTATGAAAGCTTTGGGCAACTCGCTTCTGCTTGCCGGATTATCCGTCTTCCTGCAGTTGCCGCTTGCTCTGGCACTGGCCTTGGCACTGGGAAACAGGATCAAAGGCGAACGAGTTTTTCTCTCGGTATTCTTTATGCCGGTCCTGATTTCCACTGTTGTTATCGGTCAGCTCTGGCTGAAGATCTACAACCCGGATTATGGTATCCTGAATGTTGCTCTTCGAGCCGTCGGCCTTGACAACCTGGCCCAGATCTGGCTGGGCAATGTAAGTACAGCTTTGCCGGCTGTATTTGTGCCGATACTATGGCAGTATGTCGGCTATCATATGCTGCTGCTATACGCGGGAGTTAAAAGTGTTCCTACGGAACTTCGGGAAGCCGCCATGTTGGATGGCGCTACCAACGGGCAGGTCAACCGCTACATCGTCCTGCCTTACATCAAACCAATCATCAAAATCAGCGTAATTTTCGCTGTTACCGGATCTTTGAAATCATTTGACCTGATTTACGTTCTGACGAACGGCGGGCCGCTTCATTCCACAGAAGTGCCCAGTACGTTGATGATTAGCATGCTGTTCCTCCGCAACCGATACGGCATGGGAAGTACGATCGCAGTTCTGCTGATTCTTCTCTGCTTCGGATTTGCGCTGTTAATAAGCGTAATATTCAAAGAGGAGGATTAGGGCTATGAGAAATACAAGCAAACGTAAACAGATCATTATCTATATAGCACTGATTGTCTGGACGATCATCAACATATTCCCGGTCTACTGGATGTTTACCTTCTCGCTGAAGAGCAATCCGGAGATTTTCGGGGAAAACATCATCGGTCTGCCGAAGGAGTGGCTGTGGTCCAACTACGAGACCGCTCTTACGACTGGCAATATGTGGCTCTATTTCATGAACAGTGCCATCGTTGCGACCGCGACGATCCTGATCACACTGGCAGTTTCCCTAATGGCAACATTCGCGCTGACGCGTCTTATCTGGAAACGGCGCAAGACCATGAACAAGTTTTTCATGCTCGGGCTGACGATTCCGATCCACGCGTCGATCGTCCCAGTGTACGTTACGCTGTCCCGGATGAATATGCTCAACACATACTGGGCGCTGATCATTCCGTACGCCGCGTTCTCCCTGGCCATGGCCATCCTGGTCTGTGTCGGGTTTATGAATGAGATCCCGCGCGAACTTGACGAGTCCGCTTGTATCGACGGATGCGGCGTGTTCGGTATTTTCTTCCGGATCATTGTGCCGCTGATGAAGCCGGCTGTTGCAACGGTAGGGATCTACACCTTCCTGCAGTGTTGGAACGAGCTGATGTTTGCCAATGTGTTTATCAGCAATTCGGCGCTGAGGACGCTGCCTGTCGGTGTCCAGGCGCTTTCCGGACAGTATACGACGGAGTGGGGACCCATCGGCGCGGCGCTGGTCCTGGCGACCTTCCCGACCCTGATCGTCTATATCTTCCTGAGCAAGAAGATTCAGGAAAGCTTTATCGCCGGTGCAGTCAAAGGTTAATCAAAGGAGAAGAGCAGTATGGCAACATTATCCCTTCGAAATATTAAAAAGGTATATGACAATAAAGTAACTGCGGTCGATGATTTCAACCTTGAGATCGCAGACAATGAATTCGTTGTGTTTGTCGGGCCGTCCGGCTGCGGCAAATCGACGACACTGCGTATGGTCGCCGGTCTGGAAGATATCTCTGATGGAGATCTCTACATCGACGATGTACGGATGAACGATGTCGCTCCGAAAGACAGAGACATCGCGATGGTCTTCCAGAACTACGCGCTCTATCCGCACATGACGGTCTTTCAGAACATGGCGTTCGCGCTGAAGCTTCGCAAGACACCGAAACCCGAGATCGAACGCGCAGTCCACGCTGCTGCCGAGATCCTGGAAATCACGGAATATCTGAACAGAAAGCCGAAGGCGCTTTCCGGCGGTCAGAGGCAGAGAGTTGCGATCGGCCGGGCCATCGTCCGCGAGCCGAAGGTCATGCTGATGGACGAGCCGCTTTCCAATCTCGACGCTAAGCTTCGTAACGAAATGCGTGCTGAGATCATCAAGCTTCGCCAGAGAATCGATACAACGTTCATCTACGTCACACACGACCAGACCGAAGCCATGACGCTGGGCGACCGGATCGTGATCATGAAGGACGGCCTGATCCAGCAGATCGGCACACCGCAGGAAGTCTTCGATCACCCGTCCAACTTGTTCGTCGCCGGCTTTATCGGCACACCGCATATGAATATCTTCGATGCGGAACTGAAGAAAGAAAACGGACAGTACAGCGTTGTGGTGGATGGCGTCGAATTCCCTTGTTCGCCGGAAATGCAGGCGAAGTATGAAGCGAAAGGCCTCGCGCCGCAGAAGGTGCACCTCGGCATCAGACCTGAGCACCTGAATCTGAGCGACAGCAGCGAGCATGCGATCCCTGCGGAGGTCGTGGTATCCGAAATGATGGGTTCATCGATCCATGTGCATGCGGACGCTAACGGCAAAGACGTCGTTCTGGTTCTCCAGACCGTTGATCTGCCGGAGAAGTACCGCACAGGCTACCGCCTCGGCGAAAAAGTCCACTTCACATTCGATACCAATCTGATGCACCTGTTCAGCGTGGAAACCGGGGAGAACCTCATATGACAGGAACGAAAAAGTTTATCGGGATCGACCTGGGAACTTCCTCAGTCAAGATCCTGCTTGTAGATGCGGCAGGCGTCATTCTGAAGTCTGTAACGAAGGACTATCCGATTTCCTACCCCAATCCGGGATGGAGTGAGCAGGAGCCGGCCGACTGGTGGCAGGCCTGCTGCGCAGGCATCAAAGAACTGCTTGCAGATTTCGATGCTGCGGATATCCGGGGCATCGGCTGCGGCGGACAGATGCACGGCCTCGTTGCGCTGGACTCGAATGATGATGTCATCAGACCTGCGATCCTGTGGAATGACGGCAGGACTGCAGAAGAGACCGCGTGGCTCAACGAGGAGATCGGCAAAGAGAAACTGTCCCGTCTGACGGCAAACATCGCTTTTGCGGGGTTCACGGCGCCGAAGATCCTCTGGATGAAAAAGAACGAGCCTGACAATTTCGCGCGCATTGCGAAAATCATGCTTCCGAAGGACTACATCAACTATAAGCTGACGGGAGTGCACGCGTGCGATTATTCCGACGCCAGCGGCATGCTGCTGCTGGATGTTGCGCACAAGTGCTGGTCGGAAGAGATGCTTGAGATCTGCGGTATCGACAGGAGCGTCATGCCGAAACTGTTCGAGAGTTTTGAGTGCGTCGGAACGGTCTGTCCGGAGGCCGCTGAACTTCTGGGTCTGCCTTTGGATGTCAAAGTGGCAGCCGGAGCAGGCGACAACGCGGCAGCAGCAGTAGGAACAGGCACCGTAGGAGACGGTGCCTGCAATATATCGCTCGGGACCTCCGGCACCGTTTTCATCTCGTCAGACAGCTTCGGAGCGGATCCGAACAACGCGCTTCATTCATTTGCCCACGCGAACGGCAGGTACCACCTGATGGGCTGCATGCTCTCCGCCGCAAGCTGCAATATGTGGCTGTGCGATGAGATCCTGAAGACACAGGATTATGCCGGTGAGCAGAAGGATATCACTGACGATAAACTGGGCAATAATCATGTGTTCTTCCTGCCGTATTTAATGGGAGAGAGAAGTCCGATCAACGATACCGACGCCAGAGGAACTTTCACAGGGCTATCCATGGACACCACAAGATCCGACATCGTGCAGGCTGTCCTGGAAGGGGTTGCTTTTGCAATCAGAGACTCCTTTGAAGTAGCGCTCTCTCTGGGACTGGACATCACCAGATCCAAGATCTGCGGAGGCGGCGCGCGGTCGCCCCTTTGGTGCAGGATGATGGCCAACATCCTGAATATCAGCCTGGATATCCCGAAGACCGAAGAGGGTCCGGGATATGGAGGCGCTATGCTGGCCATGGTATGCTGCGGAGATTTTGAGAGCGTGGACGCCTGTGCGGATGCGCTGCTTTCGGTCACGGAAACCATTGAGCCGGATCCGGTGATTGCCGCGCGTTATGAGGGTCAGTATCAGAAATTCCGCCGGATCTATCCGGCGCTGAAGGGGGTATTCCCCCAGCTTCTTTAGGAGGCAGTATGAAGATTTATTCCGTATACGACAAGGAATTCAAATCCTACGGCAAAGTGCTGGAAGGTTTCGATACGGCAGAACTGATCGACGCCATGAACCGGATCGATTTGCCTGCGTCGGGAACGGCGTATGAACCGTCCATCGAAAGCCTCGAGGCCTGCGCTGTTTTCGAGGAACTGCGGGACCGGGCGTACGGCGGAATGCCTGTCGAGCTCGGTATGTGCTGGGGAAGGAATACCAAACTGAACTGTCTGGAATACCACAAAGACAGTGAAGTGAACATCGGAGCAGAAGACTTCGTGCTGCTGCTCGCGCTCACGAGTGAAATAGAAGACGGCAAACTGGACACGGGAAAGGTAAAGGCGTTCAGGGCGCCTGCCGGCGTCGCGGTGGAAGTGTATGCGACCGCGCTGCATTATGCGCCGTGTCATGTCGATGCGGAGAAGGGCTTCCGCGTCGCCGTGGTTTTGCCGCGGGGCACCAATACGGCCGCGCCGTCCATCACGGCCGCGAATGAAGAAGACAGAATGCTGTGGGCACGCAACAAATGGCTGCTAGCGCATCCGGAATCGGATGAGGCGGCAAGCGGCGCGTACATAGGACTCACAGGCGAAAACATAGATCTTGCATAACAAATCTTTCTTACTACAGAACAATACATCTACAGAACAATACATCGAAGGAGGATGTACCCATGAAGAACATTCCTGAAGTCAAACTGGGAATGATTGCAGTGTCAAGAGACTGCTTCATCATTTCATTATCTGAAAGCAGAAGATCCGCGATCAAGACAGCTTACAAGGGTGACATCTATGAGTGTCCTGTCACGGTCGAAAACGAGGAAGACATGCTGGCGGCGGTAGCCGATGTCAAGAATGCAGGCTGCAACGCGCTTGTCGTGTTCCTTGGCAACTTCGGCCCGGAGACACCGGAGACACTGATCGCCAAGTATTTTGACGGACCGTGCATGTTCGTGGCTGCGGCTGAGGGCGACGGCAATCTGATCGACGGCAGGGGGGACGCTTACTGCGGCATGCTCAACTGCTCCTACAATCTCGGCATGAGGCATCTCAACGGATATATCCCTGAGTATCCGGTCGGCACAGCAGAGGATATCGCGGGGATGATCGAAGACTTCGTTCCCATCGCGAGAGCAGTCATTGGCGTGAAGAACCTGAAGATCATCACGTTCGGACCTCGTCCGCAGGATTTCTTCGCCTGCAATGCCCCGATCAAGGGACTTTATGAACTTGGCGTGGAGGTCGAAGAGAATTCTGAGCTTGACCTTCTGGTCAGCTACAAGCAGCATGCGGGTGACGAGAGGATCCCGGAGGTCTGCGAAGACATGAAAGCAGAAATGGGAGAAGGCAAGTACTATCCGGAACTGCTTGAGAGAATGGCGCAGTTCGAGCTGACACTGCTCGACTGGGCAGAGCAGCACAAAGGGTCACGCGAATATGTAGCTTTTGCAGACAAATGCTGGCCAGCGTTCCCTGAAGAATTCGGCTTCGAGCCTTGCTACGTAAACTCAAGACTCGCCAGCCGCGGCATCCCGGTATCCTGTGAGGTGGATATTTACGGAGCGCTTTCGGAGTACATCGGCGCTTGCATCACAGAAGACGCCGTGACGCTGCTCGACATCAACAATTCTGTGCCGAAGAGCATGTGGGAGGAGAGCATCAAAGGCAAGTTCGACTACGAGCTGACTGACACGTTCATGGGATTCCACTGCGGCAACACACCGTCCTGCAAGATGTGCGCGGACCGCGCGATCAAATACCAGCTGATCCAGCACAGACTGCTCGAACCGGAAGGCAGCGATCCGGATTTCACAAGAGGCACGCTGGAAGGCGATATAGCTGCAGGGGAGATCACATTCTACAGGCTGCAGTGTGACAGCGACGGCAACCTCAGATCATACATTGCGGAGGGAGAGGTGCTGCCGGTTCCGACACAGTCATTTGGAGGCATCGGCATTTTCGCCATCCACGAGATGGGCAGGTTCTACCGCCACGTGCTGATCCAGAAGAGATATCCGCATCACGGTGCGGTGGCATTCGGACATTACGGTAAAGCGCTCTTCGAGGTGTTCAAGTTCCTCGGCGTGGAGGACATCGCATACAACCAGCCGAAGTCGCTGCCGTATCCTACAGAGAATCCATTTAAGTAAGAACAGGATTGGCCCTTTAGGGCAACCATTGACGGGGTACTAAATAATAACGGATAGGCTTTGCTTGCCTATCCGTTTTGTTTCTGATTATGACCTTGCCAGTTTCTCGTTCAGCGGTCGACGCACAGGGATACGGATCCGATGATTGCGATTATCATCTCACTACCTCCAAAAAATCTTAAGTATCGAGGCGGTTGGGATCCTCCTACCAGGCGGTGTAACCGCCGTCGACCATGAGCGTGGTTCCTGTGACAAATCCGGACTCATCGCTGGCCAGATACAGGTACGCTCTGGCGACATCTTCCGCTGTTCCGATCCGGCCGATGGGGTGCAGGGCTGTCATATCGCGGGTGTACTCTTCGTAGGTCATGCCGCGCTGCGCCGCATCCAGAGCGTACATAGGGCTTTCGATATAACCGGGTGCAACCGCGTTGACGCGTATGTTGTAACCCTTCTGGCCGCATTCGATGGCGGCGCATTTCGTCATGGCAACAACGGCGGCCTTTGACGCACAGTAGGGTGTAAACAGCGGATCTCCGGTGACCCCGTCCACAGAGGAGGTGGAGACAATGGCACAGGATTCGCCGTTTTCCTTCATTGTCCGGATACCGAGCTGGATGCCGTAGAACACGCCGGTCTGGTTCGTGGCGATGGTCTGATCATAGTGCTCGATGGACGTGTCCTCAATCAGCTCCGCGAAGCTGATGCCGGCGTTGTTGATCAGAATATTGAGTTTGCCGCAGGTCTGTATCGTGAAGTCGATGGCGCGTTCCCAGCTTTCATAACTGGTTACATCCAAATGACAGAACCAGGCTCGCGGCTCGCCGCTCTTCTCATTGATTTCTTCCGCGACTTTAAACCCGGAGGCTTCATCTCTGCCGCAGATCACCACATGCGCGCCTTCCCGTGCGAACAGCCGCGCGGCTTCCGCTCCGATTCCCTTCGTGGCTCCGGTGATGAGAGCCACCTTGTTCTGCAGTCTCATCTCATAACTCTCCTTTGCTGTGCTTGCGCTACAGCGTGATGCCGTTGCTTCCGACCGGGATCTTCGGATCGATCGCCTCTACTGCGGCAATAATGGATTTGGTCATGTCCAGATCAAAACCGCTGCAGAGCTCGATGCCGTCCACGCCGGCTTCCGCGAAACGCTCTGCTTCCCGGATGGCCTGCTCCAGATCCTTGATAAAGACCGTATGCGTATTCATCTCCGGCGCCTGCAGTTCGAGGTGAACCGGATCTTCCACGCCGCCGAATATGATCTGCCCGTATTCGATATACTGATCCAGGGCTTCCAGCTTGCGCAGCTCTTCCGGCAGATATGCGGCAAAGTGGATCTCCGTGCCCTCCGGCGCGTCTTTCATCAGCTCTGCGACGTGTTCCTCATTGAAATCCCCGCAGAGATTGATCAGGCTGTAGCCGTCAGCAATCAGCTCCTTCGCGTATTCTAAGACCTGCTCCACGCCGTTCAGACCAGCGACGAGACTCAGCCATTCACCGTCGTCAAAGCAGTCGGAATAACCGTCCACTGACAGATTGGGTACGTTTTCGAGAAATGCGTATTTGTTCATAACGATCCTCCTGTAATGATTACGGAATTGTTTGACATTATTATAATACGGACAAAGGGGCAAAACAACGGCCCATAAATTGCCGTCCACATTCCCAACCAGACGAAGAAATGGTATGATAAAAGCAAGGGAAAAGAGGGCGGAAATGAAGATACAGTATTCAGATCAAAAGAAAATATTCAACGTCCACACGGAGCAGATTCCCTATCTGTCAGTTGCAATGCTGGACGCGCTGGGCGTTCCCAATCTGTATTCCACCAGATTCAGATCCTTTGACAATCAGAGCGGTGAGGGAGAAACAGGTCTTCGGGTCGTTGTGATGAAACACGAAGAAGAAGCTGAAGCAGCGCCAGTGGTGTTCAAAAACAGAGACGCCCTTGCCAGGCAGCTGGGATCGTCCATCGAACACGAGTCCGTCACGGACCAGAAGCATACGAATCATGTTTATGTGGTCACAGAGCAGGACCTCGGTCCTATTCTGCGCTCAGAGAAACCTTTACACAGAAGATGCATCGATGGTCTGGTTACGGATCTTCCGGATGTGCTTCTGACGGCCTTCGGCGGAGACTGTCCGCCGATCTATCTCGCAGATCCCAAGCGCGGGGCAATCGGCCTTGTGCACGCAGGTTGGAGAAGTACGCTGGGAAAGATCCCCGCAAAAGCGATCGAACGCATGGCTGTGCAGTTTGGGAGCGATCCGCGCGACCTGTACGCTGCCATCGGACCAGGCATTTGCACAGATTGCTACGAAATGGGTGATGAAGTGTACGAACAGTTTTCGGAGCAGTGGGGAAGCGCCGCCGCGGACGCTATCCTCCGCAGATATCCCGGCGGGAAATACCATCTGGATTTGAGAGCAGCCAATCATATGACGCTTCTGGAAGCGGGCGTGAGTGAGGAACGCATTGCGGTATCCAACGTCTGCACCATGTGCAATGCGGATATATTCTACTCCTACCGGGCGCACCGGATGGAAAATGAACAGGTGGCGATGATCGTCAACCGGTTTGGTGCATAACATTCATAGTGATCAATACCCAAAGTCAAAGGTTTTACAGAATGCGACGAACGTCCTGACCAGCAATGTCGTTTCCTTGATCGGGGGTGTGGCCAGACCGATCGTGCGGTGCTGCTGCGGTTTAAGGGGAATCGCGGCAAGATCGAAAGCTGCAGTCGTCAGCATCATTTCCGGCATCAGGGCAATGCCCTCATCCTGTGAGACCATACCCATCACCGAAATGTCATCATCCAATATGTACTTTGTTTTTGGGCGCATTTTCGCGCGCCTGAAGATCTGCTGCACATCGTGGTCGGAACCCTGGAACTGTGAGATCAAAGGATATCTCTTCAAATCCTGCAAAGGCAGGGACTTTCTTTTCGCCAACGCATGGTCCGGCGCCATGATCACCAGCATCGGGTCATCAAACAGCGGTGTGAAATCCAGAGGATCGTTTTCGACGGAGCTCAGAAAGCCGCAATCGAGCCGGCCGTCCGAGATGCCGTTTTCGATATCGCGGTATGTCCCGTTGGTGAGTTCAATCTTTACATCCGGAAAATTCTGCGTGAACCCTTGGATCAGTTTCGCCATCCACAACGCGGTGAAACTGGTGAAGCTGCCGACGCGAAGCGTCCCGGCGACGCGGTTCGACAGCGCGTCCATAGCCTGATCCAACGAATGCTGT
>JBGUKV010000269.1:0-2214 GCA_045114655.1 Candidatus Allocopromorpha sp. | reverse complement strand
TTTCCACGAGGCAGTGCAGGCTGTGTGGTTCATCCAGCTGATCCTGCAGATCGAGTCCAACGGACACTCCCTCAGTTACGGCCGCTTTGACCAGTACGTATATCCTTATCTGGAGTCCGACCTGGAAAAGGGGAACATCACTGAGGATCAGGCAGTAGAACTCCTCACCAACCTCTGGATCAAGACCCTGACAATCAACAAGGTCCGCTCCCAGGCGCACACATTCTCCAGTGCAGGAAGCCCTATGTACCAGAACGTCACGATCGGCGGTCAGACTGCAGATGGCAAGGATGCTGTCAACAAGCTGTCCTTCCTGATCCTGAGGTCCATCGGCCAGACGAGACTTCCCCAGCCCAACCTGACGGTCCGCTATCACAGAAATATCAACCAGGCTTTCATGGATGAGGCCCTTGAGGTATTAAAACTTGGAACCGGAATGCCGGCCTTCAACAACGACGAGGTAATCATTCCCTCCTTCATTGAGAAGGGTGTCAAAAAAGAGGACGCTTACTGCTATTCGGCAATCGGATGTGTGGAGACCGCAGTTCCCGGTAAATGGGGCTATCGCTGCACCGGCATGAGCTACCTGAACTTCCCTCGTATTCTCCTGATGGTCATGAACAACGGCATCGACGTGACCAGCGGAAAGAGATTTGTTAAAGATTATGGCAACTTCCGGGATATGGAATCTTTTGACGAGCTGATGAAAGCATGGGACGGCGCGATCAGAGAGCTGACCCGCGCAAGCGTCATCGTAGAGAATGCCATCGACCTGGCGAGCGAGCGCGAAGTGCCCGATATTCTCTGCTCCTGCCTGACTCAGGACTGCCTGGGACGCGGCAAGACCATCAAAGAGGGCGGCGCAGTTTACGATTTCATCTCCGGTCTACAGGTCGGCATCGCAAATATGGCGGACAGCCTCTCTGCTATCAAGAAGCTTGTGTACGAGGAGAAGAAGATTTCCAAGGATGAGCTCATGAATGCTCTGGCGACGGATTTTGCCGGCGAAGAGGGTGAGAGAATCCGCCAGATGCTGATCAATGACGCGCCAAAATATGGCAACGACGATGATTACGCAGATCAGTTGGTTGTTGATGCTTATGCATCCTATCTGGATGAGATGAAGAAATATAAGAACACCCGCTTCGGCAGAGGACCGATCGGCGGTATCCGCTACGGTGGAACTTCCTCGATCTCTGCAAATGTCGGGCAGGGATTTGGCACGATGGCGACGCCCGACGGACGTCATGCCAAGGAGCCCCTGGCAGAGGGCTGCTCGCCTGCACATTCCATGGACAAGCATGGTCCGACAGCCGTGTTCAAGAGCGTATCCAAGCTCCCCACCCATGAGATCACGGGCGGAGTGCTCCTGAATCAGAAGGTCACACCTGCCATGCTCTCCACTCAGGAGAACACCAAGAAGCTTGAGTTTATTGTCCGCACATTCTTTAACCGCCTGGAAGGCTACCATGTGCAGTATAATGTAGTGGATAAAGCGACCTTGCTGGATGCGCAGGCGCACCCGGAGAAGCACAAGGATCTGATCGTCCGCGTGGCGGGATACAGTGCATTCTTTAATGTTTTGAGTAAAGCGACCCAGGATGATATTATTGGAAGGACAGAGCAGACGCTGTAAAAGGAGGCACAAAAATGAAATTCTGTATTGATGACGCAAATGTTGAGAAGATCCGCCGCATTTATGAGTATTATCCGGTTGATGGCGTTTCCACCAACCCTTCGATCCTGGCCAAGGCAGGAAGAGATCCCTTTGAGGTATTGAAGGAAATTCGCGAAATCATCGGTGAGGACGGCGAGCTGTTCGTGCAGGCCACGGCAACGACCGCAGAGGGTATGGTCGAAGAAGCACACAAGATCGTTGAAGTGCTCGGAAAGACCACTCTGGTGAAGATTCCCTGCGTCCCCGAAGGCTTCAAGGCTATGAAGCAGCTGAAGAAAGAGGGCATCCGTTTCATCGGCACAGCGATCTACACAGCTATGCAGGGCTTCCTGGCAGCCAAGTGCGGCGCAGAGTATGTGGCTCCTTATGTTAACCGCATCGACAACATGGGCTTCGATGGCGTACAGGTCGCAATGGATATCCACGATGCGATCACTGAAAACGGCCTGGACAGCGGCCTTCTTGCAGCAAGCTTCAAGAACAGCCAGCAGGTCCTTGAACTGATCAGATATGGCGTGAAGGCAGTCACTGTGTCT
>JBGUKV010000268.1:0-24446 GCA_045114655.1 Candidatus Allocopromorpha sp. | reverse complement strand
GGTTTTGCCTGTTCCCGCGGGACCGATGCCGAACACGATATCCTTGTTTCTTATGGTTTTGACGTAATCTCTCTGCCCGATCGTCTTCGGACGGAGCGGCTTGCCGTCATGTGTGAAGCAAATGATTTCCTTGTCCAGTTTGCCGCCCTGGGTCTGCATGCTGTATGAGATCCCGCTCTCTGTCAGATCTGTAATATACCCTACTTTCTGTTGATCCAATACTTCTCCCTTTCTGATCGTTTCGATCATCTCTTTCAGTATTGCAGCCGCGTGCTGCACCCCGTCAGTCTCACCGGTTCCACCCGCCGCCTTGATAAGCAGGCCGTCGCCGCGCTGAATGGTGATCACTCCGAATCTGTCCTCAATGCTTCGGAGATTCTGATCCATCCCACCAAAAAGCTCCCGCCGGTCGACACTGTCGTCCAGGGGAATCATAATCGTTTTCTCATTGTTTCGACTTCTATCCATAGTCTTATTATACGGAACCCAGTGGGTAATTTCCACTAAATATTGTGTTTCGTGATGATCTGTTCCGCCGCTTTGATCCCGTCGACCGCCGCCGACATGATGCCGCCTGCGTATCCGGGTCCTTCACCGGCAGGTATGACCCCATCAAATCCGATTGCCTGCATGTTTTCGTCCCGCAGCACGCGCACGGGTGAGGAGCTTCTGGTTTCGACCGCTGTCATCTGCGCGTCATCACGGTCAAAACCCTTGATTCTCCTGCCGAACACGGGCATCGCCTCTAATATAGCTTCCGATGCAAAAGCAGGAATGCTGTTTCGAACCGGATCGTCTTCTGCGCATGCACGGAAGGATCCGTAGCTGGACCGCGCCAAGCCGCCTTCCGTCCGGTTCTCCCATGCCAGCTGCTCGTAGACTCTTTGGAATTCGATCCCCGCCAGAGGATGACCGCTGCCGAAATCCTCAGTTCGCACATCGACCAGCAAACCGCTGTTAGCTGTGCCGCTGTCCCGCCTGCTCACGCTCATACCGTTCGTCACGGACGCGCCGGGCTCTGTTGACGCGTTGATGACTCGCCCTCCCGGGCACATGCAGAAAGTATAGACCCCACGTCCGCGGGATGCTTCTGTATCTTTGTCCGCGCATCGGTAGCTCAGTTTGTAATCCGCCGGTCCGAGGATGTTCGCCAGGGACGGATCCCCGTACTGGCTTTCGTCGATCATCGCCTGCGGATGCTCGATCCGTACGCCGATGGAAAACGGCTTCTGTTCCATATGAAATCCTTGCGCGTCCAGCATCCGGAAGGTGTCCCGGGCGCTGTGGCCGATGGCCAGGATGACAGAATCCGCTGTGATCTGATCTGTGCCGTCCGGTGTACTGACGCGGATCCCGCGCAGCCTGCCGCCGTCAAAATCCAGACTCTCCAGCCTTGTGCGGAATCGAACTTCCCCGCCGAGCCGCTCGATTTTTCTTCTGATTTCCGGAACGATCTGCCGCAGTTTATCCGTGCCGATATGCGGCCGGTGCTGATACAGGATCTTCGGATCTGCGCCCGCTTCTACGAACTCCTCGAGCACCTTCCGAATGCGGATGTCCTTGATCCCGGTGGTCAGTTTACCGTCAGAGAAGGTTCCTGCGCCACCCTCCCCGAACTGGACGTTCGATTCGGGATCGGGTGCTGCCGTTTCCTCCCGCTGCACGCAGGCAGCTTCCCAGAAACGTTCCACATCAGCAACACGCTCCTCCACGCACTTGCCGCGCTCGATCACGATGGGCCTGCATCCGGCCTCTGCCAGTATCAGCGCAGCGAAAATCCCACAAGGGCCGAAGCCGACAATAACAGGCCGTTTGCCATCGTTGCCTGCCGCAGCACCCTCCTTCGGCATCGGCACTGCATAACGTTCCCGTTTTGCCGCATCAAGGGGAAGCTTTTCATCACAATCAAAATCCACCGTGTAGACTAGCTTCACATCGGGTTTCCTGCGCGCGTCAATCGATTCCCGGATGATCTCGAGATTACTGATCTGCACGTTGCCGCGCCGGATCCTGCGCCGGATTTCTTTCCGGACTGCCTTCTCCAGCAGCACCTTCAGTGTATGCGCTTCATCCTGTGGTTTCCCGCTCAGCGCCTTCGGGTCTATCTTCAGTTGTCCCAGTCTGTATCTCACGTTCCGATGCCCTCAGTAGTATTCAGTGTGTGCTCAGCGGATTTTCCCGGCGATCGCGCGGGCTGCTTTGATGCCGGTTTCCCATGCATTCTGCAGGTTGAATCCGCCGCAGGGTCCCTGGGCGTCAATGATCTCCCCGGCGAAGTACAAGCCCGGCACCTGCCGTGACTCCATGGTATCCATATCGATTTCATCCAGTGCGACGCCGCCGAAGGTTGCCTGGGCGTCGCGCCAACCTTTGATGCCGGTGACCGCAAGCTGCCAGTGCTTGATTCCGGCAGCGCCAGCCTCGGCGCTCCATGTTCCGGCGTCTTCCAGCGCTGCGGCAAGTTTCTCTGTTAGTATCCCGAAGGCGCTCTGCCGCGACGCCAGCTGCTCTTCGGTGAAGTCCGGCGCCAAGTCAAGAGTTAAGGTAAAACGCTTCAGCGCATCCGCGAAGTTTTCGCGTTTATCGGCTTTGATGTGCGGCGTGAGGTTGAATACGCAGATCCCGGAGATGCCGTCCTCCGTGAACTGGATCTCGCCGGTGTCCCTGACGATGGGCTGACCGTCCTTGTTCAGTATGACTGTACCCTTCGCCCGCACGCCCTTCAGAGACGCAAAGTCAATCCCCTCTGCCTGGCACTCGATTCCTGTCAGGATCGGAAACACCCTCGTCACTGTGTGTCCCAAAGTCCTGGCAATAGTGTAACCGTCGCCGGTGGTCCCGTACTGGGGACCGGCTTTCCCGCCCATTGCGAGCAGGACCCGGTCGGCGAAGATCATTTCCATTGTTGGGGAAGCTTTTGCATCGGCCTGCTGCATTCCGGTGATCATGAAACAGCCTTCGCTGCCGTCATCCGGCTTGATGCGGGAAACGACCTTGACAGTGAATCCGCATTTCACATCGACGGTGTGTTCATCAGAGTTCCCCTTCACAGCATCTACCAATGCTTTGGTCACATCCGACGCCTTGTTCGTATATGGATAGTAACGGCCTTCGCTGTCCTCCCATGTCTCAATGCCAAGACCGCGGAAAAATGCAAGTGTCATGTCCTTTTCGGGGCATGCCTTGTTGGTCAGGTTGCATCTGCCGCCGCCTGTCGCGTTGATCTTGCGGCCGAGAGTGCCGTTCTTCTCCAGTATGCACACACTGCTGTGTCCTGTTTCTTTAATAAAAGAAGCAGCTGCAGCCAGTCCAGCTGCGCCGCCTCCTACTATGACAAGGTCGTATGTCATCATCTTAATACAACTACTCCTTCTTCAGTTCCTGCACTGCCTTCTCGACCTCTTCCTTTGTGAGACCGAAATTTCCCTCGCCGAACGCCATGGTCATTTCTTTTTTCTGTTCGAATTCTTTCTGCGCCTGGATCCTTTCGGCAACAGCCTCATCGCTTTCGTTCTCATCGTCGCCAATCTTCACAGGCGTATGAGACGGAGCATATACTACTGCGTCATCCTTGACCTGGTGCGGCATGTTGATGCCGAGTTCGATGGAGTTCGCCCCCTGTACAAGCAGGAAGATCCCCAAAAGCACAATAACAGACACATACGTCACCAGCGGATTGATGAATCCAAACAAGCCGACCGCGATCGTCGCAAGGCCGGAAATAAACGCCGCCTTAAAGTTTTTCATCTTTTTCTGGCGGTTGATTCTCGTGGATGCTTCAAATCTGAGCAGACCTGAAACCAGGACCCACATGCCGAAGATCATCGGGATCGCAATATCGACAGTAAGCTGATTGCACAGAATCAGAATACCGAGAAGCAAAGTCAGGATCGCGTCAATCAGGATCCATCCGTTGTTATCGCCGATTCCGAAATTACCTCTGGAAAGCACGAAACCGACTGCGTGAATCAGCCCGTTGATGACCATAACAGCGCCAATCAGAAACGCCATTGTCATGAACGTTTGTCCCGGATTAATAAAACAGAAAGCTCCGGTGGCAATCATAAGAATGCCGCCGGCTATCGTAAGTACTCGCATTCAATACTCCTCTATCTACCAAATATCATCAAACTCTTCGTTATCGAAGCCTTCTTTATGATCCTGACGATGATCCTGGAGCACCTTGTCAGGCAAAAGCTCCGTGATCAGGTAAAAAGCTCCGAACACAACAAAGAGCACTCTCAAAAAGCTGTTTAATTTCTTAATCATTTCCGTCCATTCTCCTTATCGTGCGTGTTAGGGAAAATGTACAATACCTAAAGTCTTTGTAATTTTACCACAATTATCTGCCTTTGCCCAGCACATTGGCCAGATCGTACAGGTCTCTGTTGAATTCCCCTTTGACCTCGAGAGCTTCCTGCAGGTCCAGTGCAACAACCTTACCGTTGAAAACACCGATTGCCTTGCTGTCTTCGTCATCATAGAGAAGATCGACAGCTTTTGCCGCGGTCATTGTCGCTATCAGCCTGTCTTTTTCGGTCGGGCTGCCGCCTCTCTGAATGTATCCCGGAACTACGGTGCGCGCTTCGCGGCCGGTCATTTCTTCCAGTGTTTTGGCAAGCTCGGAAGAATCCATGTCAAAGCCTTCCGCCATTACGATCAGGCTGTGCCCCTTGCCGGTCGCCTGTCCTTCGAGAACTCTGCGGCAGATTTCGTTGATATCACATTCTACCTCCGGGACCAGGATCACGTCCGCACCGCCGGCAATACCGGAATGGAGCGCCAGATCTCCGCAGTGTCTGCCCATGACTTCGATGATGGTTGACCGTTCATGGGATGAGGATGTGTCTCTGATGTTCGTGATCAGTCCGAGGATCGTATTCACAGCAGTGTCGAAACCGATCGTATAATCTGTATAGCCAAGATCATTGTCGATGGTTCCCGGGACGCCCATCACTGTGATGCCCCTCTTCGCCAGCTCCACACCGCCGCGGAAAGAACCGTCGCCGCCGATGATAACCACGCCTTCGATGCCAAACGCACCCAGAATACGCGCGGCGTGATCGACCCAATTGGCCTCGTGGAATCTGGGGCTGCGGGCCGTCCTGAGAATCGTCCCGCCTCTCTGCAGGATATCTCCTACCGAGTGCCATTCCATCTTCGTGATCTCACCGTCAAGGAGGCCTTCGTAGCCTCTCTTGATGCCGTATACTTCCATACCCTTGTCGATACCGCATCTGACTGCGGCTCTGACTGCCGCATTCATTCCCGGCGCGTCTCCGCCACTTGTAAGTACACCAATTTTCTTCATAATTTATAATTTCCCTTTCCTACGATTTCTTCTATTTCTCTCGCAAAAGCATCGCATGGCGTTATCCACAAGCCTTCGCCGGTTCTCCGGCTGCCCCCTTGCGGGTAATAAATGATCGCCTGATACTTTCCCGGGTATTTCTTCATAACGCGGCTCACAGCATCCAGGATCCGCTCGTTCTGCGCATCGATATTGTGGATCCCGTCGCCTTCGGGCAAGCGAATCTTGACGAGTCCATCCGGCTGCGGCTGCGGATATGATGGCGGCGGTTGCAGCGGCTGCTGTTGCGGACGCGGGTCCGCGGTCTGCCGCTGCTGCACGATCGGCTGCTGCGCGGCATCCCTAATATCCATGATACCATCTGCCAAAAGCTTTGGCATCTCTCCTTCTTTGAAATTGATCTTGCCGCTGACGGCAACGATCTTGTCTTCCTCGATCAGCGAGCTGCATAGCTCGTAGATGTTGGGGAACACAACGACTTCGACAGCGCCGAGCATGTCCTCCATATCCACGAAGGCCATCATCTTGCCGTTTTTTGTAATCAGGGTCTTCTTGCCGGTGATGATCCCTGCCATCACAGCCTTCATCCCGTCCGTGATGCTCCCGGTATAGCCTTCCTCCTCGCTTGCCAGCACCTCGGCCAGATCTCCGCTCGTAACGGTTACGCTGCGTCCGATCACATCTGCGTACTCATCCAGCGGGTGGGCCGTCAGATAGACGCCGAGGACTTCCTTTTCCTGTGCCAGAAGCTCATCCGGCGGGAAGTTCTTCACATCGGGAAGTCTTTTGCTCACCGACTGATCCAGCGTTTCCGCATTTGTCTGGAACAAAGTCATCTGCCCGTCAATGTTGTTCTTCGCCGAGCGCTGCGCCGCATCGATCAGCGATTCATAGATCCCGAAATGCGCGGCCCTGTTCGGACTCAGGCAGTCCAGCGCTCCCGATTTGATCAGGCTCTCGACCGCCTTCTTATTGATGCGGTGGATGTCCAGATTCTCGATGAAACGGAAGATATCCGTCGGCTTTCCCTTCTGCTCCCGCGCTTCGATGATGGCTTCCGAAGGGCCCTCGCCCATGTTCTTGATGCCCAGAAGCCCGAAGCGGATGCTCCCGTGCTCCCGTTTCGTATCCGCAGGATCATATACCACCGTGAACTTCTTGCCGCTCTCATTGATGTCAGGCGGCAGAACATCGATGCCCATGTCTTTGCAGTTTCTAATGTACAGGGACATGGATTTGGTGTCGCCCATGACCGAAGTCATCAGCGCTGCCATAAATTCCACAGGATAATGAGTCTTCAGGTAGGCTGTCTCATAAGCCAGCACGGCGTAGGCCGCCGCGTGGGATTTGTTGAATGCATACTCCGCGAAGGAGATCATCTGATTGAAGATCTCTTCCGCTGCCTGCCGGGGAACGCCGTTCCGCACACAGCCGGCGATTTCAACGTTTCCTGCATCGTCGGTTTTGCCGTTGATGAAGTATTCCTTTTCCTGGAGCATGACGTCCATTTTCTTCTTGGACATGGCACGCCGCACCAGATCGGATCGTCCGTAGGAATAGCCGCCCAGGTCCCGTACGATCTGCATGACCTGCTCCTGGTAGACCATGCATCCGTAGGTGACACCGAGGATCGGCTGCAGGGATTCATGCACATACTGCACATGCCCCGGATTCTTCTTGTTGTCAATATACGTTGGGATCGAAGCCATCGGGCCCGGCCGGTACAGGGCGATGCCCGCCACGATATCCTCGAAGCAGTCCGGCTTCAGATTTTTCATAAAGGAAGTCATCCCGCCGCTTTCCAACTGGAAGATGCCCTGGGTGTTGCCTTTCGCAATGGTCTCATACACTGCCGGATCATCGTATTCCATAGACGCGAAATCGATCTCAACGCCGTGGTTTTCTTTGATCATCTCCAGGGCGTCCCGGATGATGGTCAGATTCCGCAGCCCCAGAAAGTCCATTTTCAGAAGTCCCAGTTCCTCGATGGTGGTCATGTTGAACTGGGTCGAAAGACCTTTGTCTGTCCGGTACAGCGGCACATATTCGTCCAGCGGCAATCTGGAGATCACCACGCCTGCGGCGTGGGTGGATGCGTGACGCGGCATGCCTTCGATAGCCCTTGCCATATCCACGACCTGATGAGTCGTCTCATCCTCGTCGTACATCTTCTTGAAATCCGGGCTGGTCTGCAGCGCTTTATCAATTGTCATCTTCAGCGCGAACGGGATTGCTTTTGCAATGGCGTCCGTATCCTGATAGCTGACATTGAGCACGCGGCCGACGTCCCGGACTGCCTGCTTGGCCTTCATCGTTCCGAAGGTGATGATCTGGGATACGTTGTCTTTGCCGTATTTCTCTGTGACGTAGTCGATGACCTCTCCCCGCCGTTCGTAGCAGAAGTCGATGTCGATATCCGGCATGCTGACGCGCTCCGGATTCAGGAACCGCTCGAAAATCAGCCCATACTTGAGCGGATCTACATCCGTGATCCGCAGCGTATAAGCTACGATGGAACCAGCCGCCGAGCCTCTTCCCGGACCGACTACGATGCCTTTGCTCTTTGCGTAATTGATGAAATCCCAAACGATCAGGAAGTACTCCACGTACCCCATGTTCTCGATGGTCTCCAGCTCATAGTCCAACCGCTCCTGATGAGTCTGCCAGTCCTGGGGATACCGTTCCTCCAGTCCCTTCTGGCAGAGCATCCGCAGGTACGTTTTATTATCCAACCCGTCCGGCGCCGTGAATTCCGGCAGATGCAGCTCGCCAAATGTGAATTCCACGTTGCAGCGGTCTGCGATCTTCTCCGTGTTGTCGATGGCCTCCGGTGTATTGGAAAAAATCTTGCGCATTTCGTCCTCAGACTTCAGATAGAACTGGTCGTTGGCGAAACGCATTCTGTTTTCTTCATCTATTGTCGTAGCCGTCTGGATGCACATGAGCACGTCCTGCGCCTGCGCGTCCTCCCGGTTCACATAATGGACGTCGTTGGTCGCGATGAACGGAATGCCTGTCTCCTCGTGGAGCCGTTTCATATCAGGCAAAATTCTCGCTTCCTCTTCGAGCCCCTGGTCCTGCAATTCCAGGAAGTAATTGCCCTCGCCGAAGATCTCCAGCATCTCCAGCGCCTCCTGTTTGGCGCTGGCGTAGTCTCCGTTGAGCAGATTCCGCTGTACTGCTCCTGCAAGACATGCGGATGTTGCGATAATGCCTTCGCTGTACTGACGCAAAACCTCCTTGTCGACCCTCGGTTTATAGTAGAATCCGTTCCGGAAGCCTTCCGAAACGATTTTCATGAGATTTTTGTATCCGGCGTTGTTCTCGGCGAGCAGGATCAGATGGTTCATGACCTTGTCCTTTTCGGGATCCTTGTCGAACCTGGTCCTGGCTGCGGTGTAGACCTCGCAGCCGATGATCGGCTTGATTCCTTCCGCCTTGCAGGCACGGTAAAAATCGATCACGCCAAACATGACCCCGTGGTCCGTAATGGCCAGGGAGTCCATGCCGAGTTCCTTCGCCCGGGCGACCAGCGTATTGATCCTGGATGCACCGTCGAGCAGGCTGTATTCAGTGTGTACATGTAAATGAGTAAAAGCCATGGGGAAATTATACCACATTTTCACTTTATTTTTCCTTCGGATTGAAATATACTGTATTTATTGCAAATCAGCATGCAACCTGTTGTTGCATCATCAGATATATCACCGAACGCTTTAGGGACAAATAACGTATAGAAAGATTTTTGAGATAGATGATTATGAAAAGAGTATTGATTATTATTGCTGTTGCTCTGGTATTCTTTGTTGCGGCAGCCGGCGTTGCCACAGCGGCATACACACATTCTGAAGACAGCACTGCCGACAAGCTTCCTGACAATATTTCGATCAACGGAATAGATGTTTCCGGTCTAAGTTATGATGACGCGGCCAAAGTTCTTACCGAGAGGCAGAATGCGAAACATCTGCAGGTCGTGGGCAAACTCGGCGAGACGCTGGCAGATTACACGGATTTCGACTGCACATATGATATCGAAGACCAGCTGAAGAATCTTAAAAAAGATCATACGATCGAAATGGCTCTCGAACGCTACCTGCACATTCCAATCAACGTGCAGATCGCTATGAAAGTCGACAAGTGCGGCGATGACTTTGCGGACCGTGTAAAGAATTCCAAATTCCTTGACCACGGCACGATCATCGAAACACAGGACGCCTATGTCGATATGGACGATCCAACCTTCCCGATCATTCCCGAAGTATACGGAAACAAAACCGACGGAGACGCGTACCTTGCGGACATTCTCCATGCGATTTCCATGAACATGTCGAGATTCGAATTCGATGAAAATGCCTACAGATCCATGCCTGAGGTCAAAAGCGATGATCCTCAGCTTCTCAAGTTCCAGAAATTCTGTCAGGCTTACCTGAACCAGAAAATTACCTATGAGCTAGGCAAGGACACCTTCACCCTCTCGGTGAAAGAACTCTACGGTCTCATGAAAGACGACCTGTCCGGCGACGCCAATAAGGACAAGGTCGAGGATTTTGTTGAAGATCTGAAGAAAGAATATGATATCATAGGCGGCGAGCATAAATTCACTTCCCTGACAGGAAAAACCTTTACCGTCAACGGCGGAAACTACGGATGGATCATCGACGAAGACGGCGAAGCGAAGCAGCTCGAAAAGGACATCGAATCCCACAAAGATGTCAGTCGCCCGCCTGTATTCTCCCAGACCGGAAATGGCGAATACTCCAAGACCCTCGATCTTGGAAACACCTATATCGATGTAGACCTGTCGAAACAGCATGTCGTCTACTTCGAAAAAGGCAAGAAGAAATTTGAAACCGACTGCGTATCCGGCTGCGTAGCTGCGGGACACAGCACACCAACCGGCATCTTCGCCATCAACAACAAGGCACGGAACATCAAGCTTGTCGGCGGCGGCCCGAAGAAGAGCAAAACCCACTACGAAAGCTTTGTAAGCTACTGGATGTGTTTCCTCGGTAACGGATACGGACTCCACGACGCCACCTGGAGATCCAACTTCGGCGGAGACATCTACAAGTACAGCGGCAGCCACGGCTGCGTGAACCTGCCGCCATCCAAAGCCGGTGAACTCTACGACTTGGTCAGCGTCGGAACCATCGTCATCGTCCACAATTAAAAATGTGTCAAAGGGACGGTTCTTTTGACACATTCGGCGGAAACAGCGAACGATGATATTAGAGGACACTGTGCGGTCGATTTCGCAGGAGCGACACCGGCGGAAGCGAAAGACGCCGGAAACATCGGACGACGAGGCTGGAGGACGGCGTGCGGACGATTCCGCAGGAGCCGGTACAACTGCAAACGAAGTGAATAATTGAAACAGTAAAACGTCAGGCATGTTTGAGCAGCTTTAGCTGCGAGTTTGCCTGACGTTCTGTTTCATATGAACAAGTTTATGCAGTTGTCGGCGACGAGGACTAAGCACGCACGCCGTCCTCCGATCTTGTCGTCCTTCAGTATTTACCGGCGTTTCTTCCCGCCCTTCTTCGCAGCCCGCGCCTGCTGGGCCGCCCACTCCTGCTCCTCACGGCGCCGGGCAGCCAATGAACGACCTACCGTCCATACGATGTAAACGAGAGCCGCTGCGACCAGGATGATGATCGTCGTCTTCGTATCGTTCATAAACCCGAAGAGTTTACCGAAGATGATGACGCCGATCATGAACGCCCAGAAATATATGATTTTGCCTATGATTCCTCCATCCATGGGGAATTTGCCTCCTTATTCCTCTTCTTCTGCTTCTTTCAACCTGGCGATCAGTTCGCCGGCTTCGACCTGCTGACCCTGGCTGACGAAGATCTTGTCGATGACGCCGCCGGTGGTCGCGAGGATGTTTGTTTCCATCTTCATCGCTTCGATGACCGCGATCGGCTGCTTCTCTTCGACAGTTTCTCCTTCGGAGACAAGCAGTTTCACGATGCTTCCCGGAATATTGGCGCCGACTTCCATCGGATCCTCCGGATCGGCGAAGACCACATGGGTGCTGGCGGACGCGTAATCTGCCGCCGCCTTGTCTTTGATCTTGACGAAGCTTCTGTTGCCGTTGACTTCGAAGATAACGTTACGGAAGCCTTCGGCGTCCGGCTCGCGAATATCGACCAGCCTGATGACAAGTTCTCTTCCCTCACGGACCTTGACCTCGCAGGTCTCGTCTTCAGCCAGTCCGTGGAAGAAGATATCCGAACCCATGAACCGGAAGTATCCTTCATCCCGCATGCTCTTGCGGAAGTCGTCGTATACTTTCGGATAGAGGGCGTAAGCCAGGCATTGCTGCTCGTCCGCGTCGATGTCATATGTCTCGTCAAGGTATTTCTTGATAGCGTCGAAGTCCTCATCCGGCAGGAGTTCGCCCGGTCTGCATGTAATCGGCTCTCTTCCGTGGAGTACGAGCTTCTGCAGTTTTTCCGGGAATCCGCCTTCCGGCTGCCCCATCATACCCTCGAAGAAGGATACGATCGAGTCAGGGAAGTCCATATTGGCCGCTTTCTCATAAATGTTTTCAGGCGTCAGGTCGTTCTGCACCATGAAGATCGCCATGTCGCCGACTGCCTTTGAGGAAGGCGTTACCTTGACGATATCGCCCAGCATCTCATTGACCGTCTTGTACATCTCCTTGACTTCCTTGAACTTGTGTCCAAGTCCGAAGGATTCCACCTGGGATTTCAGGTTCGAGTACTGGCCTCCCGGCATCTCATACTTATAGATTTCAGCGGAGCCCGTCATCATATCAGACTCGAACTGCTTGTATACAGGACGTACTGCTGCCCAGTAATCGGATATCTCCTGAATGCCGTCCAGATCCAGTCCCGTATCTCTCTGGGCGCCTTCCAGAGCGGCTGCGATGGAGTTCAGGGCCGGCTGTGAGGTCAGTCCCGACATGCTGTTGAACGCAGCGTCTACGATATCGCATCCGGCGTTTGCCGCCATCATCAGGCTGGCGACGCCGTTTCCGGACGTATCGTGCGTGTGCAGATGGATCGGAATACTGATTTCGTTCTTCAGCGCCTCGATCAGGACTTTGGCAGCCATCGGCTTCAAAAGTCCTGACATGTCCTTAATGCCGAGGATGTGCGTGCCGCGGCGCTCCAGTTCCTTCGCCATCTTCACATAGTAATCAAGATTGTATTTCGTTCTGGATTTATCCAGAATATCGCCTGTGTAGCAGATGCATGCTTCTGCGACCTTTCCCTGATTGAGTGTTTCATCTAGCGCCACTTCCATGCCCTGGATCCAGTTCAGGGAGTCAAAGATCCTGAACACATCGATGCCGGAACGTGCGCTCTCCTTGACGAAACGCCGGATGACGTTGTCCGGATAGTTTTTGTATCCGACCGCGTTGGCTCCGCGGATGAGCATCTGGAACATGATGTTCGGAATCAGCTCACGCAGCGTCGACAGTCTCTCCCACGGAGACTCCTTCAGGAACCGGTAAGCTGTATCAAATGTCGCGCCGCCCCACATCTCAATGGAGAACAGATCTTTACCGTATTTGGCGACGGCAGGCGCGATTTTCTCCATGTCGACTGTACGCACGCGGGTCGCCATCAGGGACTGCTGCGCGTCACGCATGGATGTGTCAGTCAGCAGAAGCTTGTTCTGTGCCTTGACCCATTCCACGACGCCTTCCGGACCCTTTTCGTCCAGCAGCTGCTTCGTTCCCCGAAGTACCGCAACGTCTCCTGCCTTGATTTCCGGAATGACCGGCTTATCGAAGTTCGGCTTGATACCTTTGTTTCCGTTGACATATTTTTCACCCAGAAAGCGAAGAACCTTCGTCTCAGACTCCGCACGCGGTTTGCTGTGCAGGAGCTGCGGATTGTCAGCGATGAATCCTGTATCGCACGCTCCGGCCCGGAAAATCGGGTGGTTCAGCACGTTCATGAGGAAGTTCCGGTTTGTTTTGACGCCCTGGACTTTCAGTTCCCGAAGCGCTCTTCTGGCTTTGTTGGCCGCATCGTCCCAGGTTCTTGACCAGGAAGTGACCTTGACCAGCAGGCTGTCATAGTACGGCGAAATCACGGCGCCCGCCTGCGCGTTGCCGGCGTCGAGTCGGATACCGTAACCGCCAGGTGAAATGTACCGGGTGATCTGTCCCGTATCCGGCGCGAATCCGTTTTCCGGATCCTCTGTCGTCACACGGCACTGGATCGCGTATCCGGTCGGCTTGATCTCATTCTGCCGGATGTTGACCTCCTTCGAATCAAGTGGATATCCTTCCGCGATGAGAATCTGTGCCTGCACGATATCGATGCCCGTTGTCATCTCAGTGACAGTGTGCTCTACCTGGATCCTCGGGTTCATCTCTATGAAATAGTGGCTTCCATCTTTGTCGATGAGGAATTCCACTGTTCCCGCGCTCTTATAGTTGACGGCCTTTGCGATCTTGATGGCATCCGCACAGAGTTTCTTACGCAGTTCGTCAGAGATACTCAGAGCCGGCGTGAATTCGATGACCTTCTGATGACGTCTCTGGATCGAGCAGTCACGTTCACCGAGGTGCACGATGTTGCCGTAGTTGTCGCCAAGGATCTGCACCTCAATGTGCTTCGGCCGTTCGATGTACTTCTCAATGAAGATGTCCTCTGATCCAAATGCTTTCACTGCTTCTGATCTGGCGCTCTCAAACTGGGGCGGAAGTTCCTCCGCGCTGCGCACGATACGCATGCCGCGGCCGCCGCCGCCTGCTGCCGCCTTGAGCATGACAGGATAACCGCAATCCTCCGCGAACTCCATTGCAGTCTGCACATTGGGGATCTTCTCCGCAATGCCCGGGATTGTAGGTACACCGACAGACTGGGCGACGATCTTTGACTGGACCTTGTCACCCAGCTGGTCCATCATGTCTCCGGACGGACCGATGAATACGATGCCGTTCGCCTCGCAGGCTCTGGCAAAATCAGAATTCTCAGCCAGGAATCCGTATCCCGGATGGATGGCGTCAATACCCTTTGTCTTTGCCAGTTCAATGATTTCATCTATTCCCAGATAGGCGTCTACGGGCGCTTTTCCCTGGCCAATCTGGTAGGACCGGTCGGACTTAGTACGGAACAGAGTTTCCTTATCTTCCTCTGAATAGATCGCGATGCTCCGGATATCCAGTTCCTTGCAGGCTCTGAATATCCTGATGGCGATCTCACCGCGGTTTGCGACCAGTACTCGCTTGAATTTTTTCTGTTCTGCCATAATGTAATACCTCTTTCAAAAAAAACTATGTATATCAAAAAATATACATAGTAATTTTACCACATATTGACTTATTTTACTATACTAAAGTTATTGAATTCTGCCTTCGGCAGTTTCCTCTTCCTGCTCGCCACCGCACACTGTAACATCCATATGCGGATACGGGATCTCGATTCCTGCTTCTGCAAAAGCATCCTTGACTCTTTTGCCCAGATCATAACCGGCATTCCAGTAGTCTTCCACCTTGCAGTAGGCCAGGCAGTCGATGGTAACGCCGCTTTCCTCATATTTGCTCGGCCCGATGATCGGCGCCGGATCGGATACGACGTATTCGGAATCCTCGCAGACCTTCTTCAGTACTTCGATGGCCTTTGGAATATCTGCTTCATACGCAATGCTGTAGTAACGGTCCACTCTGCGGATCTCCCGGTTGCTTTCGTTGAACACGACGGAGGTGTTGATGATGCCGTTCGGGATGGTCACCGTCCTTCGGTCAAAGGTCCGCAGCTTGGTGAGGAACAGATCGATGGATTCCACGTATCCTCTCGTTTCGCCCACGCTGATCAGATCGCCCGCTCCGAATGGATGGGTAATGATGATCATGATCCCGCCTGCGACATTTGCCAGGGAATCCCTCAGCGCCAGAGCAACGGCTGCTCCCGCTGCTCCCAGCACTGCTACAATGGTCGTCATGCTGACCCCGAACAGCTGCAGGATGATTGTGACGATGATCACGATGCAGATGACTTTGACCGCGTTGACAACGAACGTTATGATTGCATTGTCGATCTTCTCGCTTTTGCGGAGGACTTTGCGCAGCGCCTTAACGATTATGGCTGTAACAATAAAGCCCCCGAAAACAACGCATGCCAGATTGATGACAAACACCCATCCGGGTCCCAGACTGGCGATTGGTTCAAATATGCCCATGGTGATTTCCTTCCTTACTCAAATCCTGTGCAGTGTCCTACTCATATCGCTCTCTGCGTGCGTTCCTGCGCCGGTCCAGCTCGCTTAGGATCTTCTTCCTGAGGCGGATGTCCCCCGGCACGATCTCCACCAGTTCATCGTCATCGATGAATTCCAGCGCTTCTTCCAGAGTGAAGACTCTCGGTGGCGTGAGGCGCACATTATCGTCACTGCCCGCCGCGCGCATGTTGGTCTGTTTCTTTTCTTTGCAGGGGTTTACCACCATGTCGTCTGAGCGGGCGTTCATACCGACGATCATTCCCTCGTAGACCTTCACCTGCGGTCCTACGAACATCTGCACCCGTTCCTGGATATTGAAAATCGCGTAAGGCGTTGTGACGCCGGCTTCCTGGGCGATGGCGACTCCGTTGATCCTCTGGGGGATCTCGCCGGTGAACTCATCGAAACGGTCAAACCGCCGGACCATGGTCCCCTCGCCGTGGGTGTCGTTGATGAACTCGCTCCGGTATCCGAGCAGTCCCCTGGTCGGCACCAGGTATTCCAGCCTCGTATATCCGTTCTCGCTCTTCATCTGCTGCATGAGGCCTTTGCGCACGTTGAGCTTGCTGATCACAGAACCGGAGTAGATATCCGGCACGCTCAGCACAACCTCTTCAAAAGGCTCCAGAGTCCGTCCGCGCTCATCCTTGCGCATGATGACTTCAGGCTTCGACACGGCCAGTTCGTATCCTTCCCTCCGCATGTTCTCGATCAGGATTGACAGATGCAGCTCGCCTCTGCCGCTGACCTTGAAGCTGTCCGTGGAATCCGTCTCCTCGACCTTCAGACCCACATTGACTTCCAGTTCTTTATTCAGACGCTCCCGGATATGGCGGGAGGTAACATATTTTCCTGCTTTGCCTGCGAACGGCGACTTATTGACCATGAAGTACATAGACAAAGTCGGCTCTTCGATGGAAATCATCGGCATCGGGTCTTCCTTGCCTTCCTCGCAGATGGTTTCCCCGATGGAGATGTCCGGAATGCCTGACAGCACCACGATATCGCCTGCTACGGCCTCTTCTACCGGGACTCTCTTCAGTCCTCTGTAGACGAAGACCTGATTGATTTTGCGCTGTTCTACTGCGCCGCCTTCTCTGCATACAGAGACAGTCGACGCCTCGCGGACTACGCCCTTGGTCACGCGTCCGATGCCAAGCCTTCCGATGTAATCGTCATAGGCCAGCGCCGAGATCTGCAGTTGCAGCGGTTCCTCCGCAAGCTCTTCCGGATAAGGATCACAATGCTCTACAATCGTCTCGAACAAAGGCTTGATATCCAGTCCGTTCATGCCTTTGGCAGACTTCTTCAGTTTCATGGGCTTGCCTTCATTGTCGGTATATCCGCCGGCCATTTCCACGGAAAGCCCCTCGACTTCGGAAGGGTCCCGCACAACGATGCCCTGACGGGCAATGCCGTAGAGGATCGGGAAGTCCAGCTGCGCATCGCTTGCCTCCAGATCCATGAAGAGTTCATAGACCTCGTCGACGACTTCATCGATCCGGGCATCCTTCTTGTCGATCTTGTTGATCAGCAGGATCGGTACGATGCCCTGTTCCAGAGATTTCTTGAGCACGAACCGCGTCTGCGGCATGGGTCCTTCGCTGGAATCCACGAGCAAAATCACCGTATCCACGGTGCGCATGATGCGCTCGACCTCCGAGCTGAAATCCGCGTGTCCCGGTGTGTCGACGATGTTGATCTTCGTGTTCCCGTACATGACGGAGCAGTTCTTCGAGTAGATGGTGATGCCCCGCTCCCGTTCTATGTCGTCGCTGTCCATGACGCAGTCCACCACCTGCTGGTTTTCCCGGAACACTCCGCTCTGATTGAGGAATGCGTCCACCAGGGTGGATTTGCCCGCGTCGACGTGGGCGATCACTGCAATATTGATGATGTTCTGTTTCTCTGGCATTCAAGTCTCTCCTTCACTCTTTGATGTATCAATCATAATAATTACCGTTATCATCTGGTATATGTGTCTCCTGGGGCATCTCTGATTCCGTTGGGGCCTTTGCCGGTTCCATTGTGTATCCGTCACGGATAAAGAGAATCTGCAGGTTTTCGATCGTATCCGGGTATTTGTCAGTGAAGATTTCCCCATTGGGCTTAATCTGGTCACCATTTGGATCGAAACCACCAGGAAGCATATTCTCACCATTTCGGGAAAACATGTACAGATTCATCAAATAGAATTCCGCCTTCTTATCGTTGTATTCCGGATCCTTGGTCAGATAGTATTCTCCGAATTCCAGCGTGTTCTTCGTTTTATACTGCAGGTAAGCATACGGGTCCTCAGTGAATGCAGTATCCGCAAAATCACAGAAGTAATAGATTCCATCCTTCATGAACCAGTTAAAAACGTGACCTCCTTCATTCGTTCCTGTCTTCACATAGCCTTGGTCATCAAAATCGTCCTTCAGCAAGCGATTGAACAAATTGGAAGTTCCGGCGCAGGTGCCTGCATTGTGGTCATATGTGAAATCTGCGGACAGTCCCCAGGACCATTCAATACCTTTATATTGCATACCGGGGTTGTAGCTGAACTTACCCACAGTATATTCTCGTGCAGTCAAATAATTGATTGCATCGCTGACGGTCGAAATTTTTCCGGCGGCATCGTCCAAAGACAAATTGGCTTTCACAAGTTTCTTTATCTCCTCACTGGAATACACCGGCTTATCAATCGTCGGAGGCGGATACGCGGTGGCGGTGACAGATTCCATCGTGCCGCCAATCGGATAATCGCTTTTGATGTTTTCCTTGAGGGTTTCCAAATCATCCGCGACATAATTGCCGCTTTCTGCAAAACCCATCCATGTGGACGCTTCCTGATTCGCTGCGTCAGCCACGTTGACAGCATAGAAGAGGCCGGCCTGCTTCACGTAGCACAAACCCCAGAAGTCATCTGTACTTTTGCATTCCAGATAACCTGTCTCATCATAATCTCCCGCAAGAATCTGGTCTGCTGCCTTGCATACGGCAAGTGGCTGGGCATCCATTTTGAGCATGGCATCTTCCGGCGCATCAGACTCTAAATCACCCTTCGTCCAATAGCCGTTGACCCGAAAGTAACGGATGGCATCCGGAACTGTACTGATGGCGTCGCATATTTTATCCGGGTCACCGGTATCATACAGTGTTTTGAGTTCTTCATCAGTCAGCTGACTTTCCCCAAGTCCAGCCGGCGTCAAAAGGCCGTCTGTCTCAATACATTCCACCCCCAGGACCTCTTGTGTTGGTACATTGGAACCGGAGGCGTCCTGATCATTAGAATCGTTACCGGCTCCACAGGCAGTGAAAAACAGAACCAAAGTGAGGATAACGAAAAACATAGAGAACTTACGCATGGTGTGTTCCTTTCTACACTAATTCAAACTCCCATAATGAGCGGTACGCCCAGGGATGTCACGATACACATGATAACTCCTGTTGCAAAAGCATACACGACGAGGTTGGGTCCGCACGACCGTTCCACGATGGGAAGGCACACGTCCATGGCCGCGATGCCCGGCACCCCGGTGGATTCCAGATAGCCGATCTTCTTTGCCACCAGCGGGATGAAGATGATGCCTGTCACTTCCCGGATGACGTTGTGCATGAACGATATGGCGCTGGCAATCATATACTGCTGCCCGGCGCTGGCGATCACGATCGGAGCATAGGAGTACCAGCCGAATCCGACGCAGATGGCGGAACCCTCTTTCAATGTGAGTCCCATAAGCAGACATGCTGCGACGCCGACGACCATAGTCCCGATCATCGTTGCGAACGGGAACACCAGCACGCGGAATCCTGCCCGCCGGATGCTGCGGATCACTTCCTCTGATCCGCCGAGATCCAGTCCCACAAAGAACATGAGGATGCAAAGCAGCACGATCAGGGCGTCGTTGGATGCCACGTCGAACAGCTGCAGGACCTTCTGCGTTTGCCGCAATATGAAGAAGGCTCCGATGAGCATGCCTGCGGCAACGATCCCCAGGATCATGAACGTGCTCTTCAGATCCATGCTGCCCTGCTCTTCGTCCTGGTCTTTCTGTCCCGATCCTTCTGAATCCGTTCCACCTGCCAAGGTTCCGCCTCCAGCCTTTGCTTCTGCCGCAGCCAGATCGGCAATGAAACGGCCTTTCCGGTCCATGCCGAAGATCTTCCGGGTCAGGAAGATCGCGCCGAGGCTGCCGCCGATGCAGCAGACGGTGATCACAAGGGACATGAGACCGATTGGTCCCAGATTTTCGATGACCTGCTCATTGGCTCCCATCCTGAGGCCCATGATCAGACAAAGTCCGTACACGGTCACCATCATGGCCTTGGCAAGCCCGGCGAAGGTCTTTCCCTTTTTCGCCGATCTCCATGCAATGATATACCCGATGATCAAAAAACTCCAGTAAAGCACAAGCAGTTTCATTACCCGGGTATCCTCCAGTTGATCGGCTCGTACCCCTGCTCTTCCAGAAACTCGTTGGCCCTGGAAAAGTACTTTCCGCCCCAAAATCCATTGTGGGCGGACAGCGGGCTCGGATGCGCCCCTGTGATGATGCAGTGCCGCTCATTCGTGATCAGGGATGCCTTTGCTTTCGCGTTGGCGCCCCAGAGAATGAACACGACGGGGTCTTCCCTGTCGTTGAGCAAGCTGATGACCCGGTCCGTGAACTGCTCCCAGCCTTTGTTCTTATGGGAATTGGCTTCATGCTCGCGCACTGTGAGCACTGCGTTGAGCAGCAGCACGCCCTGGTGAGCCCATGTCAGCAGGTTCCCGTGAGACGGCGGTCTGACGCCCAGATCCGCCTGCATCTCCTTGAAGATATTCACAAGGGACGGCGGCTGTTTCACCCCTTCGGGCACAGAAAAACACAAGCCCTGGGCCTGCCCCGGCTCGTGATAGGGATCCTGCCCGAGAATCACCGCTTTGACCTTGTCGTAAGGGGTTTCCTTCAGCGCCCGGAAAATGTGTTCCATGGGCGGATACACTTGGTGGGTGCTGTACTCGGACTTCAGAAACTCCCGGAGTTCCAGATAATATTCTTTTTCGAATTCTCCTGCCAGGACTTCGTCCCAGCTGTTGCCTATATTGACCATGTAAACAGTATAGCACATATTTGCAAAGGCCGCCCGATGATTCTATAATATATGCATGAAGAAAGTATACGTATCCCGCCTTGCCGGGCGCTCCATGGTCACTTTCCTGATGGAGCAAGGCTACGAAATCAATACCGTCACGGAATTCGGGGTCATCAACGAACACACCTCGGATATCAATGAGGCCCTGGGGCTTGCCCGCGGTGAAGACGGGCATCTGCACCCGACGCGGCAAACTCATGTGGATCCCCGGATCGCGACGCATCCGGATCTATATATGTGCCAGCTGGGGCTTTGGAGTGAAGCGGGCATCTTTTTCGGCGACCCCGAAAAGCTTGCGCCCGAATACCCGCAGGATATCATCTACAATGCCGTCTGTACCCGAAACTATGTGGTGCATCTGGCGGATCATACTGATCCGGAACTGCGCGACGCCATCGTGATGTGGCACCGGACTTTGCGCAGGCTGCCGGGAGAAGGCGATCACCGTGATATCAAGGTCCTCGGCGTGCGCCAGGGTTACACGAGGTGCATGTGCCTGCCGGTTGACGATAATTCTTTTATTGTATCCGACGAATCCATTGCAAGGCCCTTGGAAGCTCAGGGTGCCAGCGTGCTCCGGATCCGGGAAGGCAGCATCAAACTGAACGGTTTCAAGCACGGTTTCATCGGCGGTACTGCCGGGAGCATCTATGTCAATGTTGATGAAATGATCGATCAGCGCGCGATTGTCTTCAATGGCGACCTTACTGTCCATCCGGATTTTGCAGCGATCACAGAATTCATCAGAAGCCGCAACATCCTTCCTGTGTGGTTCGAGGACTACGCCCTGGAGGATATCGGCAGCATCCTGGCTGTGGAGTAGAGTCTACGGAGCGATATTGAGTGATATTATGAAAAAACACGCGATCATCCCCATCTTCATACCCCACCGCGGCTGTCCCAATGACTGCGTCTTCTGCAATCAGAAAGCCATCACCGCCCGCCAGCCGGACGTGACCCCTGACCATGTCCGCAGTATCATTGAGACGTATCTTCCTACTCTGACCGGCCGAGGCCTCGAGACCATTGAAGTCGCCTTTTTCGGCGGCAGTTTCACCGGTCTTCCCATAGACGAACAGTCCGCGTTCCTCGCTGTCGCAGCAGAATACAAACGCAAAGGCCTCATCGACAAGATCCACATGTCCACGCGGCCTGACTATATCGATACTGCCATTCTGGACAATCTTCGTTCCTACGGTGCGGATACCATCGAACTGGGCGTCCAGAGCTTTGATGACGTTGTCCTGGCCGCCGCAGGACGCGGTCACACGGCTGCCGCTGTATATGAAGCCTGTTCTCTGATCCACTCCTACGGTTTCGAGCTGGGCATCCAGCTCATGATCGGACTGCCCGGAGATTCCCTGGAGAAATGTCTGTACTCAGCCCGAGAAACTGTACGGATGCGTCCGTCCATCGCACGCCTCTATCCGACCATCGTCTTGCAGGATACCGCACTCTATGACATGGCCCAGGCAGGTCTCTACCATCCGCTGTCGACTGAGGAAGCTGTCTCCATCACCAAGGAAATGTACCGGATCCTCGCCGGTGCTGGTATCAATATCATCCGCGTCGGTCTCAAATCCACTGATTTGATCAGCGGCTCCGGACAGGATTCAGACAAGACCTGGGGGCACACCTATCATCCTGCCTTCCGCCAGCTCGTCGAAGGCGAAATCGCGCGGGAGGATATCGAAGCGCAGCTGCGGTCGCTGCAGGAGGATTCGTGCGATCCGGAACACTGCGTTCCCGGCGACAGATCGGGCTGCAACTCCCGCGCGGCTGACGATCTGCACGTTCCCGGCGACCGCCCTGCCGCAACGAAAAAACGCCGTATCACTGTTTCCAGCAACGGCGTTTCCTTTTCTAATATGATCGGCAACCGCGCCTGCAACCGCAGGTACTTCGAATCTGCATATCCGGACCTGTCCATCCGTTTCACAGTCGATGACAGTCTTCCGGACATGACCTTCCGGGTCTGCGCGCAGTAGGCACTCCGATTTTCAGGTCCTGCAGGTTTTGCGGATCCTGCTGACCTTGCGGCTTTTGCAACTATTACAGATTCTACAGTTCCCCGCAGGTCCCAACCGGGCAAGCTCCTCCGACCGCTTCGATGACCATTTCAGTCTTCGCCTTGTCGAACCAGCTGCACAGTTCAACATCATGCACGCCTTCATCCGCTAGCTGCTTTGCTGCCGCGTTTGCCTGCTCCTGATCCTTGACGAAGATCGCCTTCGTATACAGTTCCGGTTTGTCGATGACGACTTCCGTCGGTTCTTCGACGCCGCGCATGACGATCACGATCCCGTACTTGGTGAATTCCGGCAGCGCTTCGACTGCTGCCAGCTGCTCCGGCAGATAGTCCGCGTGCCTGATCTTCACGTCCGGCCCAGCGATTTCGCACATCGCAGCCGTGACCTCATCATCGAAATCCCCGCACAGGTTCAGCAGCGTGAACCCGTCCGCAGCGAGCTTTCCGACATATTCCTTCGCCATCTCCATGTTGTCTGTTCCGGCGATCACATTGTAGCTCTCACTGTTTTCGTAAACTCCGCAGTACCCTTCCGGTGTCTGTCCCGGAACATTGATCAGAAAAGCATACTTCAGCATTCTGTTTCCTCCCTTGTATTCATTGATTTTAACACGTTCCGGCATTCCTGCCTTTGCTTTATCCTATCACTATGCGCGCTTTAGAGCAATGAAATCATTTCAACCTTTTGCCCGTATCGCGTCCATGAATATCCCGGCGCACTCCGCCTGATCCTTCAGCCGCGTGATTCCCCTCGTCTTCGGAATGATAAGCATCACTTCCTCGTTCTCTGTCTTCAGCCGAATCTTATTATGGAAAGCCCCTTCACTGACTACTTCCAGCTCCGCCTCACTGCGCGGGATCGTGACACGCTTCCGCACTAGTTCCGGATTGTAGGAATTTAGGATACAGAAATGCAGATTCTCTTCCGTGAGGCACAGGTAGAAGTTCGATTCGTTCATCCCTGCCGTCGCATCATCCGTGACGGACCAGAGCTTCGGACCCCCGCTCACCAGCTTCAGAAGCGGCTTTTGCGCGGGGATGTTCCCTCCCACCGTCGTGATGATCTCTTCCTCGACCTCCTTGAAGGCACCCCACTTGTCTTTCGTGTTCATATCGCTGTGCATAGTCATTCTCCTTTCGTTGCTTTTGCATCATTATAGCATGAGTTAGTGCCGGATGTCTGCAGATTCGGAGTTGCAGGGGTGTTTCCGCTGTCGGAGTTATAGGGGTGCACACTGGCATTTGTCCAGTGCAACAAGTCAGAGTTTGTCATAGTACAAATAGTGAGCGCCAGAACCGTTGCAACCTCGTAGATCATTTGTACTTTTGCGCTGGCAGGTTCGGCAAAGTACAAAAGCCAAGCGCCGGGAACGTTGATGTTTCATAGATTATTTGTACTTTTGACTAAGAAGGGCGAAATAAGGAACCAGAAGTCTTTCTTGAGTTGCAATTGGTCCACATCTTCGAGCATCGGCCACCGGCCTAACACAGTATCAAGGGTTCCAGGAGGCGACCAGTGGTTATGACAGCCATTGTCAAGCGACCTAACCACTGGCTCAACGCAGTATCAAGGGTTTCAGCCATCCACTAGTGGCTGCGAAAAGAACGATGAGGACCGCATACCCCAGGGACACACCTTGCTCTTCATCGAATCATTCCCCGAAAACATTTGACGTTTCTGAAATCGGTGGTATAATACTGCTTGTGGCTGAAGCAAAAGCAAAGGCCGCAGACACGAAGCCAACTGAATACGAAAAGGCTGTGACCGGAAAGAAGTAG
>JBGUKV010000267.1:0-2083 GCA_045114655.1 Candidatus Allocopromorpha sp. | reverse complement strand
CATCGAGCAGGACGGGAAGCGTCATGTTTTCCACCACGTTCAGGACGGGGATCAGATTGTAAAACTGATAGATCAATCCGACCTGCCGCCTCCGGAAGATGGCAAGCTGCTCCTCGTTCTGCGCATACACATCCTGTCCATCCAGCCAGACCTTTCCCGAAGTTGGGCGATCCACACCGCCGAGAATATGAAGCAGCGTGGATTTGCCGGAACCGGACGGCCCGATGATGGCCAGAAACTCACCCTTCTCTACGCTGAAGGATACGCCGTCCAAAGCACGGACTTCATTCTCTCCGGAGCCGTATACCTTTGTCAGATTTTCAATCTTCAATATTTCCATCATGTAACCTCCGTTTGGTTGATGAGGCTATCATATCAAAGGAAAGTGACAATCCGGTGACTTTCATTCATTCTTAAGAAAGTCTTATTCCCGAATTGCCACTTTTTTCGTTTCAGATCACGCTTTTATAAAATCGGATCGTGAATCTCGCGCCGCCGGTAGGCACGTTTTCTGCCTTGATGGTACCGTTCTGTGCGGCGATGATGCTTCGCGAGAGCGCCAGCCCGATGCCCACGCTGTCATCCAACGAGCCCGCGCCCTTGAAAAAGCGATCGAACAGAAACGGAAGATCCGCTTTTGATATGCCCGGACCGTTGTCCTCGACGACAATCTCCGTAAACAGCGCGGTTTCTTCCGCAGTTACCGTGATTGTCCCGCCGACGGGTGTATGCTCCATGCAGTTTTTCAGAATGTTTCCAAGCGCTTCTGTCGTCCAGTTGAGGTCACCCGTAAAGCTCTCGTCCGCCGCGTGAACGGTAAAAGACTGCTCCCGCAGCTCCATGGGGATCCGCAGCGGCTGGGCGGCTTTCTCAATCAGCTCTGCGACAGATACGAGGTCAGACCGGAACTGCGCCGTTCCCGCGTCGATCTTGCTGAGCTTCAGCAGCGTTTCCACCAGCCACTGCACACGCTCCAGCTGTCGTCTGAGCTCGCGCGTCATGGAAAGTCGCCGGTCATAGGGCAGGTCTTCTTCTGCGAGCATGGAAACCAGCAGATTCATGGAAGTCAGCGGCGTTCGGATCTGATGGAAAATGTCCTGAATCGCCTCTGTCAGCTGCTGTTTATCCGCCGAGAGCTGATTGGCCTGCTCCTGCAGGCGTGTCGTCATCTTTTGAAGCTCGCTGTTCAGAATCGACAGCTCACCCTCTGCGGCGTCTTCGATCAGCACCCGGTCCTGCCCGTGCAGAATCCGGTCGAGTCGCTGTGCAAGCGCCTCCATCTGATGATAGCGCTGAACCGCAAACGCGATGTGCGCACCGCTCAGCAGCAGTCCTACAGCCAGCGCAATCATTCCGCAAATCGGACGAATCAGAAAACCGATCAGCGCCGCAACAACCGTGATGGAAAGGTCGATCAGCAGTTCCCGCTTCAACTCCGGGTTTCGTATGATTTTCATATCAGTCCACCCGATAGCCCAATCCGCGTACGGTTTTGATGATCTCCGGCTTCTGCGGGTCATCCTCGATCTTCTCGCGCAGGCGCTTGATATATACAGTCAGTGTATTGTCGTTTACAAAATCGCCTCCGGCATCCCAGATTTCTTCCAGCAATGCGTTGCGCGTCAGAAGCTTTCCGCGGTGGTTCACGAAGGCCATAAGGAGCCGGAATTCCAGGGCAGACAGATTGATCTCGGTTCCGTTTTTCGATACGATTCCTTTCTCGGCGTCGACCGAGACGGAGCCCAGCATGACAACGCGCTTGGTTTTCCCGCTTCTGCGAAGGACGCTGCGAATGCGGCTCACCAGCTCACGCGGGCGAAACGGCTTCGCGATATAATCATCCGCACCCATATCCAACCCATGCACTACGCTGTTTTCATCCCCGGATGCGGTGAGGAAAATGACGGGAAGCCCGTGCCCCTTTGCAGCCTCACAGACGGCAAAACCATTCCCCTCTGCAAGAGAAATGTCCAGGAGCAACAGGTCGACGTTCTCATTTTCGAGCGCAGCTAGCGCTTCCCGCTGGCTGGAAACAGAAACAATCTCAAAGCCTTCCGAGAGAAGGTACGCCTCCAGCGTTCGT
>JBGUKV010000266.1:0-12038 GCA_045114655.1 Candidatus Allocopromorpha sp. | reverse complement strand
CGACTCACTGGACGAGAAGGGCAATGACACCAATATCGTCTATCAGAAGAACGAGACCGATGATCATGACGGCTACTGGAACACGGCGTCCTGCACCAATGTGACCTATCCGAATCCGGAGAATCCGGACGAACCTGGAACGCTGGAGCCTAAGGAAGACTACGCGCAGACACCTGTGCAGAAGCCTGAGATCGGAACGACTCTGACCGCGAAGAACGGTGACAAGGCAGTTGTCGAGGGAGAGAAAACGATCCTGGTCGATACCATCGCCTACAAGGCCCTGGATACGTCCAAATGGTACGTCTTCACCGGCGAGCTGATGGTCAAAGACACCGGAGATCCGCTCGTCGAGAACGGAACACCGATCACTGTGACCAGCAAGCCTTTCAAGCCACTGCTTAAGAACGGCAAGGTGAAGGTCACCTTCGAGGTCAACACCAAAGGCCTTGCAGGGAAAGAACTCGTTGCCTTTGAAACAGCCTACAGACTGGACGGCTACAAGAAGGGCGACGATGTAGAGAAGGCTCCAAAGACCATCGTTGCGGAGCACAAGGACCTGAAGGACAAGGGCCAGACGATCAAGGTCGTTACGCCTGGAACGCCGATCGAGCATTCCCCGAAGACAGGGGACAATGTTCATATCGTGCTGGCAGTGGCTTTGATGTTGCTTGCGGCAGAGGTCATGTACGTACTGCTCAAGCGCAGAAAAGCTGCCAAGACAGACGATGATGACAATAGTGAAGAAATAGTGGAATAATAGTGTAATCGGGAGGCGGATCACCGTCTCCCTTTCATCATATGGAGGAAAAGAAAATGGTAAATACAATCGATTTTAATAAGGATATCGCCAGAGATTACGGTCTGAGAGAGTCCGTGATCGCCACTTATTTATGGGAGCTTCTGGACAGGGATCTGGAATCCATAGAACGCAACGGAAGAGTGTGGACACGCATCTCACAGAGAATGATCACCGTGGCGCTGCCGTTCATGTCGGTGGATATGGCCCGCAGATCACTGAAGAAGCTCGCCGAGGAAGGCATCATCGTGAGGGGTGTATTCAACGATGACAAGTTCGACCACACCTACTGGTACGCGTTCACGGACTACGGCTTCGAGATGATGGAACCGGGCACCTACTCATGAGCAAAGGCAGGACAAAAGCAATGAGACTATGCCCGGAAAACTGTATCTACAGGAACCATGAGGCCAGGTTCTGCGGATACTGTCTGATCGAAATAATCGATGACATAAAGAAGAAGGAGGATTCAAATGGCAATCAACAAAGCAAAACTGAAGACACTGACAAGACTCTGCGACAAGGGATTCGATACGCATAAGAAGATCCTGGCGATCGATATGAGAGCCGCCCGTGACAACGGACTGGATGATGATATCAGCGGGATCCTGGACCTGCAGGACGCCATCAGAGCCCACAGAGAGATCGCGTATCTTTGTGACGGAAGCGATGAAAAGCCCGGAAAGGAGGGCGTGTAGGATGTGTGAAACGATTGAGGTTAACAGTCCGGAAGAGCTGAAAAAGCTGATCGATGAGATCCCGGAGGGCACAGTCTATTCGCTGCAGATGGAGGTGGTACTGACCAATGAGCAGAGTGATGGGAAATCCGAATGAGATACGCGTTGTGAACATCAGGATGGTCAGAGAGCCGTCCCTGTACAGCGAAACGCCCGTCAGCACGCCGCAGGATGTGATGGAGGTCATTGCAAAGGAATTTGCGAGCTATGACCGTGAAGTATTCGGCGTTCTGAACCTGAAAAGCAACGGGCAGATCATCAACATGAACATCTGCAGTATCGGGACACTGAACGCTTCCATGGTCAACGGACGGGAAGTTTTCAAATCAGCGATACTGTCAAATGCCGGATCATTCATCTGCTTCCATGTGCACCCGAGCGGCTGTCCGGAGCCCAGTGAAGAGGATAAAACAGTAACAGAAAAGCTCGCCACGGCAGGCAAATACCTGGACATACCGCTTCTGGATCACTGCATCATAGCAGGCGGAACAGGCGAGATGTACAGCTTCAAGGCCAATGGTCTGATGGATGAGATCAGGCAGAACATGCGCACAGACATCTGTGAGCGATGAATAACTGGGATCCTTTTGGGGAGGATCCCATACATCGACAATATGGTTTATAACCAGTAGCTATCCTGTTTTTTTTCATGACGTTCGGCAAAATAATGAATTAATGCATGTACTTCAACTACTGGATTTCTGCCATAATCAGCAGATGGAAATTTGGGGTCGTTGAACAGCTTTTTCACTGTTTTTTCGCTCCATCCAGTCATTTCCTGTATATCTTTCATTGTAAAAAAGCGAGCCTCGCTGGCAATATAGGCATGGTATAACAAAAAATCTCTTTCCGGGTAATCCATAGAGCACCTCCATTCTAATTATAAGGCCATCTTATGTGACCAAAAGGGTTATGGACAATGATGCGATAGAAGTAAACTGGCCTACAATGCAGAGAACCGGTTTGCAGAGTTGAAGAAAGGTTTGTGTGCGTTTATACATGATAAAAGGAATACTGTTACATATATCAATAAGGAGGATGTATCCGTGGGCAAAAAAGAGAATGCAGAACTTAGCGAAAAGAGAAAGATACTTGCAAGAAAGTATATTGAATCAGAGGTGCCTGACGAGATGGTTCTTGAAGAATTAAACAGATTGTGCAAACCATTATATCTGTTTATCTATAACGGGTATAGCCTAAAAATTCCAACGATGAGTGCGGATGATTATCTAACGATAGGTTTTGTAACTCTGTGGAAGGTGTTAGAAAAATGCAGAAAAAACCCGGATATTATCAATAGCTTCACCGCATATCTTTTTGCTTCCGTAAGAAATGCATATACAAACGAATTCAGGAAGTATGTACTCAAGAGTCCTGTAATTGTGAGGGATTACGAGTATCGTCAGGCGGGGTACGAATATAATCTGGCCACGGCAGTATATCTTTCTAACTATATTGAACATATTGCCGAACAGAGAAGAAAGTATAGACGTGAATTCAGGCGAAAGAACCCTGAACTTGTGAGAAAACGGGAACGTGAATATTGGCAGAAAAACAAGGATAAGAAAGCCGCGAAGGATAAACGATACTATCAGAAGCATAGGGAACAAATCCGAGAATATGGTAAGAAATATAGAGAAGAACATAAGGATGAGATTCGAGAAAAGAAAAGAAAATACGCGCAGGAGCATCGCGAGGAGATAAATGCTTATCAGAGAAGGAAATGGCATGAAGACCCAGAACGTTTTCGCGAATATCATCGTGAATATGCCAGAAGGTACAGGCAGGAACATCTTGAACACTGCAGAGAACGTGACCGAGAATGGAAGAGAAAAGAACGACAGGAACATCCTGAAGTTGTACGGGAGCGGAAGAGACAATATTACGAGAAACACAAGGACGAGATTAATGCCAGAAGGAGAGAGTATCGAAAGAAGCATCGCGACGAGATTAATGCCAGGCGAAGGGAGCAGCAGAAGATAAAACGGGAGGAAGAAAAGGCCAGGGAAGAAGCTTATCGTGAGGCGCATCTTGAGGAAATTCAGGCGGAAGAGGAAGAAAAACACAAAAAGCGCAGGGAGGAAAGACGCGAAAGAAAGCGAAAGTATAATGCCAAGTATCAGGAAGAACATAGAGAGGAAATCAAGGCAAAGAAAAGAAAAAATTACGAAGAACATATTGATGAGATACAGGCGTACCAAAAGGAGTATTACGAGAAGCACCGCGATAAAGTACTCGAGTATCATAAGAAATACTATAGGGAACACAAGGACGAGATACAGGCAAAACAGAAGGCATATTACAAAGAGCACCCGGAAAAAGCAAAAGAGTACAAAAGAAGATATAGAGAAAAACACAGAGAAGAGATAAATGCCAGAAATAGAGAATATCGCAAGAAACATCAGGATGAGATCAATGCCAGGAGAAGGGAGCAGAATAAAAAGAAAAAAGAAAAGCAGAAAGAAGAACACACTCATAACGAGGATTTTATGGTAAATTAAATACATACAAAAGTTGCATTTAAGGATTAGATATTATGATATACATTGATGCGAAAAAGGTTATAGAGACCCGCATTGCGGAAAGCATGGGTTTTGATAAGTACAAACAGATTATGGAGTCCGTGTGGAAGACAGATGTTTCCACGGATCCTGAGTTCCAGCGGGCATTTAACGGGTTTTACAGAGTCCGTAGAAATGCGGAATGGAGAAAAGCATATTATGATTTATTTGAATCAGTGAAAGATAGTGAGCCTACTTTCGAGTTCATTATCAGGGCTATGTACGAAAAAACAGGGAATATTGAAGCCTCATTCTCCAGCAAAATGCTTGCGACAATCAATGCGGATATGCCGATTTGGGATCGCTACGTTGTTCAAAACCTCTGTTTATGTGTAAAAGGGAAAACAAAAGAAGATCAACTCAAATGCGCTGTTGACCTTTATAACGAGATGATTACTTGGTATAGTGATTTTCTTCAAACAGAGAACGGAAGAGATTGTTTAGCAGAGTTTGACAAGACTTTACCAGGCTATGTGTGGATGAGTGCGGTTAAAAAGATTGACTTCTATCTTTGGAGTATTCGCAGCTAAATCGGGATTTATTGAAGAGGAACATACATGAAAACTATAGTCATCTACTGGGGCGCTCTTATCATCGCATACGGTATTGCAAAACGGTCAAAAGACAAAGAAAAGATGTCGCGCTTGACCGGGGGTGCGCTGAATGTTGTGATGTATCTGCTGATCCTGCTTATGAGTCTCAGAATGGGTGCAAACAAAGCAGTAATTGATTCTCTTGCTGAGATCGGCATACAGTCTCTGATCATAACTGCCATCACTATTGCAGGCAGCATGCTGGCTGTTACAGTTACCAGGTGGATGATGCATCTGGACAGAAAGGGAAACAAGAAATCCGGTGGTGGTGCAAACGAAAAAGAAGAAACTTCGGGATCCTCAGCAAAAGCGGGCGAAGGCCTGAGATCCTCTCTGGTGATCATGGCTCTCGTGGCTGCAGGAATGATTGCAGGCTATTTACTGATATACAGAAAGCTTGGCATTCAGGATAATTTTTTACTAAAGTCAGATCTTTGGATGACCATACTGTTGGTGGCGCTGATCTTCGTGGTCGGCTTTTCTTTGGGCCTCAAGGGGAATATGCTTGCAAATCTTAGACAAGCCGGTAAAGGGGTGATAGCGTTTCCGGTAGCAACAATCATGGGGACTGTAGCCGGAAGCCTGCTTTATTCAATGATTTCACCTATGGGGATCAGGGAATGTGTTGCGATAGCATATGGATTCGGCTGGTATACTTACGCACCAACTGTAATAGCACAGGCGGGGTATCCTGTGGCATCTGCGATAAGCTTTCTGCATAATGCGATCAGAGAGACTGTTGGGATCATTGCGATACCGTTTGTTGCCGCAAAAGTAGGATATATAGAGAGTACTGCTGTGCCGGGTGTCGCAGCCTGGGATGTCTGTATGCCGATAGTAGAACAGCACACAAACGAAGATACAGTGATATACAGCTTTGCTACGGGGTGTATGATGTTCGTAACTATACCGGTGGTGATACCGCTGGTGCTTGCTGCATGAGAATATTTGAATTACCGGCAAGACAAATTCAAGTTTAATTACTAAGTTACATCGCCGTGGGCAATGACGCTCACGGTTTTTTTATGGGATGAAGGAGGAACAAAGGTGAGAAGCAAATTAGGTAAATACGCAAAACAGGTGAGGAGAAATCCTCACATTTTTTGTTATAACACTTGCCGCATGAGCAACTGTGCGAAGCATAAGAGCAGGTGTCCTTATGACGGGCAGTACCTGTTCGCCATGCTGAAGGATACGCCATTCTGTCCCTATGAGGACATAGCAACATATGAATGAGAACGGAAGGGAGGAACCCAAATTGACAGATCAGAAGCATAACAGAAGTCCGGACAAGAAGTCACAGAAGGAGCGGATCAGGGAGATCACAGAGAAACTGGAGGAAGGCGTAAAGGCGGTCTTTGAAAGCGATCGGTACAAGGAATACCTTGCTTGCATGAGTAAGTTCCACAGCTATTCCCTGAACAACTGCCTGCTGATCGCGGCGCAGTATCCGACAGCAACAGCGGTTGCGGGATACAGGGCATGGCATCAAAACTTCGGTCGGCAGGTCCGCAAAGGCGAAAAGGGAATCAAGATCCTGGCACCGTGCAAATACAAGGTCGAGACCGATGAAAAGGATGAGAACGGTGATCCGAAGCTGATGGAACTGACCGGTTTCAGAGTTGTTTCCGTATTCGCCCTGGAGCAGACGGAAGGCAAAGAACTGCCGTCCATAGGGGTCGATGAACTGACCGGAGATGTTAAGGACTACCAGAGGATATTCAACGCACTTGTCAGCATCAGTCCTGTCCCGGTCGGCTTTGAAGAAATAGATAATGGTGCCAAAGGTTACTACCACGATGGAGAAAAACGCATCGCCATCAAGACAGGTATGAGTCAGGCACAGACGATCAAAACGCTGCTTCATGAGGTCAGTCACGCCACATATCACACCAGAGATAAGGAGAATTCGGATCATCCGATCGACCGCAGACACAAGGAAACCGAAGCAGAAAGCATCGCATTCTGCGTGGGCAGCGCTCTTTCCATCGTGGATTCCGGGGATTACACGTTCCCGTATCTTGCATCCTGGGCATCCGGAAAAGATACAAAAGAACTCAAGTGTTCGCTTGAAAGGATACGGTCTGCATCTGATGAAATGATCACAGCGATAGACCGGTCCCTGCAAAAGCAGACAAACCGCGAGAAACAGAGATCCCGCGATGAAGGCAGGTGAGCAGTATGCCGTATTACACAGAAGAGCAGATCGCTCAAGCTCGCGAGATGGACCTTCTGACCTACCTCAGATTGCATGATCCCGGGGAACTGGTGCATGTATCCGGCAACGAATACTGCACGAGAGAGCACGACAGCCTGAAGATATCCAACGGGAAATGGAACTGGTGGAGCAGAGGCTTCGGCGGTGCGACGGCGTTAGACTATCTGGTCAAAGTCAAAGGCATTCCGTTCACCCAGGCGATGGGAATGATACTCAATACGGAGGGTAAGAGCCCTTCGTTTTTTGATGGGCAAAGGCAGGTACGGCCGGTTATACAAGCTGAAAAGAGATTGCTTTTGCCTCAAAAATCGAGCAGCAATGATCAGGTCATCCGCTATTTGACCGGCAGAGGCATCGACTGCGAGATTATCGACAGCTGCATCCGGGAGGGCTTTCTCTATGAATCACTGCCGTATCACAGTTGCATTTTCGTTGGTTATGACCATAAGCAGGTGCCAAGATACGCCTGCTTCAGAGCTACCGGACCGGAAAAGATCATGGGCGACGCTGCAGGCTCAGACAAGAGATACGCGTTCCGGATAGAGCGTGCCGGCAGCACGATCCACGTCTTTGAAAGCGCCATCGACCTGCTTTCCTTTGCAACGATCATGAAACAGAGGACCGGGCAGTGGAGAGCGGAACCGATGGTTTCTCTGGGCGGAGTCTACGCATCCAAAGGCGGAACACATCAGATGAAACTGCCTGTGGCGCTGACAAAAGCACTCGATTTTCATGAGGATGTCGATACCATCGCGTTGCATCTGGATGCGGATTTTGCAGGAAGAAACGCAGCAGCATCCATCGCGGATCAGCTGCAGCCATACTACAGGATCCGCAATGAACCGCCGCCAATCGGCAAGGACTGCAACGATTATCTGCAGCATTTAAGACACAGAGGAGAAAGAATCATGGGAGGAAAAGTATATGACAGAACACCAGGATGAAGTAAGAGAGCAGGAGCAGATCAGGGTCATCGTATGTCGCCCGATGGAGAAGGCTGAGGTCATTGAGATAGGTGATGATCTCAGATCCATGCAGGAAACTGTGGGCGGAATGATTGAAGAATATATGCCGTTTTACGATGAAAAAGACCCGCGTGTTGAGGACGTTGCCATCATCTGCGACGACGAAGGAAAGATGAAAAGACGGCAGATGAACCGCGCGATCCAGGACGAAAACGGGAAGATCCTGGACATCATCGCAGGTCCGTTTTTCATCTGTTACGCCCCGATCGAGAGCGAGAAATTCCTTTCGCTTCCGCAGGATCTGGAGGAGAAATTCAGAAAAAAGTTCGAGCTTCCGGAGATGTTTTTCCAGGGAAAGGACGGTATTTTCGCGGAGAAATATGAGCCGGGACCGGCCTCAAAAGCAAGAGACCAGGAGCGATGAGAGCTAAGGCGCTGGAGGAGCGTCAGAACAGGGAGGAGTGGCTGTAGCTTCGGAACAAGCACTGCCTCTCTGCTCTCACGAGCAGTCCGGCGACCTTGGAGAAGACCCCAAACCCCTTGCTGCGGCGGGCGCACAGATGGGCGCACACGCGGTAGCACACATGGGAGCACACGTGGGCGCACACGTGAGAGTACACATGGGAGCACAAGGGAGCCGACCGCCTCCCCAGTGGGAAACGGGAAGCTCCCTCATAGGTAAGGGTGTAAGCACGGGTTTGATGTTCTCTATAACATCGATGGTTGAGCATGCACACCCTTGGTGACGGTAGTTTATCACAGGACAGAAGGGAGTAACAAGAGATGAGAAAAAGACAACGCAGAATACAGGTCTGGCTGACCAATGCGGAGAAGGCTGACCTTGAGCAGAAGGCAACTGACGCGTGCCTGGATGAATCGTCTTTCATCCGCATGCTAATCAAAGGCTACACGCCGCGGCCGGCACCGGACGAACAGTTCTTTAAGACCATGGAGCTCATCAGGACGATGGGTGACAGACTGGAGCTGATGGAGAGCCGGATCACTGACCCGCAGGTGCAGCAGCTTTTGCAGGAGGAAGCGAAGAAGTGGCACGCCTTCCAGCACACCATCGAGCAGCGGTACCTGCTTCCGGAAAGGATGGAGCAGCCATGGCAGTAACAAAGATATGGGACATCAGGAGGAGCCTGGCCGCACCCATTGAGTACGTAAGCAACGAAGAGAAGACGGCCAACCCCGACGCAAAGGCAGGACGCTCCGAGGAGGAACTGCAGGCGCTGGATGATGTGATCGAGTACGCGGCCAACGAAGATAAGACAGAGATGAAGTACTTCGTCTCCACCATCAATTGCAACAAGACCTTTGCGAGGGACGAGTTCCAGATGGTGAAGAAGCGCTTCGATAAAGAGGGCGGCATCGTAGCCTATCACGGCTACCAGAGCTTCAGACCTGGCGAGGCCACGCCGCAGCAGGCTCATGAGATCGGCGTGCAGATGGCGAAGGAACTGTGGGGCGACCGCTTCCAGGTCGTCATCGCGACACACGTCAACACAAGGTGCACTCATAACCACTTTGTGATCAACTCGGTCTCCTTCAAAGACGGCGGCCGGTATCACGACTGCACCGACACCTACCGGCATATGCGCGAGGTGAGCGACCGGATCTGTCTGGAGCACGGTCTTTCGATCATCGAAGAGCCGAAAGGAAGAGGCGTCTGCCAGTATCTCTACAAGATGGAGAAGGCCGGCATGATGACCAGGTACAACGTTGCCCGTCAGGCGATCGATGAAGCTGTCGCTCTCTCCGTCACCATGGAAGAGTTCCAGACGGAGATGAAGAACCGCGGTTATCTGCTGAAGTTCGAGCCAAAGTTAAAGTACTGGTCCATCGTGCCGCCCGGGTGGAAGAAACCGATCCGGATCCATCAGCTTGGTGATGACTACACCCGGGAGCGGATCCAGGAGCGGATCTCGGACAACGACATCAGCGTCCGGGCCATACGCCTGCGACAGCAGTACCGCATTCCAAACAACTACTCTCTGAAAAGACGGATCGACCGCATCATGGGAAGGTCCGGCCTTGAGAAACTGTATCTCAGATACTGCTACGAGCTTGGTTATCTTCCGAAGTACCGGCAGAATCCGACCAGACTCCATATCGTCCTGAAAGAAGATCTCTTGAAGTGCGATCAGTACAGCGAGCAGGCGAAGCTGCTCAGCAGGTATCACATCAGCACCGAGGAAGATCTTTCTTTGCATCAGGAGAAAGTGGAAGAGAAGATGGCGGATATCACAGTAAGGCGGGATGATCTGCGGAAGAAAGCCAGGCGCGTGCTTCCGGAAGCAGAGATCGAGCAGACAAAGGATGAGATCCGGCAGCTCACCACAGAGCTCAAGCAGCTGAGAAGGGAAGTAAAGGTATGTGAGCAGATCCGGGAGCGGTCCGGACACGTGAAGGAGAATCTCGAGATCGTGGATCGTGACCGGAAGAAGGAAAAAGAACAGAGCAGATAAAAGAAGGGAGTGAGAAAGCTTATGAATCCAGGAGGAGACGCAGCGGAGCAGATCGTCAGATTATCTCTGGAAGGTGTGGAAGTCGCCGCGAAGATCTCAGGTAACGGTGCAAAAAACATCGGACTGCTGCTGTATGCAACGTTAAAAGAGGAGCAGAAGACCAAAGGCAAGGCCAGACTGACCAGCATGCTGAAGTCCGGCAAGGAACTGAAGGTGTTCACCATCCGCCAGGAGGATCTGAAGAAGTTCTCGCAGGAAGCGAAGCGGTACGGCGTGCTGTACTGCGTGCTGAAGGATAAGAACAATCCGGATCCGAAGGCAGTGGTGGACGTGATCGCCAGAGCCGATGACGCGGCAAAGATCCAGCGCATCACGGAACGGTTCCGCCTGGCTACAGTGGATCAGGGAAGTGTGACCACCAGCATCGAGAAGGAGAAGGACAGGGTGTTCCCGAAGGGGAAAACACCGGACCCCACTTCGGCAAAGACAGACCGCGGCCCTCTGTCCGCGCCAGACTCGAAGCAGGAAGGCCGATCAAATGGAAAGACTGGGGACCCGAGTAAACCGTCAGTGAGAGAAAAGCTGAACGGCTACAGGGCAGAAGCCGCGCGCCAGAAGGAGCAGCGCCAGCGCGCCAGAGCGCAGACGCTGGACCCCAGGACGAGCGAAGCAGTCAGAAACGCAGTGAAATCGGTGCCGGGCAAAAAGGCACCGGGAAAGGACAGGTAACATATGACGGAAAGAATGAGTAATGAAGAGTACAGAGCATTCAAGCAGGCAGAAAAGGCAGAGGTGTTCAACACGCTGTCTGATGCGACACAGAGTCTGCTGTCAGCAAACATGCTGAAGGAGTATGCCGATCTGCAGGCGAAGTTGTTCGGTCACTCCGCCTCCAACGTGCTGCTCATCATGGAGCAGAAGCCGGAGGCCACCTGGGTGAGGACCTTCGATGACTGGAAGAGTGACAACGTGTCGCTGAAGAAGGGCGAGAAGGGCATCCTGATTCTGGTAGCAGACTACTATGAGAAGCCGGACGGCACCATGGGCATGACCTCGAAGGTAGAGAAGCTCTTCGATATCTCCCAGACCACAGCGGCAGACCGCACCGTGACCAGACCGGTCTACAGAAGCGCGGCGGAACTCATTATGGAGTGCAGCCCGGTGGCTATTGAAAAGCCGGAGCTCCCGGACGAAGCCTACGCGCTCTATGATCCGCAGACGAACGAGATCCATGTGAAGGAAGGACTGGACGCAGACACGAAATTCTTCGTCATCGCCAGAGAGCAGGCCGTTGCCATGCTGACACAGGGCGAGGCACGCAGCAGAGATGATGTGATGCCGCAGGCAGAATTCAGTGCCTACCTCGTGACAAGACGCTATGGATTCGATGCGCCTGACATTGACTTCGGAAGAATGGCGGAAAGCTTCCGCGGTATGGAAGAGAAAAAAGTCCGTGAGGAACTTGGCGGCATGCGCTTCACTGCAGACCGCATCCATCACAAGGTGCAGGAGCAGGTTGAGATCAGTAAGGGACACAGAGAGGCTGAAAGATGAACAGAAGAGAGACCCTCATCTATTCTCTCGTCGGCGTGATCCCGGTGATATGGATCGCGCTTCTGATTGCGCCGTATTGGAACGGAAACCTATTTGAAGCTTTTGAGAGTATCGATGAAATCTTTAAACAGCCTTTGCATATC
>JBGUKV010000265.1:0-2181 GCA_045114655.1 Candidatus Allocopromorpha sp. | reverse complement strand
GCCAGGCTGCCGCCTCGAACGTCCGCACCCCGGTCTTTACCGCAAATCGATTGGTGTCGATGGTGATTCCTCCCAGAAGTGCTTCTGCCTCCAGTTTCTCCAGTGCCCGTTTCTTCCCGGCATACTGCAGGATCTCTGCTACCAGTTCCGAAGCGGAAGAGGCGTAGGATTCGATATACTGCAACGAAGTATTCTGGATGATGTCCGCCGACCGCCTGTGGTGGTCGATCACAGCGATATGCCCCACCTTCTCCAACAGCTCCGGGCAGTCCACAAAGCTTCTCCGGTGGGTATCTACCACGATGAGCAGGGTGTTCCCATCGGCCATTTCCTGGGCCTTCTCCCCATTCGCAAAGTTGTATTTCTCGCTCTCCTCTGCCTGATCATAGATCAGCTGCAGTGAGTCATTGACCTCTGACAGCACGATGGTGGCATCCCTTCCCTGCATCTTGCAGAGGCGGAACATACCCATGGCCGATCCAAAACAGTCCATGTCTGGGTTCCGATGTCCCATTATCATTACACGATCTGCGTCATCGATCAGTTGGTTCAGCCGGTGCGCGATCACGCGAGAACGTCCTTTGTTGGTCTTCTCTACCGTCTGGAGCATCCCCCCATAGTAGTCGGTCTGCTCCCCTTCCTTGACGACCGCCTGATCGCCGCCTCTTCCCAGCGCCATGTCGATGGCCGAGACTGCGTAATCTTCCGTCTCCTGGAAGTCCTTTCCCTTTACACCGATTCCGATGGACAAGCTGATCGGGAAATCCGCCTCGGACTCAATGCTCCTGGCCTCGTCCAGAATGGGGAACTTGTCCTCTCGCATCTTTTTCAAGTAAGAGTATTGGAAATATATGACATACTCATCTTCCTTGTGCTTGATGATGGATCCACGGATCTCCGAAGCCCACTTCCGGATGGTTTTGTCAAGCTGGGAGGAGATGTCCATCCTCATGTCCGGCAGCGTGCTGGCCATCAGCTCATCGTAGTTGTCGATCCTGACGATACAGCAACAAAGCCTTCCTTCCTCGTAGTTTTTCCGTACATCCTCATAGCTTGTCACGTCATCGAAAAACACGAATATGTTGTTGTTCTGTTCCGACATGTTCATGCTGGCGAACAGCCGAAAACTCTTCCCATTGCGCTCAATGGTCTTGTAATCCGAACTTTCTGCTGTCTCGGTCAGCCCGGCGATCTTCACTCCCGTAAGCTGGAAGAAATCGCTCCCCACCAGACCATCGTACAGGAACACCTCGTTCATATGTGCGTTGCAGCTGACGATCTTTCCACTCTCGTCCACCACGCACATCGGCAACGGAACAGATCCCGCCATGTCTTTTTCAAATACTGTCTCAGCCATGAAATTACCTCTCGCTATCGTCACTGCCCTTGGGCAGTTCGTAATATATCGATCAGTCTGTTCAAGTCACCCTGATCGTAGTACTCGATCTCGATACTCCCTTTCTTACCCTTCTGATGGATCGACACCCTGGTGCCATAGATCTCTTTCAGTTCTTCCTCCACCCTCTGGACATCTGCATCCTTGGGTTTCAGAGCCTTCTGTGTATTTCTGCTCTGCTTCTCAGGCGCCTTCGCCAGCTTTTCTGCTTCCCGTACAGAGATCCCTTCCTCCGTGATCTTGCGACACACCTGTTCACGACGGGATTTCTCTTTTATAGACAACAGTGCACGGGCGTGTCCCGTGCTCATCTTCCCCTCTGCCAGCATTGTCTGCATTTCCTGCGGCAGCTTCAGCAGTCGCAGGGAATTGGTGATATACGGTCGGCTCTTACTGACGCTTCTGGAAACTTCTTCCTGCGTCATGCCATAGGCTCGGATCATCTCATTCAGCCCCTGAGCTTCTTCGATCGGATTCAGATCCTCTCTCTGCATGTTTTCTATGATCGCGATGAGCATGTTGTCCTCATCGGAATACTCTCTCACCAGACAGGGAACCTGCGGCAGCCCTGCTTCTCTCGCCGCTCTGTAACGTCGTTCCCCAGCTACGATCTCATACCCGGCCCCCTTCGGGCGCACCACAAGAGGCTGGATGATCCCGTGCTCCCTGATGGAGTCTGCCAGTTCTGCGATTCTCTCCGGATCGAAGTTCTTACGTGGCTGATTGACATTCGGCTTGATCTCGTTGATATCCAAATATAAAACAGTCCGCCCGTCCGATGCCCC
>JBGUKV010000264.1:0-11982 GCA_045114655.1 Candidatus Allocopromorpha sp. | reverse complement strand
CATATCCAGATTCCAGCGGTTCTCCCACGAGAGAAGAAACCACATCGCCGTTTGGGGCGACGGGAATCTGGCCTTCATCACATCCCTGTTCATCAAGTACAGGATCCCGGATGTGAAGCTGAGCATCTTCGGGATCGATGAGGATAAAATGAGCGAGTTCACCTTTGCGGACGGGACTTATCATGTAGATGAGATCCCGGAGGATATGGCTTTTGACCATGCGTTCGAGTGTGTCGGCAACATGGCTTCCGGTACTGCGATCAACCAGATCATCGATTACATCAATCCGGAAGGGACGATCTCGATTCTGGGTGTGTCGGAGGATCCGGTTCCAATCAATACGAGAATGGTCCTGGAGAAGGGCCTCAGGATCTTCGGAAGCAGCAGAAGCGGCCGCAAGGACTTCGAAGAGATTGTGCAGTTCTACGCGGAGAATCCGGAAGTCGTGAACTATCTGGAACGCATCGTCGGCGAGGTCTTCGATGTGAGAGAGATCGAAGATTTCACAACGGCGTTTGAAGCGGATATCCATAAAGCCGGCGGCAAAACCATCATGATATGGAACAAGTAATGGAGATAAAGTAAAGTGAATACGATAAAAACAATAGTGGGCGAACATATCGAGTGGAGGTCACAGATATTCAAGCTCGCGAAAGCAGACATTATCAAAACATACAGCGGCGCGGCCCTAGGCTGGGCGTGGGCGCTGGTCAAACCGACCATCATGATATTCGTGTTCTGGTTTGCCTTCACCTACGGATTGCGTCACGGCGGTGATATTGACGGATATCCTTTCGTGCTTTGGATGATCCCCGGTTTCATTGCATGGTCCTCCTACATGAGCGACATGCTGACGCAGGGAGCGGGGTGTATCCGGAAATACAAATTCCTTGTCACGAAGATGAAGTTTCCGGTATCGACGATTCCGTCTTTTATCAGCATATCCAAGTTCTCCATTCACCTGTGTCTGATGGTGCTGGTAGTTCTGATCTTCATAATGATGGGTCATTTCCCGGACGTCTACTGGCTGCAGCTTCCGTTCTACATGTTGTGCATGATTGCATTCTTTACCGCATGGGGACTGTTCTCCTCCTTGCTGTCAGCCATGAGCGTGGATTTCCTGAACCTGATCAAATCGGTGACGCAGGCACTGTTCTGGCTTTCGGGGATCATGTGGGATGTCAACAAGATCAATAGTCCGACGGTGCAGTTCATCATGCACTTTAATCCAATCACCTACATTGCGACAGGATACCGGAACTGTTTTATCTACAAGGTTTGGTTCTGGGAGCAGGGAGAGCGGTTTGCGATGTTTCTGATTGTGTATATCGTGATGGTGATCCTGGCTCTGTGGGCTTATAAGAAACTAATCAAAGAAATCCCTGATGTACTGTAGGAGATGAGATGAACGAGAATAACGAGAATAAAGTCGTAATCGAATTCAAAAATGTTACGAAGAGATATAAACTCTACAAGAGCGACAAACAGCGTTTGATTGCAGTTTTTTCCAAGCGTGTCAAGTATAAGGAAAAACTTGCTGTGAACGATGTAAGTTTCCAGATTCGCCGGGGTGAGTCAGTCGCGTTTCTCGGCAAGAACGGCGCCGGCAAATCCACGATCCTCAAGATGATGACGGAGGTCGCCTTCCCGACAAGCGGCGAAATCATGATCGACGGCAGAGTCAGCGCGCTGCTGGAACTCAGCTCCGGTTTCGACATGGAGATGACAGGCCGCGACAATATCTACCTGAAAGGTCAGCTCTACGGCCTAAAAAACAGTGAGATCGCCGAGCTAGAGGATACCATTGTAGACTTTGCGGAGCTTGATGAATACATCGACCAGCCGGTCAGGACGTATTCCAGCGGTATGCGGGCAAGACTGGGCTTCGCCGTGAGCATCAATATCCGGCCGGAGATCCTTATCGTTGATGAGGCGCTCAGCGTTGGAGATAAAGAGTTCCGTAAGAAATGCCGACAGAAGGTAAACGAAATCATCGAGAAGGACAATGTCACCCTTGTTTTCGTTACCCATTCGATTGGAATGGCGAAGGAGTTCTGTAAGCGGGGCATCGTCATGAAAAAGGGCAAGCTCGTGTACGACAGCGACATCAACGACGCCATTAAGTTCTACGATCCGCCAAAGACCGAAAAGAAGTAAGGAGACCGAACTGTGCCGAAAGTTTCAGTAATCGTACCAATAGACAATCAAGCGAAGGAACTGGATCAGACACTGGGGTCCCTGCGCAGCCAGTCCTTCAGGGATCTGGAGGTTATCGCAGTAGAGAGTGGAGCGCCGGAGGAAGTTCGGAGCATCCTCAATAGGTACTGCGAAGAGGACAATCGGTTCTCCTGTATCCACAGGGATGAGGCGGGCGTGTACGCTGCCCGGAACGCAGGCCTGGACCAGGCAACCGGAGAGTTTGTTCTGTTCGCAGATGCAGGCGATACAATGCCTGAACGGGCGCTCACGGATCTGCACGGCGCCGCAAAGAAGCAGTTTGCGGATATGGTCATAGGTCTGTCCGAGACTGAGCGGATCGACGGCGTTCACGTACCGGCGTATCTGACAGAGCTCACAGATAAAGTAAAGATTGACAAATATGATCCGGCGCTGCACCTGGCGACAGACCTCAGGGGGAAACTGTTCCGCAGGGAAGTCATTGAGAATGGCGCTATTCGTTTCCCGGAGTTCGTCCATATGGCGGACGCTGTTTTTGTGTACCGGTTTTCACAGAACTGCCGGTCCATCGCAGGCTGCAGCATTCCTGTGTACAAACATATTGAACGGACGGACTTTACGGATCCGTCAATGAAGGAGGTCATTGGACCGGAGACGGTCAAAGAATACTTCACTGCGTTTGATATGATCGAAGAAACGGTCGAAGCGTCATATGCGGACGCGGAAGCCGGTCGCCGCGCAGGGGGCGCTCCCGAAAATGAAATGGATGAGCTGGCATGCCGGTACAGACTGTTCCGTGAGGATATGTTTGTACGGTTTGTCCAGGACGGGCTGCTGGGCAGCCTGTACCGCCGCTTGTGGCGGCTGGACAGTGAGAGTTTGCAGGCTATTGAAGAGAGAATCCGCGCATACCGGACCAGAATATTCCCGTCTAACTGGGAAACGGTCATCGACGGGCTGAACGGGGATCTGGCAATCCACAAGAAAATCATGATGGGCCCGGAGGAGGTGGCGGAAGAGCCGATCCTCAGCGTTGTTATATCATCGAAGGTGGCGCCGGATATGGCGGATGCTCTCGTTACGAGTCTGTACAATCAGAACTTCCCGTCCTTTGAAACGGTTGTGGACGAGATGCTTTCTGACAGCATCAGTGAAACATGGAAGAGCAAAATCAATTATTCCGAAGTAGAACATATAGATAACCTGTCCCACTTTATCCGGGATACCGTGAAGATATTAAAGGGCAGATATGTCATCTTTGTGGACGAAACAGTTCTGTTCCCGGAGCATCTGATCAAAGGGATGTACGAGGGGGTCATCAGCAAACCCAGGAACCAGGAGAACCACTTTGTGTCCGTTCCTTTGCGGAGACTGACGGAGCACGGGAGCATCCCCATCGAAGCGAACAGTACGCCTTTCATCAACGAACTGGATAAGATCAGACTCAGATCCATCTATAATCAGCTGGATTATTTCTGGTGCAACAAGATGTTCAGTGTAGTTTATCTGCGGGGAAAGAAAGTCCTCTCCAGGGGAGACGCCGTAACGGACATCGCGAAACTGTACAACAACTCCAACTATACGAAACTCCCGCATCTGGCGCAGATCACCACTGCAGGAGAGAAAGATTCCCTGAGCCGCGTTTCCAATCCATGGGTCAAATGGAATTACAGACGCAAAATCAGGCAGGACGAGAAGATTAAAGAGTACATTGCCAAACAGGACATCCGCATCACGACGAAAGCCCAGAAAATCAAAAACTGGCGGTTGCAGAGGATGCGGTTCGCATTCCGCTTCCTGACCCGGAAGATCCTTTATCCGCTCTGCTACCGTTGGTACGCGAGAAAACCGGTAGATGAGAAAAAGGTCATCTTCATCGAGCCGAGACTGGACAAGCTGACCAACAGCATCATGGAAATCTACGATTACTTCAAGGAGTCCGGGAAATATACGATCCATGAACACTATCTGCGTGACCGTTACGCCAGATACCGTGTGCAGTACAAGAGGGCTATGGCCTTCATCAAGGACTTCGCCACAGCGAAGTACGCTGTGGTCGCTGAGGCAAACAACACACTGGGATGTCTGCCGAAGCGAAAGGATACCATTGTTGTCAACACCTGGCACGGGTGCGGCGCTTTTAAGCGGTTCGGATTCAGCACCGCGGATAAGATCTTCGGCGGAAGCATGAAAGAAAAACTCAAATATCCGTTGTACAAGAATCTCGATATCGTTACCGTAAGCAGTCCGGAGGCAGTCTGGGCCTTTGAGGAGGCCATGGGCCTCGAGGGCAAAGGCGTCGTGCAGCCTTTGGGCGTGAGCAGGACAGATGTCTTCTTCGATGAGGACTATGTCAAGGCATCCGTGGAACGAGTCCACGAGTTAGTTCCTGCGTCAAAGGACAAGAAAATCATATTCTACGCGCCGACCTTCCGTGGCAGGATTGCTACGGCAGTGGGACCGGATGCGCTGGATGTAGACAGGATGGCGCAGGAGTTGTCCGACGAGTACGTGCTCATCATCAAGCACCACCCGCTCGTGAAGCGGCCGCCTCTCCTGTCGCCGGACATCAAGGATGTCTTTGCGTTTGACTTGACAAGAAACGGCAGCATCGATGATCTGATCTGCGCCAGCGATATCTGCATATCGGATTATTCTTCACTGGTATTTGAATACTCCCTGTTCGAGCGTCCGATGATATTCTTCGCATACGACCTGGATGACTACTTTGACTGGAGAGGGTTCTACTATGACTACGAAGAACTCACGCCGGGACCGATCGTTACGGGAACAGAAGAAATCATTCACTACATCAAGAATATCGACACGCTCTTCGACCGGCAGCAGGTTATCGATTTCCGCCAGCGGTTCATGTCATGCTGTGACGGGCACGCTACGGAGCGGATCATTGAAAAAATGAAGGAAATGGGTGCATCGTGAAAGTAAAAGAAACAATCAGATATATCATTTTCAAACAGATCCTCATCAGGATTTACAACTTCATCACACTGAAAATGATCTACCCCCACACGTACAGAAAAAACGCCAAGAGGCCTGTGAAAAAGGGGAAGGTCATTCTTTTGGAACCGAGATTTCCGGAAACAACGGACAGTCTGCTCAGGATCAAGGCAGAACTTGAACGGCGGGGCGGGTTCGAGATCAAAGAAATGTCTCTGGGACTGGAGATGCTGCGCATCAAACAGCAGTACCGGAAGATCATGGCGTTTCTCAAGGAATTCGCGGATGCTGAGTACGTGTTCACAACCGATTCCAACAAGACCGTCGGCGGCTTCGATAAGCGTCCGGAGACGAAGGTCGTACAGGTGTGGCATGCGTGCGGCGCATTCAAGCGCTTTGGATTCAGTACTGCCAAACAGGAATTCGGGCAGAGCAAATTCAAGCAGAATTTGTATCCTCTGCACCACAACTATGACATTGTGACGGTCAGCAGCCCTGAAATCGTATGGGCCTATGAAGAGGCTATGGGTCTGGAGGGACAGGGCATCGTTCAGCCTCTCGGCGTGAGCAGAACAGATGCGTTCTTTGATGAAACAGTGATTTCTGCCGCCAGGGAGAAACTCCTGTCCGTGTGCCCGCAGGCGGCTGACCGCAAGGTCATTCTCTATGCGCCGACATTCCGAGGCCGCGTGCTGCAGGCAGCGGCACCGGATGAAATGGACATATTTGAGATGATGCAGCAGCTTGGTAAGGATTATGTTCTGCTGATCAAGCATCACCCCTTTGTGAAGGACAGACCTGTCATCGATGAGAGATGCCGGGAGTTTGCCTTTGATGTTACAGAAGAGATGGAAATCGAAGAATTGCTGTGCACTGCAGACATCTGTATCTCAGATTATTCCTCCCTGATCTTCGAGTACTCCCTCTTTGAGAAGCCGATGATCTTCTTTGCCTACGATTTGGATGAGTACTTCGACTACAGAGGGTTTTATTACGATTATGATGATATGACGCCGGGACCAATCGTCAAGGATCCGCATCAGCTGATTGATGTGATCAAAGAAATCGACAAGAGTTTTGACCCGGCGGAAGTGATTGCTTTCAGAGAAAAGTTTATGAGCGCCTGTGATGGTAAAGCAACAGCAAGGATCTTAGACACGATATGCAATTAACAGAAGAAAGACTGGACCAAAAAAATACGTTCTTCAGGAATCTCGCAATATACACTGTCCTATTTGCGGTTATCGCGGCAGGCGCGTATATTCAGTACCTGTACTTCGGACGCACCCTGCTTGTGAACGGGCAGGGCAATATTGATGGATGGGCGCAGCAGTACCCGATCTATGTTCAGATCAAACAGACCATCGCCGAATTGACAGCGGGGCATGGCTTTTGTTTCTGGGCGTGGGATTTCGGTCTGGGCGACGATGTCTGGATGCTGCTCAAGAGCAGATTCCTGGACCCGCTCACATACATCGTGATCGCGTTCCCGGTGGATAAGATCGATATCGGATACAGCATCATGGTCGTTGCGCGCCAGTACCTGACAGGCGTTTCCTTCATGGCGTTCGCCGGATACGTCCGTCTGGGCAGAGAGCAGATCGTTTTCGGTTCGCTCTGCTATGCCTTCTCAGGCTGGGCGATCGAGGCAACCAACACCCAGGGGACCTTTGCTACGGCGATGATCCTGTTCCCGCTCCTGGTGCTGGGCGTTGAGAAACTCCTTAAGGATCATTCCCCTTGGCTCTTCTCGATCTCCGTGGCGCTGCTGCTGATTTTCAGCACCTTGTGGGCGTACATATCCGGAATCGTGATTTTCCTGTATTTTATTGTCCGGTACTTCCATTACAGAAAACCTGCAGTCAAAGAATTCCTGTGCCACTTCGCGTCATTCATCGTGTTCGGCATACTGGGATTCATGCTGTCTGCTTTTTCATTCCTGCAGACGTTTATCAAAACGACCGGAGCCACGATGGAATCAACCGTCGAGGATCCCACGATGTACAGCCTGTTGGAATACCTTCGCATGCCGGCGGATCTGTTTACCTTGTCCAATGTGACGACAGGCTTCAGCCAGATTTTCCTGGCCGGTATTCTGCTTGTATTCCTTCCTGTCGCCATTCTCAATATCCGTAAGAAGAGCACAGCGGCCATCATGATGACGCTCTTCCTTATTGCGGGGCTCTTCCCTGTAACAGGCAGTATCTTCAACGGATTCAGCTATACGACAGGCAGATGGTATTTTGTCCTGACCTTCTTCATGGTCTGGGCGACGGTCGAATGCCTGAATCAGGAGACGCTGAAGAAAAAAGGCAACATCATTCTTATGGCTGTCTTCATCGCGGCGGTCTGCGTGTGGGCTGTCTGGGGATGTTACGACTATCTGCAAATCGTTCCCAGAGTCACGATGGTCAATGCAGTCATCGGCGGAACAATCGGACTGATCGTCGTCTGCGTTTATGCGATCCGGGCGAAACTATTTGATCAGAAAATCTGGCGGGGGCTCTGCACATGTGTCCTCGCGGCGCTGCTGATCGCGAATGTCGTCCTTGTGGTCAATGCCAAGCTGATGCCGGGTCTGGGCAATGAAATCTACAGATATCAGGAAGCCGGCAAGACATACGCGGATTACGAAGGGTCCTGCCAGAGGGCCGCCAAGGAGATTCAGGCAGAAGACACATCGTTCTTCAGAAGCGAGCGGATTGCGGAGACAAAGGTGCCGCCCAACAAGAACATCTATCACGACATGCGGTCGATCTATACCTACTTCTCCACGATCAAGAGATCCTGGCATATGTACAACAAGGTCATGGGAAACAACTTCGGATACTTTGACCGGACGGCCAGCTTTTCCAATGGAAACAGAGTTGGGATGGATACGCTGATGGGCGTCAAATACTACCTTATTGATCCGTCAGACAGCGGAAGGAAACAAGAGGAATATGTTCCGTTCGGCTATGATTATCTGGAGACAACAGTCGACGGCATCAAATTATACAAAAACAAGTACAGCCTCGGGCTGGGCGCAGCCTATGATGGTTATATTACGGAATCGGAACTGATGAAATATCCGTATCTGGAGCGCGAGCAGGTAGTCATGCAGGCCGCCGTCGTTCCGGATGATTACGCAGATCAGATGGGCGGGATCAGGCACCTCGGGCCTGACGAAATCAAAACAGGCGTCGAAGATATCGATTATGAGATCGTGGGAACGGACGATATCGACCTTGACGGGAACGCCTTCACCTGCAGAAGCGAAGAAGGAACCATTACCATCAGTATTCCGGAAGTCAAAAACAGCGAGATTGTGATTGCTTTTGACAACCTGACGAGAGACAAGTGCTCGTATGATGAGTATCGGGAGTTGATGGGTATCAAGAGTTCTGCGAAGAACAGCAAGTCAGAATACCTGAAGCGGCAGGGGTTCGAAGATGATCAGAAGTTCAAGATCGAAGTCAGAAAGAATGGAATCAAAAAACTCGTATCCAACCGCAAAGGCAAGAATCAAGGATTCGGCGATGTAGTGGATTTCAACGATGAGTTGGGTTATTTCGATACGGTTTCCGGTGAGATCAAGATCGTGTTCGATAACGTAGGACACTACTCCTTCGACGCACTTCACGTTTACGCTGTTCCGATGGATCTCTACGAGCAGTCGGCGAAGAAGCTTGTGAAGAACAAACTGGACATCGACACTTTTGACAATGATCAAATCACCGGCACGGTGAACGCGAAGACAGACTCTATGGTCTACATGTCGATTCTGGGAACGCCGGGATGGGACGTCAGTCTGGACGGAAATCAGGTGAAAAAGCTCGATAACGTAAACATTTCCTTTATCGGATTCCCGGTATCCGCAGGCACGCATAAGCTCGAAATGCACTATACATCGCCGGGGCTGGAGAAGGGGATCATCGTATCCGTCGCGGGGCTTGTGATCCTGCTGATCCTCGCAGCAGCAGGTCTCATCATGAGGCGGCGCCGCTCGCGCAAAGAGAAACCTGATGAGGCGTAATCTAAACAAATCTAAACAAATATTAATTAATACCTAAACCTTCATTAATTGAATCTTCAAAACACGCAACGATATAATAATAGATGGATCGTTATATCCTTTTGAAGAAGAGTTATAGTGAGGTTGGTATGTTTAGCAGAATAAAGAAGATAACAGCGCTGTGCATTGTTGTTATTTTCGCCGCAACATCGCTGGGGTTTGCCGATGACGCTGCAGACTATACGGCTCCGGCGGGAAACGCAGAAGCAGTGACTGAGACCTCAGACGCTGCGGAAGAACCAGAAGCAACGGAAACTCCGGCGGAAGCAGAAACTCCGGGTGAAGCGGATGTTCCGGACGCGGCTGAAGTCCCGGATGCGGCAGCGCCTTCGCCGGCAGCGCCCGCCCAGGCGGAAGAAAGCCAGCAGACGGGCATGAGCCCCGAGATGGTAGAAGAGCCTGCGGGAAACGAGCTTGAGGATTTCAGCATGCAGCTGATGGCAACCGACTCTCTGCCGACGATACTGCAGGATAAGTCCATATACTATCTGGGGGACAATATTCCGGCGCACCTCTGCCTGGTCGCATCGAATACATATATGCTCCGGCGTATGGCGATCATTCAGGATTCACCGGTGTGGTCTCTCGTTACGCTATGGGCGGTCAATACCCAAGGCATCCGGTACAAGGAATACCGCTATGCACACAATGGATATGTGTACCATGTCAACAAATATAAGAAATTCGATGTGCAGACAATTGCCGGCGTGAAGAAACAGCTGATCGAACTCCTCAACGGAAGGCCGGAAGGCGTCATCATATTCGGGCAGCATTCCCAGGATAATGACGAAGCGGCAGGCAAAGCATCAGACCACGGCATCCTTATCACAGAGTACAGGGACGGCGAATTCTACGGGATCGATCCTTCCCACAACAGAAACGGGAAGAGCAAAGGCATCGAGAAACTGTCGAATACGACGATCGTTACGCTCAAGGGAATCACACATTATATGTGCATCCAGGATACCGTCTACGATCCGTCGACTTTGATAACCACTTTGCAGATCAAGGATTATTCCTATCCAAAGACGTTGACAAAGGGACAGAAGTTCAGGGTTGTAGGGAGCGTCTTCTCCAACTGTGCTATATCGAAGGTTACAGTCAGCATCGTCAATTCCAAAGGGAAGGCGGCGATTACCAAGTCAGCTGCACCGAACGCAGCGAGTTACAGTCTGTCAAAACTGGACCACTCAATCAAATTCGGAACACTGGCAGTAGGCAAATACACTTACCAGGTGACGGCCAAGGACGCCGAGAGGACGAAGACGCTGGTGAGCAAGAAGTTCCGAGTCGATCCGAAGTCCACGCTGAAGATCAAGAAGGCCAAGTACCCGAAGAAGCTGAAGAAGGGCAAATCATTTAAAATCAGCGGCAAAATCACTTCGAATTACAAAATCAAGAAGATCACGGTTGGAGTATATACAAAATCAGGAAAGGCAAAATACAAAGTCACTAAAAAACCAAATAAGAAATCATACAATATCAGCAAAGTCAGAAAGAAGATCAAGTTCAAAAAGCTGAAGAAGGGCACCTATTACTTCAAGGTGACTGCTACGGACAGCAAGAAGACAAAGGTCCTGCTGAACAAGAAATTCAAGGTAAAAAAATAATTAATAAATTTTAACATACACATAAAACCGCGTTAATTGACTTGAAATCATACGCAACTATATAATTTTTTTGTACCGCTGTATGCATTTTTATACATATACTGCGGAACAGATTTGTGAGGTTGCGTATGTTTAATAAGATAAAAGAAATCATAGCAGTATTGTGTATTACTATGCTCGTTGCCGTAACCCTGGCACCTGTATGCTTTGAAAAAGGCTATAGTGCGTCTCTGCCTTCGTTGTCGGACAAGTCCATTTACTATCTTGGAGACAAGGTGTCAGGAGGGCAATGCATGATTGCGTCGAACTTCTTCATGCTCAGGCGCATTGCCATCATTATGGGATCATCGAAGTGGAATACCGTCACGTTCAAAAACGTGAAATCCAAAGGCATTAAATCCAAGGAATACCGCTATACCAACGATGGATATACATATCACGTGAACAAATACAGGAAGTTTTCGGATACTTCCCAGGCCGGCGTAAAGAAGCAGTTGATCCAGCTTCTCAGGGACAGGCCGGAGGGCGTGATCATATACGGTAAAAAAGCCCAGGACAAGGACGCAGCAGCAGGCAAGGCTGCAGAACACGGCATCCTGATCACGGAGTACAAGAACGGAACCTTCTACGGAATCGATCCGTCCCACAACAGGAACGGCAAGAAGAAAGGCATTGAGCCGTTGGCGAAGACGAGTCTGGTCACGTTGAAGGGCGTTACTCATTACATGTGTATCCAGGACATCACTTACAAAGAGCCGACAACGACCAAAACGACGACCAAGACAACGACGAAGCCGGCCGGCACGACCACGAAGACGACGGCCAAAACGACAACAAAGACCACTACAAAAACTACTGCAAAGACTACAACGAAAGCAGCAGCGGATGCAGCCTCGACCCTGAAGATCAAGGATTATTCGTATCCGAAGACCCTTGATCAGGGCGCGATGTTTGACGTCAAGGGAGTGATCTCATCGAATTATAAAATCACGAAGGTAACGGTCAGCATCATTGACTCAAATGGCAAGACATCGGTTTCCAAGTCTGCCTCACCGAACGCGAAAAAGTATGATCTGCTGAAGATCGATAACGACATCAAGTTCGGCAAACTGGAGGCAGGAAAATATACTTACAAGATCACGGCCAAGGACGGGAAGAAATCACTGACACTGGTCAACAAGA
>JBGUKV010000263.1:0-2592 GCA_045114655.1 Candidatus Allocopromorpha sp. | reverse complement strand
ATAGATATTATAGTTAGGCAATGCTAACCTGTCAACCATTTTTTTAGAGAAGCGGTGCGATGAGTTTCGCGATAGGTCCCATGATTTTGTAGAAGGTTCCCATTTCTCGGACCGATTCTTCCGTGATTTCTTTGCACTTCGACAGAGTTTCCTGGAAATCGCGTTCGATCAGAGGAATGCAGTCCGTCTTATACATATAAGTCGCGCATTCGAAGTGATGGTACAGGCTCCGGTAATCCAGATTGATGGTGCCGACCACAGCCTTCTCGTCATCGCTGGTCCATACCTTTGCATGCACGAATCCAGGCGTGTATTCATAGATTTTCACGCCGGCTGCCAGTAAACTGCGATAGTGGGATTTTGCCAGAGAAAACGCGATCTTCTTGTCCGGTATGCCGGGCAGGATCAGTTTGACATCAATGCCTCTCTGACCAGCGTACTTCAGCGCAGTCTCCAATTCCCCATCCAGGATCAGGTACGGAGACATAATGTGAACATAGCGGCCAGAACGGTTCAGAATATCCATGTAGACGGCTTCGCCCACCTTATCATCATCCAGCGGATTGTCGCAGTACGGGATAACAAAACCGGACGGATGGATCTCGGCGCTGACATCCGGAGCCGGTTCAAGCGCCTCCTTGTAATCCGGATGATCTTCGAGTGTGTTCCACATCTGCAGGAACATCAGGGTAAAGCTTCGGACCGCATCACCCTTCAGCATAACAGCCGTATCCTTCCAATGTCCGAACCGTTCGATTTTATTGATGTATTCATCTGCCAGATTGACGCCGCCGTTGAACGCGACCTTTCCGTCGATGACACAGATCTTGCGGTGGTCTCTGTAGTTGTAGTGGGACGAGAGGAAAGGCGTGATCGGAGCATAGGATTTCGCCTTGATCCCCTGCTTTTCCAACAGGTTTGTGTAATTGGACGGCAGCGTCGAGATTTCACACATGCCGTCATACATCACGCGGACATCCACGCCTGCTTTTGCTTTTGCAATCAGGATATCAAGGATCTTTCCCCACATATATCCTTCTTCGATGATGAAATACTCCATGAAGATATACTTTTCCGCCTTTTCCAGCTCGGCCAGCATAGCCTTGAACTTCTCTTCGCCGATCGGGAAATATGTGGTTTCCGTTCCTGCAAAGGCAGGGAAGCAGCCGCTGCGGTTCAGGTAAGTCACAAGATCATCCGTATAACTGTCCTCTTCCCGCAAACGCGCGAGAATCTGCGTATCCTGCGGAACCGCGTCTTTTGTTTCCCGGATCCGCTCATTCGCCCTCTCCTTGACCATGCGGTGGCCGAAATTGACCTGTGTGAACAAAAGCATAAGCGCCCCTGCGACCTGGAATGCGGATATGATTAGCATCCACGTGAGTTTCGCCGTGGAGTCCATCTTGCTGTTGAACAAGTACAGCATAATGATCAGCGTGAAGCCCAGCAACGCTATAATATAGTGATGCAACCAGTCCTGCAGCAAAATGATCGGCAGTATCAGGACTGCCAGTTCCAGCAGAATCAGCAAAACGATAATAAAAAATCTGCTGAAGATCAGGCCTAAGATCCCCTTGCGCTTTGGCTTTGCCAGGCGTGTAACGGCTTCCTGTGTGTTCATTTCTTTTATCCTCTCGTTACTCATTGACTACTCTGGTTCAGTACCCCAGTTTCTCTTTTATTTCGTTCGCCGTTTCGTTGATTACATGATTCTCGACTGTGAGATCCTGCCAGCTTTCGTACCTTTCCCTGCGTCTATCGAAGATGTTTTGTACACCCTCTGCCCTGCTGATCGGGCGGCCGCCTGCCGGAAGCTTGTCCAGGTCTCTTCTAATGTACACGATCCGTCCGTTGCTTCGGAGCAGGTTTCTGTTTTCCTCGCGTTCGACAACGCCGCCTCCTGTGGCTATGACCTGTCTGCCCTCCTTGGCGAGGGATTCGATGACCGCGGTCTCATATGTTCGAAACACATCCTCTCCCTCGGATAAGATGATTTCTTCCGCGGTCTTCCCATAGGTTTCCTGCAGGCACTCATCCGAATCCCTGAACTGTTTGCCCGTAAGCTCCGCCAGCTTTCTTCCAATAACGGTCTTTCCGGATCCAGGCATGCCGATGAGGACGATGTTTTCCTGCTCGCGCCGGATCATTTCGCAGACAGCATCGATTCTGTCCGTATGATCGTCTCCGGTAAACAGCAGGCCCGCATACGCTGCCTGGGCAACCAGCATTTCCAAACCGGAAGCTGCCGGGATTCCCAGCTCTCCGGCTTCCAGGATCAGTTCGCTGCGCAGAGGGTTGTAAATGAGGTCGAAAACGCCACAGCACGCTTTGAACTGCTCCGGATGGACAGGACTGACCCCGGTGTTCGGATACATCCCGACAGGCGTGGCGTTCACCAGTATCTGAGCATCAAAATGCTTCTCGAGATTATCATAATTGTCAGGACCCTTTCTCGAAATGATTCTGATTTCGCCTGCTCCGCAGTCTTCCAGGACCTTTTTCACTGTACCCGAAACGCCCCCGCTGCCGAAGATAAGACACTTTTTCCCTTTGATATCCACTCCTGATTTCTCAACGGTGTATTTGAACCCG
>JBGUKV010000262.1:0-2090 GCA_045114655.1 Candidatus Allocopromorpha sp. | reverse complement strand
GAAATGGGCACTCAGCGTATGGGCGATGGCGTGCACCAGCCCGAGATTTGCGTTGGAAAAGCCAAACCCGGCGATGATACATCCGATCATCATCTGTTCTCTCGCCTCCATATTGTTTCCATCCGCGTAGACAAGCGGAAGGTTCTTATGAAAGATCCGAAGCGCTTCCAGTGAGTTGTATCTGGTCAGGCTGTTGGAAGCGTTAGAAATATAGCTCTCCACAGCATGTGTGATGGCATCCAGTCCGGTTGCAGCCGTTACGAAAGGCGGTACGGTTCTCGTAAACTCCGGATCGCAAATCACTTTGTCGGGCACGATCTTGTTGTCGATGACAACATACTTGCGGACCGACTTAGTGTCTACCAGAGCCGAAACGTTTGTGATCTCGCTGGAAGTGCCGGCGGTCGTCGGGATCGCGATCAGAGACCGGACAGGGTTCGGCACATTGCCGATCCCCTCGTAGTCCATGATGCTGCCGCCGTTTGAGACAAGAACGTTGACGGCTTTCGCAGTGTCAATGGCAGAGCCTCCGCCTACCGCTACAAAGGTATCAATATTCGCTCGGATCGCCGTCTGATATCCCTGCTCCACCACTTCGTTTGTAGGGTTGGGGATGACGCCGTCGAAGGTAGTCACTGTAAACTTTTCGCAGTCGATGGCATTGAGAACTTTGTCCGCGATTCCGGCTGCCGCCACGCCCCTGTCATATACGACCATGACGTTTCGCGCATGAAAACCGGCCAAAATAGCGGAGAGTTCCTGCACTGCTCCTTTCCCGAAGGTCACATCGCTCTTTACAAAAAACACGTTTGTCATTGACTTTCTCTCCCTGCTGTATTTTGCACTCCGTCTGTACCGAATCTTTTTCTGCGATCAGACAGCATGGTCCGCTGCGATCAGCGCCTTCATGGCAGCTTCGCCTTCTTCCGGCATGGGTTCATAAGTTCCAAGGAGCTTGGCGTAGAATGTTGTAATCGCCATCTCTTCCGTGTAGGTAGTCGCTTCCATGGCAGCCTTCATATTTTTGCCGCAGCAGAACATGCCGTGGTTCTTGATCAGCACCGCGCGTCCTGTCTCGCCGAGCGTCTCCACTACCTTCTTCGCTACTTCATCGGAGCCGGGCATTGTAAAAGGAACGATCCCTACGGGCGTAAATTCACACTGAGGAGGTGTGATCGGACGAAGTACGGGATTCTCTCCCATTGCCATGATGGTCGCGAACATCGCATGTGTGTGCACGGTCGCCTTAACGTCAGGGCGGGCACGCATTACCGCAGTGTGCATGGGAACCTCAGAAGAGGGCTTATACTTGCCGTCCAGCCAGTTTCCGTCGAGATCGACGATCGCGATGTCCTCTGCTGTCATACCTGTGTAGGAAATTCCGCTGGGTGTGATTGCAACGACGTCATCTTCGTCGTCTCTGAGTGCGATATTTCCGGAAGTGCCTTTAACAAGGCCCTCTCTCACCGCCTGCTGGATTGCTTCCAGAACGATCTTTCTGATTCTCTCGTACTTCATTTCGATTCCTCCTTCATTAGTCATGTTGAATGTAATAATCTGTTCGCCGTTTCTAAACCGGCCTGTTACGTATTACATGTTCTTTGTAAATCCATCATAGTGTGTCTGTACGAATTGCTCCATCCGGATTTTTCCGCTTGTAAGCGGAAATCAAATACCATAAACTGAATATAGGACAGTTTTCAGGCATCCCACGCCGCGTATAACACCGCAGTTCTCTTACAGGCCATGAAAGGAAAATGGTTTTACACAATGAACAATCTTCATCTGACCCCAAGGCAGCGTCGCCTTCTCTATACAATGCAGTATGAAAAGGAAACGATTAGTGGCCGCAGGCTTGCTGACCTTCTCCACGTGACCGACAGAACCGTCAGGACAGATATAAAAACGATCAATACTGCACTCGCTCCTTATGGCGCACGCATTGTCCCTTCCAAAGCCAAGGGCTATTATTTCGAAGCCGAAGACCCTGACAGGATCACGAAGCTCAACAGAATCAACAAAGCTCTCTTTGTGCGCGAGAACCGGGTTCGCTATCTGGCTCTTGCTTTGCTGACCCGCAATGAACCACA
>JBGUKV010000261.1:0-4075 GCA_045114655.1 Candidatus Allocopromorpha sp. | reverse complement strand
CCCCATTACCAAAGGGGAGACGCTTTCAGAAAGATACAATCGGATCTTCCGGAAATACAATTTGAGCATGTCGAAGAGGGGATTGCGTACGACCATCTTCTGGTGATCGGGGGATGCACTGCATGCTGTCCGATCATCGATCAGTACACTGTCAACGGTGATGTTTTAAAAATGTGGTCAGAGGATCACGTATCAAAAATAGAACAATTACTGGAGGAAAAAGTTAATGAAGAACTGGAAAGAACTTTATGATGCAAAGAAAATGACTTCCGATGAAGCTGTACAGCTCATCAAGTCGAATGACAAAGTAGTTTTCCAGCATGACGTAGGCGAACCTGCTGAGCTGGTCAGAGCCATGGTCAGAAATGCGAAAAACTACAAGAACGTTGAGATTTCTCACATGTTCTCACTTGGTCCCGGAGAATACTGCAAGGAAGAGTATAAAGAAAACTTCCACCCGAACATGTGGTTCATTTCCGGACAGACAAGAAAAGCCTGTAACGATTGGGGCGATTACACAACATTCTTCTTCCATGAACTGCCTGAACTCATGAGACAGGGAAGAGTCGTCGTTGACGTCGCGCTCATTCAGGTTTCCAAGCCTGACAAACTCGGTTATGTATCCACAGGCGTATCCGGTGACTACACCGTGCAGGCGATCAAATCCGCCAAGACTGTTATCGCACAGGTCAACGAACACGTTCCGTTCTCCTATGGCGATGTCGTATTCCCGCTTATGGAGTATGCTGACGCGATCGTAGAATATGATGAATATCTCCCGACGATCCCGGCTTCCAAGATCGGACCGGTCGAAGAAGAAATTGGTAAGTACTGCGCAAGCCTGATCGATGACGGCGCAACACTGCAGCTCGGCATCGGCTCCATTCCTGATGCTGTCTGCGCGCAGCTGAAGAACAAGAAGCATCTGGGCCTCCACTCAGAAATGCTTGGTGACGGCGCTATGCAGCTCTACTACGAAGGCGTTATCGACAACACGATGAAATCCTTCGATAAGGATGTCATGGTAGCCAACTTCGTTATGGGTACTCAGGAACTGTATGAGTTCTGTGATCACAACCATGCAGTCAAGATCATGCCTGTTGACTACGTTAATGATCCGACGATCATCATGAACTGCTCCAAGATGATCGCCATCAACGGTGCGCTGGGCTGCGACCTCTACGGACAGGTAGCATCCGACACACTGGGCGGCGACGTACAGTTCTCCGGTGTTGGCGGACAGGTCGACTTCATCCGCGGCGCCGCAATGGCAAGAGACGGACTGGGCAAGGGCATCATCGCTATGCCGTCCATGGCTGTCAAGAAGGACGGTACAAAGATCTCTAAGATCACGCCGCATCTGGCTGACAAGCAGGTTGTTACAGACTCCAGAAACGACACCGAATTCGTCGTTACAGAGTATGGTATTGCGGACCTTTGGGGCAAGAGCAACAAGGAAAGAGCAAAAGCACTGATCGATATCGCGCATCCTGACTTCAGACCGGAGCTCAAGGAAGCTATGAAGGAAATCTTCCACCACAGCTATGACGAATAAGTCGATAGTATAAAGAACATATTTATTGTAAACCAAATTCAAGGAGGTTATGCACTATGCAGGCTTTAAAATTAGTCCCGACAATCCACTATTTTGACACATTCAAGGATTTCAACGATGAGTTCAAGCTCGGAAAAGGCGATATCCTCGTTACAAACGAATGGATGTATAAGCCTTATGTTGAAGGTCTTGGCATCGACATGCCGGTTATTTTCCAGGAAAAGTATGGAATGGGCGAACCGACAGACGAAATGATGGACGCCATGAAGGCTGAGATGGACAAGTATGAGTATGACAGAATCATCGCGTTCGGCGGCGGCACGATCGTTGACTGCTGCAAGGTTCTCGCTTGCGAGATCCCTGACAAGGTAGCAGATCTGTACACTGACAAGTATCCTTGCAAGAAGATCAAGAAGCTCATCGCTGTTCCGACAACTTGCGGCACAGGTTCAGAAGTTACGAACGTAGCGGTTGCTTCCATTCCTTCCCTCAACCTGAAGAAGGGTATTGCTACGCCGGATACTTTCGCTGACGAAGCAGTTCTGATTCCGGAATCCCTGCAGGGTCTGCCTGACAAGGTATTTGCGACTTCATCCGTAGACGCTCTGATCCACGCAGTAGAGTCATTCCTGTCACCGAAGGCTTCTCCGTTCACAGAGATCCTTTCCAAGGAAGCGATCGCACTGATCATGGGCGGATACAAGAAGATCGTCGAAAGAGGCGGCAACACCAAGGAAAACAGAGCTGACCTGCTCAAGGACTTCTGCCTGGCAGCAACTTATGCAGGAATCGCATTCGGCAACGCAGGATGTGCAGCTGTACACGCTCTGTCCTATGCACACGGCGGCGCATTCCACATTCCGCACGGCGAAGCGAACTTCATCTGCTTCACTGAGGTATTCAAGATGTACATGAGAAAGCAGCCTGTTGGCAAGATCCAGGAAGCTAACAAGATCTTCTGCGATGTTCTTGGCTGCGACGAAGCAGTTGTATACGATGAACTGGATGCATTCCTTGGCAAGATCCTCGAGAAGAAGCCGCTCAGAGAGTATGGCATGACAGAAGACCAGGTTGCTCCGTTTGCGAAGTCAACCATCGACAATCAGCAGAGACTGCTGGGCAACAACTATGTTGAGCTTTCAGAAGAAGAAATTGCTGAGATCTTCCAGAACCTGTACTAAAAACAAATATAATAAAACATCTATAATAATTATAGAAACTCTAAGGAAACCGGGATCCGCATCCCGGTTTCTTTAATTTTATTTTGACAGGAAAAACCTGTCGTTTTTTTCATTGAAACGTATGTTTTTTTGTGATAACATACTACGGAATAAATCTGAAAATAACGAAAGGTTAATCGATATGCAGAATATATTAGTAGAACAGAATATCATTATTACGGAGCCTTGCAAGACACTCCGCACGCTGGGCAGGAATGCGCTTGCAGGCAAGTGGAAAATTGCAATTATTGTCGTATGCGTATACATTTTGGTCTTACATGTCCCGAGAGCAGTCTTTGACGCGCTCTTTGGCACGAACGTCGGCAGTTTTATGACCAATAATGGCTATACCTATGGAATGGATGCCGGTTTTTATGTTGATTTTTACAACAATATGCCGCAGATCAGCTTCCTGAGTTCGATTTATCTGCTGCTTGTCACGGGCGCTCTGGAACTGGGACTGACGTTGTTCTTCCTCGCCACATTCAGAAAGCATGATGTCCAGGTGGCGGACATATTCCTTGGATTTGAGCGATTCGGCAAGGCGTTGGGTCTGTTCCTGTACAGGGGACTGTTCATTTTCCTGTGGACATGCCTGTTCATCATTCCGGGAATCATCGCAACATTCCGCTACAGCCAGGCATTCTTCATTCTCGCGGATGATCCTGATAAAAGCATTCGGCAGTGCATGAACGAATCAAAGGCAATGATGAAGGGAAACAAAATGAAATTCTTCCTTCTCAGCCTTTCCTTTATCGGATGGGCGCTGCTTGCCGGAATTCCGGCGGGAATCATGGACTCGCTCGGCAGCACAATCACATCCAACTCGTTTGTGATCGCGCTCTTCAGCATTATTGGCTCACTGTTTTCGGCACCGCTCGTCGTATACATTTATTCAACGATGGCTGGATTCTACGAGATCCTCGCAGGACACCTGATCAAGGAAACCATGCCTGTGCCGGTAACCGTAGAGGAGGCGCAGCAGCAGTACGAGGAAATCATCGCTAAGGCGGAAGAGCATTCCAAGACAACTGTAGAAGAGCCCATAATCGAAGAGCCTAAGACTGAGGAAATGAAACCCGAGGAGATCAAACCCGAAACACCTCAGATTGATATACCAAAGACAGAAGAACCTAAGACTGAAGAAGTACAGACCAAGGAAGAGAAGGTAACAAACAATGAACACGATGCAGACTGAAAACTATAAGTTTTATTCGCATAAAGAGTGCGAGTTTTTCCCATGCCACAAGAACGGTAATGAAGAGTCATTCAACTGTCTCTTCTGCTACTGTCCGCTTTA
>JBGUKV010000260.1:0-3841 GCA_045114655.1 Candidatus Allocopromorpha sp. | reverse complement strand
GCTCTTCCGCTTCCAGCAGCGCTCCTGCAGCTGAGCCTGCAGCAGAGGCTGAGGCAACTGCAGAGGCAGCTCCTGCAGCTTCCGGCGATGTCATCACATTCACAATGGCAGAGGTTAACCCGCTTGAGAACACAGTATGCGGCGCTATGGACCTCAAGTTCAAAGAGGAAGTCGAGAGACTTTCCGGCGGCCAGATCCAGATCGACCTGCAGGGCGGCGGCGTTCTCGGCGTAGAAGCTGACATCCTTGACGGTATGCTGGGCGGCACAGGCACAGTTGATATCTGCCGTATCTCCGCATTCGCACTTACATCCTATGGCACAAAGAAGTCCGTTCTTCTTTCCCTGCCTTACACTTTCGCTGACAGAAACCACTACTGGAACTTCGCAAACAGCGAGCTTGGCCAGGAATTCCTGAACGAGTCTGAAGAGCTCGGCCTTGGTGTTAAGGGCCTGTACTTCGGTGAGGAAGGCTTCCGTCACTTCTTCACAGTTGGAGCTAAGCCCATCTCTTCTCCCGCTGATATGAAGGGTATGAAGATCCGTGTTTCCAACGACCCGATCATGACCAAGATGGTCCAGAGCCTTGGCGCAACTCCTTCTCCCGTTTCCATGAGTGAGATCTACTCCTCCATGCAGAACGGCACGATCGACGGCGCTGAGCAGCCTACAGTTAACTACGCAGGCAACAGCTTCCAGGAAGTCGGCCCCAACCTTACACTTGACGGCCACACACTGGGCGCTATGATGACCATCATCACTGACGAAGCTTGGAACAGCCTGACAGAAGAGCAGCAGGGCTGGATCCTTGAGGCAGGCAAGACCGCTTCCGATTACTGCCGCGAAGTTTCCGAGCAGAAGGAGAACGAAGTTCTTGAGCAGCTCAAGGCTGAAGGCATCAACGTAATCGAAGTCGCCGACAAGACCGATTGGCAGGCAGCTTGCAAGCCCATCGCTGACGAGTACGCAGTAGGCGACCTCGCAGAGGTATATCAGGCACTTCTTGACCTTGCTAAATAATTGCTGACGAACAGTATTGTAATTGACACAATAGGCTGATCTGAAAAGTGCTCCGGACAGCCGGAGCACTTTTTTGAAAAGGGGGATTCAAATGCCTGAAGTATTTATTAAACTCAGAAAGTTTGAAGCGGTTTACAATTTCGTGTATTCCGTATTCATGCTGATCTGCAAGCTCCTGCTGGTGGCGGATATCCTGATCACAAGCTGGATCGTACTTGCGCGTTATATCAAAGTGATCCCCGCACCGAACTGGGGCGAGGAACTTATCCTGACACTTATGTCCTATATGGCAGTGCTTTCCGCAGCGCTCGCTATTAAGAGAAACGCACATATCAGAATGACAGCGTTTGACCGCTATCTTCCTGAAAAAGCTATCATCACACTGGACCTGATCGCAGATCTCGCTGTCCTTGCACTTGCAATTGTCATGCTGACAACCGGTTGGTCCTACGCTACCGGACTTGGCGCGAAGGGTACATTCATTTCCATGCCCTGGCTGTCCAAATTCTGGCAGTACTTCCCGATCCCGCTCGCGGGTCTTGCAATGATCTTCTTCGAGGTCGAGAGAATTGTGCTTGATATTGAGAGATACTTTATCAGAGAGGAGGAGGCGAAATGAGCGAATCAACAGCTATTATAATCCTTCTTGCGTCATTCCTGATCATGGTGTTCCTTCGCTTCCCGATCGCGTATTCGGTAGCGATTTCCACACTTTTGTGCCTGTCCTACATGGGACTGCCGCTGGCAACACTTACCCAGCAGATGGTCAAAGGTATCAGCTCTTTCTCATTGATGGCAGTACCTTTCTTCATCACCATGGGCGTCCTGATGGGCTCGGGCGGTATTTCAGAAAAACTATTGAACCTGGCTGATGCCTGTGTAGGCTGGATGACCGGCGGACTTGCAATGGTTAACATCGTTGCTTCCTACTTCTTCGGCGGCATCTCCGGTTCCGCATCTGCTGACACGGCTTCTCTTGGCTCCCTTGAGATCCCGATGATGGTCAACAGAGGCTACGACGTAGACTTCGCGACGGCTGTTACGATCTCCTCCTCCGTTGAGGGTATGCTCGTTCCTCCGTCTCACAATATGGTCATTTATGCTACGACAGCAGGCGGACTTTCCGTAGGAAGCCTGTTCCTGGCAGGATACCTTCCGGGCGCGGTCCTGGCCGGCTCCCTGATGGTCCTGTCCTACATTCTCTCCAAGAAGAGAGGCTATCCGAAGGGAGAGCCCTTCAGCCTTTCCAGACTGGGCAAGGAATTTGCAACTTCGATTTGGGCACTGTCCGCGATCCTTATCGTTGTCGTCGGTGTTTGCGCAGGTGTTTTCACTGCAACAGAGTCCGCAGCTATCGCGGTTATCTACTCCCTGATCGTTTCCCTTTATGTCTATAAGGGACTCACATGGAAGGGCGTATGGAAGGCTCTGGACCAGTGCGTGGATACTCTGTCCATCGTTCTGATCCTGATCGCGACCTCCAACGCGTTCGGATACATGCTGACAAAGCTTCATGTTCCGTCTCTGGCAGCGAACCTGATCACAGGCGTATCGGATAATCCGTATGTGATCGCGATCCTGCTGAACATCATCCTGCTGGTACTTGGTATGATCATGGATATGGCTCCCATCATCCTGATCACAACTCCGATCCTGCTGCCTATCGCGACATCCATCGGAATCGACCCGATCCAGTATGGTATCATGCTCGTACTCAACTGCGGTATCGGACTTCTGACACCGCCCGTAGGCGCGGTTCTGTTCATCGGTTCCGGTATTGCCAAGAGGCCTATGGAGAAGGTCGTAAGGGAAATGCTTCCTTTCTACGCTTTCATGATTATCGCACTGCTGCTGATCACATTCATCCCTGCGATCACAATGTGCATCCCGTGGGCACTTGGAACCTGAGCACTGCTTGTTAAAGATCAAAACAGGAGATGCCGCAAGGGGTATCTCCTGTTTTTTATGTAAAACGCCGGTTTCGCGAATTTGTAAACCCTGTTTTTTGCGGTAAGCGGCCGCCCGTGATAAAATTGGTAAAAGCGCTTTGACGCGGAGGTCAATATGAGATACGAATATACTTTCAGAAACACACCGGGAGAATATTGGAAATTCCGGATAGAGAACCATTACCGGAACTGGACGGGACTTGTGAGCATCGTCTATACGCTGTCGATGCTTGCCCTTACGATCGCCAAGTGGAACGCGACAAACGGGCTGGGGAAGGCGCTGCTTCTGATCTTCCTGCTTGTCTTTCCGCTCTTCCAGCCGCTCTACGTGTATTTCATATCGATCAGAGACGCCCAGGCGATCAAAGCGGACACTACGCTCTCTTTTGACGAGACAGGGATGCAGATCAAGGTCCTGCAGCATGTGCAGAGGATTCCCTGGAAATCCTTTATTCCGGATGAAAAGGGCGGCGGAATGGTTATACAGCGAAGATCAATGCTCGTTGTGGTTCCGGATCAGATGCACGCCTACCTGCTCCCGAACAGAGCGCTGGGTACAGATGATGAAAAAAAGCGGCTGTATGCGTTTATGACGGAGCAGCTTAAAAAAGCCGGAAAGTAAAAAAGTCATACAACTATGTTATAACGGGACATGATTAAAAAAGCCATGAAAGGGCAGATGCAGCGGCATCTCTCTTTTCATGGCTTTTTTGGCTTATTAAGGATAATGGGGGTTATTGCTGATCCGGTGCTCCGGTCTGGCGGATCTGGTCCACGAGATCCATGTAATTACCGCAGTATTTTTCATAAAGAGGTTCCATGGCATCACGGAACTTCTTTTTTTCTGCGTCGGAGAGCGTTATCTCCGTGCAG
>JBGUKV010000259.1:0-22839 GCA_045114655.1 Candidatus Allocopromorpha sp. | reverse complement strand
GAAGGTCGCGAGCGGTATCGCCATTGGATTATTTGAGGATTCGGACATCGGTGAGGAGAAGCTGGTCCTGCGCAGCGGGGACGGTATGCTTTTGTACACGGACGGCATCACCGAAGCAATCGATGATGACCGGCAGATGTATGGGAAGAACAGGTTGAGGGAAACCGTTTCCCGCGGGTACCGGGAGGATGTCCATTCCTATGATGCCCGCGCGCTGGTTACGGATACAGTCGAGTCGGTCGTTGCATACACAAGCGGCATGGAGCAGTTTGACGACATCACCTGCCTAGCAGTCATCTATAAGGACGCAGGGGAGGCGATGAAAACGCTGTCTCCCGACATCGGATCCTTTGAAATCGTGAAAGATACCATTCTGTCATCCCTGGGTGAAAGCGACCATACGAAGCGCGTGATCCTTGCCTGTGAAGAGATCTTCGTGAACATCGTGCATTACGCAGGGGCAGATCAGATCTGCTTCGGGAGCAAACGCATCGGGAACACCTGGCTGGTGACATACATCGACAACGGCATTGCCTTTGACCCCGTGAAGGCAGAGCGGAAAGATTTAGAATTTGAGAAATTGGATCAGGGAGGAATGGGCATTATGGCTGCGCGCATGAACTCCAGGGAGATGATCTACAACCGGATCGACGGCAGAAATGTGCTGACCATGGTATTCGATGCGGATGACATATAAAGAGTTATGGAAATAAAGAAACCAACGACATATCTGTTTTACGCGGAAGTGCAGCTGCCGCAGGAGGATCATAGCAAGGCGTCAAGAGCAGAAGCTGTCAGGCGGGCGCACGAAGGGGCGTGGTCGCTGCTCGCCGCATCACTGCATCTGCTTGATCCGGAACGCTTTCCGGGAAGCGCGGCCGATCAGCTGCCTGCGGTCGAAAAAGGAGTCTACGGGAAACCTGCTTTCTGTGACCGTTCTTTACCGGAATTTTCCCTTTCGCATTCCGGTTCATTCGTGGTCTGCGCCGTTTCTGAGTGCGGCCCCATCGGCGTTGACATACAGGAAATGACGCCGTGGGACGGATATCCAAAGATGGATGATATCGTGACACGATTCTTCCATCCCAAAGAGCAGGAGTACTATTTCTCCCATGAGGATCCCGCCAAGCGACACAGGATTTTTTATCAGATTTTTTCCTGTAAGGAAGCCTATGTCAAACTGACCGGTCTTGGTTTATCCGAAGAGTTCCCGGGATTCTATACTTTGTTCGATGAAAAAGAAATGCCGGCAGGCATCTATATGGACAAATCAGACAGGGCATTAGGGTTCCCGGTGCTGACTAAGCTGCCGGCACAGGATCTCTGCGGTCATTACAGTCTTGCTTCCTGTACGTATCAGCCTCTATCGAAGCCGGAAATCAGACGGATCCAGAAGGAATCACCCTTGATGGCAAACTAAATACAGAAATCACCATTGCAATCGTTGCCCTCACCGTATAGGTGGAGGCATAGGAAACGGTCGAATTCAACAGCAAGGAGAGGACCGTATGAAGGATTACAGAGAAAAAGCGGAACAACTGATTCAATACTTAGGCGGTGCCGGCAACATCACCACGGTGACGAACTGTATGACGAGAGTACGTGTCACGGTTCTGGATGAGAGCCTCGTCAGCGAGCAGCAGCTCAAGGGCATGGAGGATGTGATGGGGATCGTGCACGACCGCGCACTTTCCTACGAAATTGTTGTGGGCCCGGGCAAAAGCAGGAAATACGCGGATGAATGCCACGAGCTGGGGTTTGAGGCATCAAACACCGCGGACGCGCACGCCGCGATCGTCCATACCGATGATGATTGGCAGAAGAACAAAGAAGCACTGCAGGGACGAAAGAAAGGCGGCCGCATCAAAGCAGCCCTCAAAGTCTTCGGCGATATTTTCGTGCCGCTGATCCCCGGCATCATCACAGCGGGATTGTGCGCCGGATTTGCGGCGCTGATTACCCAGGCTGTTCCCGATTACGATCACATCAAGGTCTGGAACATCATCTACAACCTACTGACGCTGTTCAACATTTCCTTTATGACTTATCTGACCGCGTGGGCAGGTTACCGCGCAGCGGAGCGTTTCGGCGCGACGCCGATCATCGGCGGGATGCTCGGCATGATCACATCACTGGACGGAATCAATACCATCGCTCAGCTTCTGGGTCTTTATGATGAGAACAATCCGCTGAGTTCCATTCTCCGTTCCGGCAAGGGCGGCGTGCTGGCTGTCATCGCCGGCGTGTTTCTCCTCTCCATCGTGGAGAAGAAAATCCGCGCACGCATGCCGGAAAGCATTGATATTATATTCACGCCGCTATTGTCACTCATGATCTGCGCGATTCCGTACATTTTGGTGATCATGCCTATGTTCGGCTTTGTCTCCAGCGGCATTGTGTGGGTCTTTAGTCAGCTCTGCCTGTCCACCAGCATCGTGGTGCGGATGATCGCGGGATACGTTTCCGCTGCTTTGTTTTTGCCGCTTGTGGCGGCTGGTATGCACCACGGGATGGTGGCTTTGTATTCCGTGCAGCTGCAGGAAATCGGATATATAACGCTCTATCCGGCCCTCGCTATGGCCGGCGCGGGGCAGGTCGGCGCGGCGATCGCTCTCTGGATCAAAGCGAAACGGGTCGGCAACAAAGATCTATGCTCCATCATTGCGGGCGCGCTGCCGGCAGGATTTCTGGGCATCGGCGAACCGCTGATCTACGGCGTCACACTGCCGTTGGGTAAACCCTTCATCACGGCAGGACTGGGCGCGGGCTTTGGCGGCGCGCTGGTTATGGCCATGGAAGTCGCCTCGACCACATGGGGACCCTCCGGCATCCTGGGCATCTTCGTTATGACCGAAGGTCCCTGCGGTGCTGTGAAGAGCGTGCTCATCTACGTGGCAGGCCTCTGCATCTCCTACGTGTGCAGCTTCATCATCACCAGTATCTTTTATAATGAACGGGAGCTGCTGCCCGAAAAAGACGAAACAATAGCATCTGGTCCGCCGGATCAGCCATCTGTATCGCCGGACGCATTGCTGACAGGAGACTTCCGGACCGTGCGGCACGGCGAAACGATTCTGCTAGGGAAATCATCCGGTGAACTTCTGACCGGATTCGACTATATCATTACCGATCCGGTCGGGCTGCATGCGCGGCCGGCGGCCGGACTGGCCAAGCTGGCCGGTCAATATGACTGCGCGTTGACTTTATCGGCCAATGGCAAAACCGCGTCTGCAAAAGACTTGGTTGAAATCATGAAACTCGGCGCTGCAAAGGGGACGGTCCTGTCCGTTTCTGCGGAGGGACCGGACGCCCAGGCAGCCCTGCAGGCAGTGAAACAGTATCTGGTCCAGAGACTGTGAGGAGGGTGACATGAAAGAATATAAACTGAAAACCGCACAGAATGGATTTGCTGCCGGACCGGCGTTTCTCATCGAGACAGCCGGCGCTTCCCGCGCATACGAGGCTGTCGGGACTTCCCGCGCTTCGGACCCGGAGACCGAGTTTACTCGTTTCTGTGATGCCGTCTCCGCTCTTGAGAAGGAACTGTCGTCAGCTGCCGCGCAGGCAGGCGAAGAGAACGCGGAAATATTCGAAATGGAAGCTCTGCTGCTAAAAGATGAGACGTTCACGGAGACTGCTGCGGATATGATTCGGACAGAGGGCAGGGACGCTGCGTCTGCCGCAGAAGCGGCGGGTACAGCGCTGGCGGAGTCGCTCCGCGGAAGCGGCGATGCGTATATCAGCCAGCGCAGTGAGGATATCACAGGACTGACCGTAAGACTTGCGGGGATTTTGCGCGGCGAGGAGCAGCAGACTCTTGAAGAGCCTTCGATTATCGCCGCCGATGAACTCAGCCCAGCGCAGCTTTCGGTCATTGACCAGAATTTGATCCTAGGCATTGTGACGGCCAAGGGTGCGCCCACATCCCACGTGTCCATCCTGGCAGGGAATCTGGATATTCCGTACTGCTACGGCAGCGAGGAGGCCATCGCGCAGATACGGACCGGCGCGCCGCTGATTCTGGGCGATGGCGCACTGACTGTGGATCCGGAGGAAGACGCCTTCCAGGCGGCCCTGCAGAAAGCAGCGGAGGCAAAGGCAGAAAAGGGGGCGGAAGCAGTGAAAGCGCAGTCTGCGTCCGATGCCGGACGCCGCACAAAGGTCTACGCAAACATTGCAGGACCCAAGGACATCGATGCACTGCTCGCGTCGGGAGCAGTAGGCGTCGGGTTGTTCCGTTCGGAGTTTCTCTTCCTCAGCGAAGACGCCGCGCCGACAGAAGACGAACAGTACGATGCTTATCGTAAAGTGGCCGAAGCCATGGCAGGGAAGGAGACTGTGATCCGCACCATGGATCTCGGATCGGACAAAAAAGCCGGTTGGCTGCATATGCCGGAGGAGAAGAACCCGGCCCTGGGGTGCAGAGGCCTGCGCCTGTCTTTGCAGGAGGAGGAACTGTTCCGGTCCCAGCTTCGGGCTTTGCTGCGCGCGGCCGCTTGCGGCAACGTGAAAATCATGGTACCGATGATTGCATCCTGCTGGGAAGTGGACGCTGTACGCGAGCGACTGCATAATTGCGCTGCGGAGCTGTCAGCCGAAGGCGTATCGCACCGGATCCCGCCTCTTGGGATCATGGTGGAGACCCCGGCAGCGGCCATGATCGCAGACCAACTGGCGGAGAAAGTCGACTTCTTCAGCATCGGTACCAACGACCTGACCCAGTATACACTGGCCCTCGACCGGGAGGCTCAGGGTCTTGACGAATACTATGACCCCTGTCATGAAGCCGTGCTCCGGCTTATTGAGCGGACCGCTTCCGCAGGGCATGCGCAGGGTATCCCCACTGCCATATGCGGGGAACTCGCTGCAAATCCAGTTGCTATCCGGGAACTGATCCGGCGGGGCGTCGATGAACTGTCCGTATCCATTGCGAAAGTCGCAGGGACGAAAGCCTGCGCAGCAGAAGCAGAAACCATGCCTGCTCAGGATGAGGAAGACCGGCCCGGTTCGGGCAGACAGCCGGCTTTGCTGGCTGCGCCGGCGGACGGCCAGCTGATTCCCATGGAGGATATCCCGGATAAGGCCTTTGCTTCCGGGATACTCGGCGAGTGCGTAGGGATTTTGCCGACAGATGGTAAAATCTATGCGCCTTGTGACGGCACTGTTTCCGACGTAGCCGAAACAAAGCACGCCATCACGTTCACCGACACGGACGGCAGGAACATCCTGGTCCACGCGGGTCTGGATACTGTCAAACTGCAGGGAGAAGGACTCACTGTGCTTGTGAAAGCCGGCGACACCGTATCGGCCGGCGATCTGGTTATGGAGATGAATCTGGATACGATCCGCAGTGCAGGCCTGTCCACTATAGTAATTACCACGATCATTCCGGAATAGGGAAGGGAACATCAGAGTACCTATCGTTTGTTGGAACGGATCCAGATTTTGTTCTCCTCTGCTTTTCGAATGAGTTCTTCCCGGAAGTCCGGGTGCGCGATGGAAATCAGCATTTCAGCACGCTCCCAGGTGGTTCGTCCTACTAAGTTTACCATGCCGTATTCCGTCACCATGTAGTACGCCTGGCTGCGCGGATCCGTCACGATATCACCCTGAAAGGTCGGGACGATGCGGGAATGGAGTTTTCCTTCATGATCGTGATAGGTGGATGTCATACAGAGGAACGCCTTGCCTCCGCGGGACATTGCCGCGCCGGTCAGGTAATCCAGCTGTCCGCCGGTCCCGCTGATCTGGCGCGTGCCCGCGCTTTCCGCGCTGACCTGCCCGAACAGATCCACGGCGATGCAGTTGTTGATGGAAATCATGTTGTCGATTCTTCCGATGATGCCGGGAGAGTTCACAAGTTCCAGCGGCATGAAAGCGACGCCGGGGTTTTCATTGACAAACTCGTACACCTTATCCGTTCCGAAGGCCATGCCGGTCACCCCGACGCCGGGCATGTAAGTCTTCGCGCGGTTCGTCAGTTTCCCGGCTTCCGTCAGGGCCACATAGGCGTCTGAACAAAGCTCTGTATGCATCCCCAGATCCTTCAGATCCGAATCCGCGAGCATGCTCCCGAGCACATTGGGCATTCCGCCGATGCCGAACTGGAGCGTCGCGCCGTCCGGGATCAGCGGCATGATTTCCGCGGCGATGGCACGGTCTTCTGCTGCCGCAGGATGCATCGGCACCGTGGGAAGGGGACTGTGCGGACCCTCCACGATCATATCCACCTCAGAAATATGAATGACCTGGCCGTATCCTCCGCAGACCTTTGGCAGCCGTTCGTTGATTTCCAAAATCACTACATCCGCGTCGTCCAGAATGCCTTTCGCCACGCCGGACGCAGCCGACAGGTTGAAATATCCGTGCCGGTCCATGGGCGCAGCGGCGCACATGGCGACATTCACATTCAGAAAATGACGGTAGTAGGGAACCAGGTTCCGGAATATCATCGGGATGTAGTTGCAGAGTCCCCGGTCGCAGAGGCTGCGTTCATAGGCGGAGCAGTGCCAGCTGTTATAGATAAAATGCTCCCGTGCGGGATCCCGTTCCACAGTCTGTATCGGCTGCATGATGAGGTTCCCCCGGATCTTCACATCCGTCAGTTCCTCCGCACGCTCAGCGAGAGCCGCATCCAGCAGTTCCGGAAACGCCACATTCGTAAGATAGTCGATCCAGTCGCCGCTCTTGACAACTTTGACCGCCTCCTGCGGCGTGCGCAGTTTGTTCCGGTATTCTGTTATATAGTCCATTTCATTTCTCCTTGTTCGAGATAGTATCCACAAATTCGATAATTATTGTACCATACTGACATTAATTCACAAATCAGGCTTTCATAAATCAAGATCGAAACATCATCTTGCATTTACGAATCAAGGTCAGTATCATGAACATAGATATATGAACGCCTGCGGATAACAACGGAGGAGCGATACTATGGGAAGAAAACACAAGACACTGCTTGCCGGACTGGTTTTGCTGGCAATGATGTCGATGACGGCAGGCTGCCAGAAGGATAGCGGCGAGGACGCCGAGCAGACTGAACCGGCTGAGGGGGCAACGTATACGATCACGAAGGTCAGCGGGGATATCGACTGGAGCAAAATCCCCACAGCGCCGATCGATCAGGTGCTTTGGACAAAAGATACAGGAGTGCGCGCGCAGGGACAGCTTTGTTATGACGAGGAGAATCTCTATGTGTATCTGAGCGCCGTTGAGAAGAACATCAGGGCCGAGAATACAGAGCCGCTGTCTCCGGTTTGGGAAGACAGCTGCCTGGAATTTTTCTTCAAACTGGAAGACGCGGATAATTATTTCAACTTCGAGGTCAATCCGAATGGATGCATGTGCATCCAGTTCGGTCCGGTAAAAACCGATCGGGAGGATATTGTCAGACGGGACGGCGAAGAATACTTCGATATCCACACGGATAGAACCGACGACGGATGGGAAGTCTATTACAGGATTCCGTTGGCGTTCATCCAGCTCTACTACCCGGACTATCAGTTCGGCGGAGAACTGCTGGCAAATCTGTATAAGTGCGGCGACAAGGCGCAGCCGAAACACTACCTGTCCTGGAACAAGATCGATCTGCCCGAACCGAACTTCCACTGCCCGGAATTCTTCGGCAGAATGATATTTGAGGAATGAATATGCTGACGAACAAAGAACTGAAAGAAAAAGGACGAAAAACGGTCAAAAGCCATTACCTGCTTTTGCTTGTTTTGTGTGCGATCATGGTCTTGTTCGGTAATGAATTCAATTCCAATGCCGGTATTCTGCAACTGGATACGCTGCTGGGCGAATTTCAAAATGCCCAGGAACAGATGGGGGATTCTTCCGGGTCTGCCGGGGGTTTAGGCAAAGCTTCGGATAAGGTTTCCGCCCTCCGAGACAGGATCGGGATACTCGGTCCGGGCGTCCATGACGCGCAGTCCGTTGAAGTCATCCGGGACATTCTGCACAACGATGTGATGGATGGCGTGGAACTGGCCAATACACTCGAAGAACAGTTCGAGGAATCGGGAACGGATGTGGTCGGACATACAGAAGGTGTGCTTGCTTATGCCATCAATACCGTTACCTCCGGAACACTTGCTCTTTATATCTTCTATGCTCTGGATACCATCACGGGTTCGCCGGAAGCCGCGAAGATCCTGTTTGCGATTCTTGGACTGATCGTGTGCCTGTTTTTGTTTGCCTTCATTCCAGAAATTTACTCAGTTGCGATGCGGAGATTCTTCCTGGAAGCGCGTGTATATGAGAAGGTGCCTCTGCAGCACGGCTTTCACCTGCTGAAGGTCCGCCGCTGCGTGCGCGCAACGCTGACCATTGCCATCAAGGATCTGATTTATTTCGCATGGAGTCTCACCATCGCAGGCGCTTTCATCAAACGCTATTCCTACTATCTGGTCCCGTACATCGTGGCGGAGAATCCGGACATCCGTCCGCGGGAGGCGATCACCTTGTCCAGAAAAATGATGTACGGCCATAAGATGGAGGCGTTCAAGTTTGAAATGAGTTTCCTGCACTGGCTGATCATCGGCGTCATCACCTTAGGTTTGAGCAATGTATTCTACTATCTGCCGTATAAAATTGCTGCGGCGACTGAGTATTACGCCTGCATCCGCGCCATCGCAAAGGAAGCAGGAATCGAAGGCACTGAGTTTCTGGACGACGATGCACTTCTCGCAAAAGCAGGAGAACAGCTGCTGCACGAAGTATATGCGGATACGAAGCAGAGAAAGGCGGAGATCGATGCCTCTGCAATTGAACTGACAGGGAAGCAGAAATTCTTTGCGGAAAAGCTCGCCATCTGGGTCGGCAGCAGTGAGAATAAGGTGAGATACCAGGAGCAGGAGAACAACAGATACCGCCTGAGTGAGGATCTGCAGGCCCTGGACGGGAAGGTGTATCCGGTCCAGCTGGATCCGCGAAGCGGACCGGACAACCGGAAGGTCAGCCATCAGATCAACTTCCTGCGCTGCTATACGATCTGGAGTTTGTTTTCCATGTTTTTGCTGTTCGCGTTCATAGGATGGGTTTGGGAGGTCCTCGTGTTCCTCGTCGAGACCGGGGAATTCGTAAACCGCGGAACCCTGTACGGACCATGGGTCCCGATCTACGGGGCAGGCGGCACACTCATCATCGTGATACTGGCCAGCCTGCGCAAAAGAAGACTTACGATGTTCTTCGCGATCATAGTATTGTGCGGCGTCATGGAGTACGGCACATCGTGGGTGCTGGAGAAACTGTACGACCAGCGCTGGTGGGATTACTCCGGGTACTTCCTCAATCTGGACGGCAGGATCTGCGCGGAAGGTCTTCTGGCCTTTGGTCTGCTGGGCATGATGGGAATCTATATCCTGGCTCCGGCGCTCGACACGCTGTTCATGAAAATCAACGCCAGGCTGCTGTCATCCGTCACGATAGCGCTGATGATCGTCTTCTTTTGCGATGTGGTCTATTCGCAGATCCACCCGCACACAGGCAAAGGCATCACAGACATGGGAGCACAATCCGTTACGGCCGTTATACCGCAGCCTGACGGGCCGCAGCTGAGTCCGCAATTGAGAATCTAAAGGAGAGAATGAAATGGGAATGATCACAGTTTTTCGGAGCAGTCCGAGAAAACATGGGAATACGAACGCGCTGACAGATGTCGTTGTCAGACGGCTGCAGGAGAAGGGGAGCACCGTGCGGGAATTCGACCTGAGCGGGATGGATATCCGATCCTGCCTGGCGTGCAGGGCGTGCCAGCAGGACTGGAGCACCGTCAGCTGCGCGCAGAACGATGACATGCAGCAGATCTTCGAGGCGGTCATGGACAGCGACTTGCTGATTCTGGCCACGCCGATCTACTCCTGGCAGTGCACGCCGCCGATGAAGGCCATGCTGGACCGTCTGGTCTACGCGATGAACATGTATTATGGAGATGGCGAGGAGCGCGGTCCGTCCCTTTGGGAAGGAAAGCGCGTGGCCCTTATCACCACCAGCGGATATCCTGCGGAGAAGGGGCCTGATCTGCTGGAGGAAGGCATCAAACGCTACTGCAAACACTCGAAACTGCAGTACGAAGGCATGCTGTGGGGACACCATACGGGATATACACAGGATTTCATGGATGAAGAAAAAGAGCAGCAGGCGGCTGCCTTTGCAGATCATTTGTGCGGCGGGGACGGCGAAGAAACATGCGATCCGGAGCTCCTCTGCCCGTGCTGCGGCCAGTATGCGTTCGAAGAGAAGGGCGCTTACGAGATCTGTCCTGTCTGCGGCTGGGAGGATGATCCTTACCAGAGGCGCAATCCGGATTTCGCAGGCGGCGCCAATACACTCAGCCTGAACGAAGCAAGAAGGTACTATCATGATGACGAGTAATAATGCAAAAACAGTCCGGACACTGTTGATCATAGTGCTGAGCCTGATGCTGGCAATGATGCCGGTTCTGTCCGGGTGCGGCAAAAAATCCTCCGACGCGCAGGAGGAGACCACGGCATCGCTTCCGACAGAAGCAGCCGAAACACAGCAGACGACAACTACAACACAGACAACCACAACGCAGGAGACAACATGGACGACAACGGCCGCGCAGACGCCGCGAGCCGACTACCAGTTCCGCAAGTACAGCATGCTGGAGAGCCACTACTACAAACACGGCATCGACATGGGATTCGACTCGCCGGAAGAGTATCTGGCCGCGGCAAACGCTGTGATTGCAAATCCTGACGCCCTGACCAAAACGGAGAAGGAGGACGGCGACACAGTGTTCTATGTGGAAACCACCAATGAGTTCGTCGTGCTGTCAACGGACGGATACATCCGGACATATTTCCTGCCGGACGGCGGCAAACGTTATTTCGACAGACAGTAGCAACGTCGCAAATAATGCCACGAAAAAAGAAACCTCTCGGTTTCTTTTTTTACGTACCATAATTGAATTATATATCAGCCTAACGTGATGACTTCGCTGATCATTCTGCTTCTTCGGCAGCTTTTTCAGCAAGCACTTTGTCATACTCCTCAAAGATGGCGTCTCTGATTTTGTTTCTGGTCTCAGATACCAGTGGGTGAGCGATATCTCTGAAATCGCCTTCTCCCATTTTCCTGCTCGGCATTGCAATAAAGAGGCCATTCTGTCCTTCGATGATCTTGATGTCATGTACTACGAATTCGTCATCAAAGGTAATGGATACTACGGCTTTCATCTTGCCTTCATCGCTGACCTTGCGGATTCGAACATCTGTAATATTCATCTGTGTACCGCCTTTCATACCCCTCATTCGAATTATGAAATGAGTATACACGTATTATTTCAAAAATTCAAGCAATTATGATGAATTATGCAAAATATCTGACAAATTAGTTGCTCGATTTTTTTTCGTCTTGCATGTTGTTTTATGGTATACTAGTCATGCATCAACAGGGGGAAATAAATGATCAATTTATCTGAATATAAAAAAGTACATTGCATAGGCATCGGAGGCATAGGTTTATCCGCCGTTGCCGAAGTTTTCATGTCCAGAGGTTTCGAAGTATCCGGTTCGGATATGCGCGAGAGCGACATCACGGAAAAGCTCATGAAGCAGGGTGCGAAGATCTTCCTCGGACACAGAGCCAAGAACGTAGAATCTGCTGATCTCGTCGTATACACCGTTGCTGTCGGAAACGATAACCCGGAACTGGTGAGAGCCAGGGAACTGGGTATTCCGACCGTCACGAGAGCCCAGGCGCTGGGCGCGCTGATGGGGGAGTATGAGAAGAGCATTGCCATCTCCGGCACCCACGGCAAGACGACGACCACATCCATGGTTTCACTCATTCTGAAAAACGCGAAAAAAGAACCGACGATCCTGGTAGGAGGCAATCTGGAGGAGATCGGCGGAAACTGTTATGTAGGTGACAGCGGTTATTTCGTAACGGAAGCCTGCGAGTATAGAGACAGTTTCCTGGAACTTCGCCCGAACATCGAAATCATTCTGAACATCGATTCCGACCATCTGGATTATTTCAAGGACGTAGGTCATATCGCCAGATCGTTCCAGAGGTTTGCCCGTCTCGTACCGGAGGACGGCGTCGTGATCGCTTACGATGCGAACGCGTATGTCAGCAGCGCCACGGAGGGACTTCCCAATGTCGTTACATTCGGTATCTCAAGGGGCTGTGATTACTACGCCAGCAACATCGGGTTCGACACAGAAGGCATGCCGTATTTCAATGTGAACCACGGGGGAGAATGCCTTTGCACGATCAAGCTCAGTATCCCGGGCGAGCATAATATTCTCAACGCCCTGGCTGCCTTTGCATGCAGCCATATCCTCGGGGTGGAGATCAGCGACATCGTCAACACGCTGGAGAACTACCACGGCACGCACCGGAGATTCGATTATCTGGGCCGGACAAGCACGGACGTGAAGATCATCGACGATTACGCCCATCATCCGACCGAGATCAAGGCGACGCTTAAGGCGATCCGGAATATGAAGCACAGGACACTGTGGTGTCTGTTCCAGCCCCACACATACACGAGGACCATGGCGCTCCTGGATGATTTCGGCGCGGCGTTCGATAACGCGGACGAGATCATTCTCGCTGAGATCTACGCAGCGAGGGAGACGAATATATACAAAATCAGTTCCCGTTCGATCATGGAGAAGATCCATGAGCACGACCCTTCCAAGCACGTCTTCTACATTGAGGACTTCGAGGACATCGCAAGTTTCGTATATGAACGGGCGGGCGCCGGGGATCTGGTGCTGACCATGGGAGCAGGAGATATCAACAAAGTCGGAAAAATGATTTTGGATATGGACGCAGCCAGAATAGAATTAATAAGAAAGACAAAGGAAAGAGAGTACAAGAAGATCGAGGACTAGGAAGGAGAAGGTCAGATGAAGAAGAGCTTATTCTCAGGCTACAAGGTATTTGCATGCAACTCACATCCTGAACTGGCAGAGGAAGTCGCCGCGATCATGGGCAAGCCTTTGGGAGATCTTGAGGTCAAACAGTTCAGCGACGGAGAGATTTGCGTGAATCTGGGAGAATCCGTCAGGGGCGTTGACTGTTTCGTGATCCAGTCAACATCGAAGCCGGTCAACGACAACCTTATGGAACTGCTCATCACGATTGATGCGATGAAGCGTGCATCGGCCGGGAGAATCACCGCAGTGATGCCGTATTACGGGTACGCGCGCCAGGATCGTAAGGCAAAAGCAAGAGATCCGATCACAGCGAAGCTGGTAGCGGACATGATCGTTGCCGCCGGCGCTGACAGAGTTATTACCATGGACCTCCATGCTGCCCAGATCATGGGATTCTTCACGATTCCTGTCGATCATCTGATCGGACAGCCTTTGCTTACAGAATACTATGCGAAGCAGGGAATCGATGATTTGGTCATCGTATCTCCGGACCACGGCAGTGTGCCGAGAGCCAGGAACATGGCGGAACCGCTCAACTGCCCGATCGCCATCGTCGACAAGAGACGTCCTAAGCCGAACGTCAGCGAGATCATGAACATCATTGGTGATATCGAGGACAAAAACTGCGTTCTTCTTGACGACATGATCGACACGGCAGGCACGATCACCAACGCTGCCAATGCGCTGAAAGACCTGGGCGCGAAGAGTGTCAGAGCATGCGCGACGCACGCGGTGCTTTCCGGACCTGCCATCCAGAGGATACAAGATTCGGCAATTGAGGAGCTGGTGCTCCTGAACACCATGCCTATACCGGACGAGAAGATGATCGACAAGATCAAAGTGCTGTCTGTCGGCCCGATGTTCGCGGAGTCACTGATCAGAATCCACAACAACGAATCCATCAGCAAACTGTTTGCAGGCAATAGATTCTAATAGAGCATAAACAGTATGTACGTTATCGCAGGCCTGGGTAATCCGGGCAGACAATATGAAAGAACACGTCACAACATGGGCTTTCTGACCGTGGATGAATTCGCGGCAGCCCATGGGATCGACGTGCGCAGGATCAAGCACAAGGCGCTCATCGGCGAGGGAAGGATCGCGGGGGAGAAGGTTTTGCTTGTGAAACCGCAGACTTATATGAACCTGAGCGGGGAGTCCCTGCGCGAGGTCATGCGGTATTACGACGTCCCCATTGAGAATCTGATCGTCATCTATGACGATATGGATCTGGCGGCGGGGACACTGCGCATCCGGAAGAAGGGAAGCGCCGGGAGCCATAACGGGATGAAGTCGGTCATTTACCAGCTTCAGGATGATGCGTTCCCGCGCATCCGTATCGGGATCGGCGGCACCGCAGGCGATGAATGGAAGGACTATGTCACAGGACAGGTCACGGACAAGGAAGCGCCGGTACTGGCCGAAGCGATCCGGCAGGCGGCTGCCGCAATCGATTGCATCATCACCGATGGAATCGACATCGCCATGAACCGGTTCAATACAAGTAAGAAGAAAGAAAAAGAAGACAAGAAAGAAGATAAACAAGAAGAAAAGCATGACGACGATTAATATCGCCGGTGCGTCAGAAGGACGCGTCGCGCCGTTCATAGCTGAAAAAAGACAGGAGAACCACGGTCAGTGTCTGATCGTTGTGCCCACTTTGAGCAGGGCGCAGCGGCTTCAGACTGACCTCTCTTTTTTTAATGGTGGCGAGCCGGTCTACGTACTTCCGCCGGATGAGGACAGCGCCATTGCCTACGAGGCAAAAAGCAATGACGCGCTTTTGGAGCGCATACGCGTACTGAAAGCCCTGACTGGGGGCGAACAGTGCACCGTCATCGCACCGGTCACGGGCGCCATACGGAAGATGCCGCCGAAGGAGATATTTACCGAAAACACGATCGAACTGGAACTGGGGCAGGACCTGGATCTGGGGGATCTCCGCAGCCGTCTGTCGCTTTTGGGCTACGACCGGGCTTCCATGGTGGAAGCGCGGGGTGAGTACAGCATCCGGGGCGGTATCATCGATATATACACGCCGGAGGGGGAGGATCCTTACCGTATCGAACTCTTCGACACGGAGATCGATTCCATCAGAGCGTTCGACCTCGAGACACAGCGTTCCGTTGAGACGCTGAATAGCCTGACAATTTATCCATGTTCCCAGCTGCCGCGGGACCCCGCACTTTTTGAGAAAGCGTCCGGACGCATCCGCCGCGCCTATGACAGGGCCATCAAACGGGCGCAAAAGAATGAAGAAAGCCCGGATCTGGGGAAGGAACTGTCGAAACGCAGGGGTCAGCTGCTGGAGTTCGCGTCTACGATGACCAACCTCCAGTACCTGGAGCGGTTCCTCAGTTACTTCTATGATGAGACAACGTATATTTGGGATTATATGACGGATCCGCAGATCATGATCGATGATCCGTCCAGGATCCTGGAGACACTTGAAGCGAATGCGATGGAGCGTCACAGCGAGATCGTGGGCATCCTGGAGAGCGGCAGAGGGATCCGTGAGGATTTCGCGGCTTTGTCCGATCAGGAGGATTTCTTCGGCATCTACAAAATGGCGGCAGAAAAGGGAATCGACTGTACGATTTTCACGCCTTTTGTCATGACGATCAAAGGCGGCAAGGACTCAGCGGAAGGCCCGTTCCTGCATGAGCTGCGTCAGGTGCAGACCAGGCAGATGCCCCAGTACGACGGACATATGGATCAGCTTCGCGCTGACCTGGAGGGTTACATCGCCCGCGGCTTTGATGTCCGGATCGTTTGCAGCACAGAAGAGAGAAGAAAGAATATGCTGGAATTCGTCCAGCATGAGACGTTCAATGAACGGGTGCTCCCAGGCAGATATGAAGCAGGTCATGTGCAGGTTACCGAAGGTGTGATCACTGCCGGCATGGAACTGACTGATCGGAAACTCTGTTACATATGGGAAGGAGATATTTTCGGGGGCAGCAAGAGACGCCGGAAGCGATCCAGATCCGCGCGGAGCGGCAATCCAATCAAAAGCTTCGCTGATGTACAGAAAGGAGATTATGTCGTCCACGAAAGTCACGGCATCGGCAAGTTCACCGGCATCCAGCAGCTCATTGTGCAGGGCATGAAACAGGATTTCCTCAAGGTGGAATACGCCGGAACAGACATGCTGTACATTCCTGTGGACCAGCTGGACAGTCTGCAGAAATACATCGGCGGAGACGGGATCACACCGCGGCTGAACAAACTGTCCGGAACGGAGTGGAAGGCTACCAAGGCCCGCGCCCAGGCGGCGGTCTCTGACTTGGCAGAAGAGCTGATTCGGGTCGCCAATGTCAGGCGCAACCGGGGAGGGTATGCTTTTGCAGAGGATACTCCCTGGCAGAAGGAATTCGAGGACAGCTTCCCGTATACAGAGACGGACGACCAGCTGCGCTGTGTCAGTGAAATCAAGGAAGATATGGAAAAGCCCTATCCCATGGACCGGCTGCTTTGCGGCGATGTGGGGTTCGGTAAGACGGAGGTCGCGGCCAGAGCGCTGTTCAAATGCGTCATCGAAGGGAAACAGGCTGCGGTCCTCGTTCCGACGACGCTTCTGGCCAACCAGCATTACTATACATTGAAAGAACGATTCGAGAAGTTCCCTGTGCGGGTGGAGATGCTGTCCCGTTTCCGCACACCCACCCAGCAGAAAAAGATCATCAAGGACATCGGAAAGGGCGATGTAGACCTGGTGATCGGGACACACCGGCTGCTTTCGAAGGACATGAAGTTCCATGATCTGGGACTGCTCGTGATCGATGAGGAGCAGCGGTTCGGCGTGCGCCACAAGGAGCGGATCAAGCAGCTCAGGGAAAATGTGGACGTGCTCACGCTGTCTGCGACACCGATCCCGAGGACTTTGCACATGTCACTGTCGGGTATGAAGGATATGAGCACCATTGAAGAACCGCCGGAAGGGCGGTATCCGGTCCAGACATACGTTATGGAGGAAGACTCCTTCCTGATCCGGGAGGCCATCGAGAAAGAACTGGCCAGGGGCGGACAGGTCTATGTGCTCAGCAACCGTGTCAAATCCATCAATACGGTCGCGCACACCATTCAGGAACTGGTTCCGCATGCGAGCGTCGCCGTCGGCCACGGACAGATGAAGGAAGCGGAGCTGGAGAACATCATCATGGATTTCGCCGCAGGAGAGTATGATATTCTCGTATCGACGACGATCATCGAATCCGGCACGGACATCCCCAATGTCAACACGATGATCGTTCTGGATGCGGACCGGTTCGGTCTGGCGCAGCTGTACCAGCTGCGCGGGCGCGTGGGCCGGGCAGGGCGTATCGCGTACACGTACCTGATGTACCACAAAGATAAGGTGCTCACGGAGATCGCCGAGAAGCGTCTCAAAGCCATCCGTGATTTCACGGAGTTCGGATCGGGGTTCAAGATTGCCATGCGGGATCTGGAACTGCGCGGCGCCGGAAACATCCTGGGCAGGGAGCAGTCCGGGCATATGCTCGATATCGGCTACGAACTCTACTGCAAACTGCTGGATGACGCCATGCGGAGAGCCGCAGCAGACGGAGAAGGCGGCGCAGCGGGGTCGGGCGTCGCTGCAGGAACCGGGTCTGCGGACGGACCGCAGGCCGAAAACACCGCTGTCAATATCCCCGTGCAGGCGATCATTCCTGCCAGATACATCGATGACGAGGTGCTGAAACTGCAGATGTACAAGAAGATCGCGATGATCGAATCGGACGAAGACGCGTCTGACCTTATCGATGAGTTCATCGACCGGTTCGGTGATCCGCCGATGCAGACGCAGAATCTCATCAGGCTCGCCGTGATCCGGGCAAAAGCAAGAACCCTCGGCGTGACCGAGATCTCACAGGACGGATACAAACTCAAGTTTTCACTGATCCCCGATGTGCGCTTCGGACCGGACGTGATCCCTGATCTGGTCGCGGAATACGGAGAGCGCATCCGGTTCAACGGCGGCGCGAAGCCGTTTATCAGACTGACTGCGGGCGTCCGCGCCAGCGGAGAAGGCAAACCGCCGTCAGGTGATTATACACAAAAGATACTGAAAGAACTTGAACAGTTTTTCAAAGTTGCAAAAGGAGAATAAGGAGGCATTTGCATGGTTAAAGTTGTGATCACAGCGCCTCGCGGCGCGATGGACAGTCTGATCGTCCAGGAAGCATTTAAGAACGAAAATATTGAGGTCGTCGGGTGCATCGGCACGCCGGGTGCGGACTATATCGGCAAGGACGCAGGACAGGTCTGCGGTCTGGGACAGGATATCGGCGCCCTTGTCTATGATGATCTCGAAGCAGAGACCGGCAAAGGGACGCTCATCGACCTGTGCGATGTCGTCGTCGACTACTCCCGCATCGAGGTCAGCATGGACGTGCTGGATAAGTGCGTTGCCCACGGCAAGGCTTACCTCTGCGGTACGACAGGATTTTCGGAAGAACAGCTTGAAGCTTTTGCAAAAGCTTCCGATACCATCGCCCTGATGCAGACGGCGAATACTTCGTATGTAGTAACGGTGATGAAGAAACTCCTGCGCGAAGCGGCGGAGCTGCTCGAAGGCAAAGCCGGCATGGAGATCATCGAACTGCACTCGGATACGAAGCTGGACGCGCCCAGCGGCACGGCGATCGAAATGGCAGAGGAAATGGCGGCCGGTATGAAAGAGGGTGGATATGAGGAAATCACATTCCATTCCGTGCGCGCCGGAAACACACCGAGCAGCCACCACGTGCTCTTCGGATGCCAGGGGGAGATGTTCCAGATTACCCACGACGCTTACGACTGGCGCTGCTACGCCATCGGCGCCTGCGACGCGATCCTGTATCTGGGCGCGCGCAAGTCGGCAGGGGAGCCCGGTTCCTACACGATGTTCGACGTGATAGGTTGACGAAAACGGGTAAGTATGAGATACTTATCCAAATGCACGCAATTGTCAGATTTTTAGTGTGCATGGCTACTGTTATTTAGAGGAGGACTTTTCTTATGACTGCAACGCAAATCATTGCACTGGCTATTTTTGTGGCCGTAATTGCGGTAATCGTGTCCGAGAAACTGCACCGAGCAGCCTGCGCCCTGATTGGTGCTGTGCTTCTGATTCTCATCGGGATACTGGAACCGCACGAAGCCCTCGGCTTTATCGACTTTAACACCATCGGCGTACTCATCGGTATGATGATGTTCGTCGCGGTCGTTAAAAATTCCGGAATATTCGAGTATCTGGCCGTCAAATCGGCGAAGATCGCGAAGGGTAATCCATGGAAGATCATGGTCTATTTTATGATCATCACCGCTGTACTCTCAGCATTCCTGGATAATGTAACAACTGTATTGCTCATCGGACCGATGACATTCAGCATCTGCAAGACGCTGGAACTGAATCCGATCCCGTTCCTGATGACGCAGATCATCGCATCCAACGTTGGAGGAACCGGCACACTGATCGGAGACCCACCGAACATCATGATCGGCAGCGCTGCGGACATCCCGTTCATTTCATTCATCATCTATGACGGACCGATCGTTGTCATCACCATGGTAGCTACGATCATGGCGTTCAAGTTCATCTATAAGAAGGGGCTGTCGGTAGCGCCTGAAAAGATGGAACTGATCATGAAAATGGATGAAAAAGCGGAGATCAGAGACCAGGTGCTCTTCTACAAGAGCATCATCATGATCTGCCTGGTCGCGCTGGCATTCATCCTTCACGATACGCTGGAACTGAAGACAAGCGTGATCGCGCTGTCCTGCGCCGCACTGATGATCCTCATCGGCAAGCAGGATGTGGAAGAAACTGTACACGATGTAGAATGGCCGACGATCGTATTCTTCGCCTTCCTGTTCATCGTTGTCGGCGGATTGGAGAAGGTAGGCCTGATCCACATGCTGGCTGTTTCGCTCATGGACGCAACGGGAACACACTACGTGGTTCTCATGATCGTGCTTCTGTGGGTATCCGCGATCTGCTCCGCTGTACTGGACAACATTCCGTTCGTTGCGACCCTGATCCCGCTGATCCAGCAGATGCAGGAAGCAGGACTGGATGTATGGCCGCTCTGGTGGGCTGTCTCCATCGGCGCTTGCTTCGGCGGAAACGGAACGATCATCGGCGCATCCGCCAACGTCGTTCTGACAGGTATCGCCAACAGGAGAGGGTATCCGATCACATTTATCGACTTCCTGAAGATCGGCGCGCCAATGATGTTCCTTTCGATCATTCTGGCTACCGTCTATCTGCTGGTACTCTTCGGAGGATATTGGAAGTAACCTGCCGCAAAGGCAATCCGGACATTGCAAAAATACATAATTATTCAAAAAAAGAACAGGTCTTCGACTTGTTCTTTTTTTGCTGCGGAGTATAATTGTTCTTGTGTGGTGCACACTGTATACACAACGTATCGGCGGTGACATCACGTGATAAAAAATAGTGATATTATCATATATGGAGGCAAACAAATGACCGCATCACAAATTATCGCACTTGCTATTTTCGTAGCCGTGATCGGGGTCATAGTATCCGAAAAACTGCACAGGGCAGCCTGCGCTCTTATCGGCGCGATGCTGCTCATTTTGATTGGGATACTGGAACCGAAAGAGGCACTCGGATTCATAGACTTCAACACCATCGGCGTACTCATCGGCATGATGATGTTCGTCGCAGTAGTCAAGAATTCCGGCATATTCGAATACCTGGCCGTGAAAGCTGCGAGAGTCGCGAAGGGCAACCCCTGGAGGATCATGGTGTATTTCATGATCATCACAGCTGTACTTTCAGCATTTCTGGACAACGTCACGACCGTACTTCTGATCGGCCCGATGACGTTCAGCATCTGCAAGACGCTGGAACTGAATCCGATCCCGTTCCTGATGACGCAGATCATCTCCTCGAACGTGGGCGGCACGGCGACCCTGATCGGCGACCCACCGAACATCATGCTGGGAAGCGCGGCCGATATCACATTCCTGCAGTTCATTCTCTATGACGGACCAATCGTTGCGATCGTCATGATCGCGACCATCCTGGGTTTCCGGCTTCTCTATCATAAGGGACTGACCGTTACGCCGGAGAAGATGGAACTGATCATGCAGATGGATGAAAAGAAGGAAATCAGGGATCAGGTGCTGTTCTACAAGAGCATCGTCATGATCTGCCTGGTAGCTCTGGCGTTCATCCTGCACGACAATCTCGGACTGAAGACAAGCGTCATCGCACTGTCCTGCGCAGCACTTATGATTATGATCGGCGGACAGGACGTAGAAGAGACCGTCCACGACGTGGAATGGCCGACGATCGTATTCTTCGCCTTCCTGTTCATCGTTGTCGGCGGACTTGAGAAGGTCGGCATCATCCACATGATGGCGGAAGGCATGATCAACGCGACAGGATCCCACTATGTGATCCTGATGATCGTCATCCTGTGGGTATCCGCGATTTGCTCCGCAGTACTCGACAACATCCCATTCGTCGCAACGCTGATCCCGCTGATCCAGACAATGGCTTCCGAGGGCATCGATGTATGGCCGCTCTGGTGGGCCGTATCCATCGGCGCATGCTTCGGCGGAAACGGAACGATCATCGGCGCATCCGCCAACGTTGTACTGACAGGTATCGCCGGCAGAAGAGGATATCCGATCACATTCATCGACTTCCTGAAGATCGGCGGGCCGATGATGATCATGTCCATCGTTCTGGCGACGATCTATCTGCTCATTCGCTTTGGCGGATACTGGGGATAGAGGGAAACACCGGTTTTGCATTGATTTTGCATCGAAAAGAGCAAGTTCAAGACTTGCTCTTTTTTGTGACAGGGGTATAATAAATATGTATGGTCCATTTTCAAGCGGACATGGATAGAATACACATGAAAACACGCACAAGAAAACACAATGGAAAGGAACGAATGAAAAATGTTTGAAAACTTGATTGAGATCTTAAAAGCAAACCCAAGAAAAATCGTATTTACAGAAGGTCCGGACGCAAGAATCCTGGAAGCTGCCGACAGACTGAAGAAGGGCGGATTCCTGACACCGGTCCTGATCGGTAACGTTGAAGAAGTACAGGCTGCTGCAAAGGCAGGCGGCTTCGATATCGAAGGGCTGGAGATCCTCGATCCTGCAACATATGAAGATATGGATGCTATGGTTGCCAAGATGGTCGAGCTGAGAAAAGGCAAGATGGACGAAGAGCAGTGCAGAGCAGCTCTTTCAAAGGGCAACTACTTCGGAACCATGCTGGTAAAGATGGGATATGCTGACGCTCTTCTGGGCGGCGCAACCTATTCCACAGCTGATACAGTCAGACCAGCACTGCAGCTGATCAAGACAAAGCCGGGCAACAAGAGCGTATCTTCCGTATTTATCATGGTCAGAGAGCACGAAGACGGAAGTGCTCCTGAGATCCTGGGTATGGGCGACTGCGCGATCAACATCAAGCCGTCCGTAGAGGAAATCGCTGAATGTGCGGTCGAATCCGCAAGAACAGCGAAAATCTTCGGCGTAGATCCTAAGGTCGCACTGCTGTCCTACTCCACAAAGGGATCCGGCGCGGGCGAAGACGTTGACAAGATGGTTGAAGCAACCAAGCTGGCGCAGGAAGCTGCTCCGGAACTGGACATCGACGGCGAGCTGCAGTTTGACGCATCCGTATCACCGGTCGTAGCACAGACCAAGTGCAAGGACTCCAAGGTTGCCGGCCAGGCTAACGTATTCATCTTCCCGGACATCAACGCAGGAAACATTGGATACAAGATCGCACAGAGACTGGGCGGATTCGACGCCTACGGCCCTGCCCTCCAGGGACTGAATGCACCGATCAACGACCTGTCAAGAGGCTGCAATGCTGACGAAGTATACACCATGGCTATCATCACAGCAGCACTGGCATAAGGGAGCATAACTGCTCGTAGGC
>JBGUKV010000258.1:0-2286 GCA_045114655.1 Candidatus Allocopromorpha sp. | reverse complement strand
TATTTTTCGGATGTGCCCGTGCTGGTGCTGTATCCCGGCACATTTGACGGCCGCTATGTGAAACTGTTTGATAAGCTGACGCCGAATCCATATTATCGGGCGTTCAATGTAATATAAGAAAGGGGCCGCGACATGAGAATTCAATCGATGTTCAGAGACGACATCAACCGTAAGATCAACGGCGTCGTCAAGGTCGATCAGGATGAGAGCAGCGTGCTCGTGCAGGAGCTGAACGAGTATGTTATCACCCGAGAGCTGAAGAAGCACTTCATCACCTTCTTCAACAACTATATCGAATCTTTCAACGAGACCACTGCAGATATCGGCGTATGGATCTCCGGCTTCTTTGGAAGCGGTAAATCTCACTTTCTGAAAATGCTGTCTTACCTGCTGGAGAACAAGGAAGTTCAGGGTGTGAAGACTGTGGAGCGGTTTCGCGAGAAGTTTGCGGACGACCCGGCCACCTTCATGCTGATCGACCGTGCCACCAGAGGCCTGACCCACACGATTCTCTTCAACATCGACATCGAAGGGTCCATCAACAAGGACAAAACCGCCGTGCTGCGCGTTTTCGCCAAGATGTTCTATAACTATCTCGGCTTCTACGGCGAGAACCTGAAAGTTGCCAAGCTGGAGCAGTTCATTGCAAAGAAGGGCAAGACCGAGGAGTTCCGGCGTGTGTTCGAGGAGAAGAACGGCGCGAGCTGGCTTTCGTCTCGCGATGCTTACGCCTTCTTTGAGGATGACATTGTCGCCACCCTGCAGGAAGTGCTCGGCATGAGTGAGCAGGCTGCCGGCAACTGGTTCAACGGGACCGAGACTGTGGAGACCTCCATTGCCCAGCTTGTTTCCGAGATAAAAGAGTATGTGGACACGCAGCCGAAGGATTTCAGACTGCTGTTCATGATTGACGAGGTCGGCCAGTACGTTGGGGGCGATACTGATCTGCTGATCAACCTGCAGTCTCTCGTGGAGAAGATCGGCAGCGAATGCGGCGGCAAGGTCTGGGTGGTATGCACCGGGCAGGAAGCCATCGATGAGATCATCAAAGCCCGTGAAAATGAATTCTCCCGGATTCAGGCCCGCTTCAAGACCCGGCTTAGCCTGTCTTCCTCCTCTGCTGATGAGGTTATCCAGAAGCGTATTCTGCTGAAGACGGACGAGGCCGAGCATGAACTGGAGCAGGTGTATGCCGAGAACGACTCTGTATTGCGGAATCTGTTTTCCTTCACCGACGCCATTCTGGACATCAAGGGATACTCCGGTGCCGGAGAATTTGCAAAGAACTTCCCGTTTGTGCCGTACCAGTTCATCCTGATGCAGAAGGTCTTTGCAGAGATCCGGAAGCACGGCAACTCCGGCAAGCACCTCTCCGGCGGGGAGCGGTCCATGCTCTCCGGATTCCAGGAGGCAGCCCAGAAGATCGAGAATAAGGACGAGTACGCGCTGGCACCCTTCTATCTCTTCTATGACACCGTGCACACCTTCCTCGACAGCTCCATCCGGCGCGTAATTGAGCGCTGTGAACGCGCCGCCATTGACGGCAACGGCATCGAGCCACAGGATGTGGACGTGCTGAAGCTGCTGTATCTCGTGCGCTATGTGGACGATGTGAAGGCCAACCTGGACAACATCGTCATCCTGATGGCGGACGATATCCGGCTGGATAAGATCACCATGCGTGAGCAGGTTCGCGGCTCTCTGGATCGGCTGATGAGCCAGAACTACATCGGGCGCACCGGTGACACATATAACTTCCTGACCGACGAGGAACAGGACATCCAGCGGGAAATCAAGAATACCCCTGTGGCGACAGCTGACATTGTGGGCCGCATCGCCCAGATGATTTTTGCAGACATCTATACCACAAAGAAGTTCCGCTACGGCAAATATGACTTTGCCTTCGACCAGATGGTGGACGGGCAGGCGGTCGGCGCGCTGACAGGCGGCATGATGTTGCGTGTGCTGACGGTGGCCACCGATCCGACTGAAAAACAGGAGCTGCGCCTGATGACGGAGTCCTCCGGGCAGGCCATTGTGGTGCTGGCGGAGAACCCTTACTACGAATCTCTCGAAAGCGCCATGAAAATCCGCAAGTACGTGAAGCAGCGGAACGTGGCACAGCTGCCCAAGTCTGTGCAGGATATTATCCGTGACCAGCAGGACGAGGCCGGGAAATATGAGCTCACGGCTGCCGAAGACCTGAAAAAAGCCATTGCAGACGCCGCGTTCTACGTGGACGGCGAGCACATCGAGATCAAGGGCGGTGATGCCAGGAGCAAGATT
>JBGUKV010000257.1:0-42624 GCA_045114655.1 Candidatus Allocopromorpha sp. | reverse complement strand
TTATATATCTGAAGCGTCGACAGAGACAGGGATCCAGATCGCAGGTTTCAGTGAAGTCACGATGAATAAGATATTTAAGGAATATACAGTATTTAGATTAAAGTAATTCGAGCAAGGGATACTATGAAAATCACAATGGCACACGGCAGCGGCGGCAAGTCCTCTGCCCAGTTGATGAAAGACATATTCGGGAAGCATTTCAGAAATGATGTGCTGGATAAGATGGAAGACGCAGCGGTTCTTTCGCTGCCGGCTTCGGATGAATCAGCCGCGGACGGCTCTGCTGTCGCGCGCATTGCCTGCAGCACGGACTCCTTCGTGGTCACGCCTCTGGTCTTTAAGGGCGGCGACATCGGTAAACTGTGCGTTTGCGGAACAGTGAACGATTTGCTCATGATGGGGGCAGTGCCGAAGTATTTGACCTGCGGTTTCATCATGGAAGAAGGACTGGACACGGATCTGCTGGATCAGCTGGTCGAATCCATGGCCGCCCAGGCCCGCGAGGCCGGGGTGATCATCGCGGCGGGAGATACGAAGGTTGTCGAAGGAAACGGCGGGCTGTATATCAACACGACCGGCATCGGTCTGATTCCGGAAGGGCGCGATGTGAGCAGCTCCAACTGCCGAGCCGGTGACGTGATCCTCTGCTCCGGCAATTTGGGCGATCACCATGCCTGCATCCTCAGCCACAGAATGGAAATCGAAAACGACATTACAAGCGACTGCGCTGCGCTGAATGATATCGTCGACGTGTTGTTCTCAGCCGGCATCGACGTCCGTACCATGCGCGACGTCACGCGCGGCGGTCTGGGAACTGTCATCAATGAGATCGCGGAAAGCTCCGCCTGCAAAATCGAACTGGACGAAGACTCGATCCCGGTCAGCCCGCAGGTGAAAGGCTTCTCAGACATCCTCGGACTCGATCCACTCTACATGGGGAACGAAGGCAAGATGATCGCGGTTGTTCCGGCAGCGCAGGCTGAGGCTGCGCTTGCCGCCATGCGCTCTGCCGAACACGGCAAGGACGCCGTCATGATCGGCCGCGTTCTGGAAGGGGAAGGCGCTTTCATCAAGACCCATCTGGGCGCCACACGCCGCTTCGACGTTCTCTACGGCGAAGGTCTGCCGCGGATCTGCTGAGCAGATTTGGGCAAGGTCAGCTTCGATGCAGGTTGATGAGGCCGAGCACGGTGAGAAGGGTGCCCATGACCAGGCAGCCGAAGGCGCTGGCGTCGGAATGACCCGGGAAGTAGCCGGTCTTGTAGCATATGCCGGTGATGAGGATCATCATGCCGACTGCGGAAATGATAATGTATAAGAATTTTCTACCGTAATTCATATTTTACTCCTGTGAGGTGACTTCTGGTTGTTTTGCAATCGCTGAATCGCTCTATTTTCTGGACTGTTGGATCGCTGCAGCGGGTGAGGCGTCATCCGCGTTTTTCATATTCTGCGAGTATCGCCGCGGTGGCGCTGCAGCCAAGGCGGTCGGCGCCTGCTTCGATCATCGCGCGGGCGTCATCCAACGTGCGAATGCCGCCGGAGGCTTTGATCCTCATGTGACCGTCGTAATCTGCGTCCGCGAGCGCTTGTTTCATCAGAGAAACTGCGTGCACGGTTGCTCCGCCGGAGGAAAACCCGGTGGAGGTCTTGACGAAATCTGCGCCGGCTGTGCATGCGGACCGGCAGGCACGGACGATTTCTTCATCCGTCAGAAGGCAGGTCTCGATGATCAGCTTCAGAATAGCGCCGCTCTCATGGCACATCTCCGCGATGGTGTAAACCTCATCCTCAATGTAAGCCCAGTTTCCGGCCTTTGCTTGGCCGATGTTCATAACAAGGTCGATCTCGTCGGCTCCGTCCTCGAGGGCCAGTTGGACCTCGTATGCTTTTGCATTGGTGGACATGGCACCGAGGGGAAAGCCCGCTACAGCGGCGACTTTGACGTCAGTACCTGACGCGTCGATGAAGCGGCGGACAGAGCGGACGTGGCATCCGTTCACGCACACCGCGGCGGCGTCAAGAGATACGGCTTCGCTGACGGTCTTTAGGATATCCTGGGGACCCGCTTCGGGTTTCAGTAACGTGTGATCGAAATATTTGCTGAATTTATTCATAATAACATCTGCCTCCTGTGGTAGAATTATACCATGAAACCGGAGATCAAAGAACTGTATAAAATCAAAGAAGAGGAACTAGAACAAGTCTACGAGATGATGACAAGAGCTTTTAAGAACTACGTCAAGCTCGTGGGGACGTTTCCGGATTGGGAGGACCGTCAGGCAGCCATTGAAATGGTCATACGATTTTACGGGGCTTTTGATTTTCGTTACGGATGCGCATACAGTCTGGATGAAGATCTCAAGGAAGTGCTCATGATCATGTTCTCGGAAGAAGAGGTCTTTACGGAGGAACGCTTCCGGGCAGCGGGCAGCTACAGTGAGAAATTCTATGCCGCGGCGTCCCGGCTCAGCGAGGAGGACCGGCAGAGATGGTGGGACTTTTTTGATGAGGTGGACAGGACGGAGGCAGAGCTCGCGGCCATCCCGGAGAAGTGTCTGTATGCGGATCTGCTCTGCGTTGCTGAAGACGCCCAGGGGCAGGGCAGAGGCTCCCGGCTGATCCAGGCAGCCTGCAGATACGCGGACGAGATCGGTCTGCCGATCATGCTTTTCACCAACGGCGCGGAGGACATCAAGTTCTACCAGAAGAACGGATTCAGAATCATCGGCATCACAAGTTCCGAAGAGTTCGGATTCGAGAACACGTACGTGCTGTATGAGCCAAAGCAGCGGGGGGTGCGCGGATGAATAACGACGAACTGCTGATCGCCCGATTGGAAGACAAGATCGACCAGACTGCTGACAAGTACATGTTGACCGCCGGGGATTTCCTCGACATGCATCAGAGAAAGATCGCGGAAGATTACTGCAAAAGCAGGAAGCTTCCGGTGAGATATATTTTTTACGGAGGCTACGCAGACGCGGAACGGTGCATGCCGGTCTTTCTTCCGGATTACATCGAACTGCAGGCGGGCGGAGCGGCCGGCACGGCCATGCAGGTCCCCGAGGAGATTGCGGAGCTGCTGAGCGTCGTGCGTGTGAAGGCACCGAAGGGCGGACGGATCCTGACACACAGGGACTATCTGGGATCGCTGCTCGCGCTGGGGCTGGACCGGGAAGTGACCGGCGACATCCTTGTGCGGGGTCCGGACGAAAAAACAGGCGGCGGCGCGGACATCATCGTGGAGACTGGGGTTGCAGAGTTTATCGAAATGAACTACAACAAAGCGGGGCACACGAATCTGACTGTAGAGATCTTGCCAATCGGCGCACTCGACGCGGGGCTTGTGAACATCGTTAAAAAGCGCGACACGGTGGCTTCGCTCAGGCTGGACAACATCGTCTCGGCTGCCTTTGCAGTATCGAGATCAAAGGCGGCGGAAGCCATCCGGCGGGGGATCGTTTCGGTCAACAGCGTAGAGTGCCTCAAAGTCGACCGGATCATCGAGGAAGGAGACCGGGTCACCCTCCGGGGCAAAGGCAAGATTGGTTTGGCGGAGGTCGGCGGCAAAAGCCGCAAGGACCGGATCATTGTGACATTCAATTTGTACAGGTGAGAAATATGAAGATACCAGAAATCTACAAGAAAAAAAGAGAAGAGGGGAGGCCGGTGTTTTCACTGGAGGTATTCCCGCCCAAACGCAAAAGCAACCGCGACTCGATCTACGAGGCGGTGGAGATTCTCAAGGTGACGGAGCCGGATTTTATCAGCGTGACTTACGGCGCTGGCGGAAGCGTGGCAGATTTTTCGACCTGCGAGATCGCGTCCAACATCAAGAAGCAATACAAAATCGAGACCCTCGCGCATCTGACATGCATCAATTCGAGTCTGGAGGATGTCAAGACTATGATCCAGATGCTGAAGGACGCGAAGATCGAAAACATCATGGCCTTGCGTGGCGACATCGTGCCGGGTGAGGACATCAAGCGGGAGTTCGCCCACGCCAATGAACTGGCCATCGAGATCCAGAGAAAGTCGCGAGGCGAGCTGGAGATTCTCGGCGCCTGTTATCCGGAGGGGCATTACGAAGCGACATCCCTGGATGCGGACATCCAGAATCTGAAGTACAAGATCGGCGCGGGCGTGCGTGTGCTGATCTCGCAGCTTTTCTTTGACAACTGCAAGTTTATTGACTTTTTGGCGCGCGTGAGGGAAGATGAAATCACGGTACCGATTTCGGCAGGGATCATGCCCATTGTGAAAGCCAGCCAGATCGAGAAGACCGTACAGCTTTCCGGCGCCAGCCTGCCGCACGAATTCACGGAACTGGTCGCCCGTTACCAGCACAAGCCGAAAGAACTTTATGAAGCGGGGATCGACTACGCGGTGCAGCAGTGCCGCGAGCTGATCGAGCGCGGCGTCGACGGCGTGCATATCTACACCATGAACGACCCGAAGGTTGCAGTCAGAGTACACGAAGGAATTAAGGACTTATTATGAGAATATTTGTTGTAAGTGATACACACGAAAACTTAAGAAATGCAATTGCGTTGTATGACAAAGTTAATGCAAACAACCCTGTTGACTGCATCATCCACTGCGGGGATTTTTACAGCGACGGGGTCCGGCTGGCGGAGATCTACGGCCAGCCGGTTTACGCCGTGCACGGCAACTGCGACGGCGGACGGGATGAGGAATTTAAGGTCGTAGAAACCCCTGCAGGGAAGATTCTTGTCATTCACGGACATGTGGAAGATGTGGAATTCTCGTTGGATAATGCGCTCTATCTGGCAAAGCGTGAAAAGTGCGGTATGGTCTGTTTCGGTCATACCCATAAGCCTGTTATCAAAGGGCAGGACGGCATTCTGTTCGTGAACCCAGGTTCAGCATCCCGGCCAAAGTACGGAGAAAAAAGCTCCGCAGCTGTTGTAACGGCGACAGAAGAGGGGTTCACGGCATCGATCGTATACGTCGACTGACTTGAATCCGATGCCGCGTACTAGTCGATGATCACGACCTCGCAAGGGTTGTTGATCCGGGGAATCCATGTCCCGTTTCCCATACCGCGGGATATGACAAGCTTTCCGCCGCGGGCGCCCTGATGCACGCCGGAAGTGAGCCGCGGAAACAGTCCCTGTCCCGGGGCGATCAGACCTCGCCCGAACAGACGCCACTGCCCGCCGTGGGCGTGGCCGGAAAATACCAAATCGATATCCCGGTTTGCAAGATAGGTTGGATAATATTCAGGATGGTGGCAGAGAAGGATTCTGCAGCCATCCTGTTTTTCGAATTCGGCCAGCCATTCCAGCTTGGGGTCCGGCGGCGTGGGATCGCTTCGCCAGTCGGGCTTGCGTTGTTTTGTGACGACGCCCGGCGTCAGACCGCCGATCAGGAGACGGGTCTGCCGGGAGCACGGAGCACCGTCGCAATGCGGAGCATTACTAAGGCGGTCTGCACGCACAGTGCCATCCGTCCATTCAGTCCATTCATTGTCCAGAACCGTAACGCCTAAGGCTTTGATTTGTTCAATCTGTTCCGGTGTCATACACCATTCATGATTGCCGAACGAAAAGAAGGTCGGCGCCTGGCTGACGCACGCGCGGAGAAACGGCAGGATGTTCGTTTCTTCTTCAAAGGAAGAATGGTAATCATCGTGCAAAAGATCGCCCGCGATGCAGATCAGGTCGGGTTTTTCTGCTGCGAGCACGCGAAGACCGTCCTCCCACGGTTGATTGTGCATGTCGGTCAGGAGGGCGATGCGGCAAGGTGTATTCAGTTTGTAGTGCGTTGTCTGCATCATTTTTTCCTGCAACTTGGTTCTCTTGGGTTTGCCGTTGGGGTATGTTTCCATAAGTATACCTTTATGATTTTGGGATGTCAAAATATGGCTGAAAATGTGTCAAAAGAACCGTCCCTTTGACACATTTCTGTGTTACAATGTGCTCGTTATGAATGCGTTTATTGTTATTATGCTGGTTTTCGCGGCGATTGGCTTCGTAGATAAGTTCCTCGGCGGCAGGCTTGGGCTGGAGGTCAAGTTTGATGCGGGTCTTTATACAATGGGGATGATGGTGATCCCGATCGTCAGCATCTGTACGGTGGGCGCTGAATTCGTCCGCAGACACACGGAGCAGGTGATGGCTTTATCGGACCATCTCTTCTTTGATCCGTCCATGATCATCGGCGCGATATTGGCGCCGGATATGGGCGGGTATTTCATTTCCCGTGAGATCGCGGCGACGCCGCAGCTTCTGGTGCTCAGCGGCGTGGTGCTGGGGACTTTGCTCGGACAGGCGATCACATTCCAGATGCCTGTGTTCATGGCGTCCATAGACAAGCAGGACTACCCGTTCCTGTTCCGCGGATTCATCGTCGGCATCATTATGATACCGGCGGGGCTGATCGTGGCGGAACTCATGCTTCGGATGCCGATCGGTCTGTTTTTGCGGCAGTTTATTCCGATCCTCGTGATCTGCGCCGGACTGGCCGTCTGCCTGCGCTTTGTTCCGGAGGGGACAACCAGGTTCTTTATGGGTTTTGCTCGGGTCGTCAACTGGCTGTTTTATATTATGTTCGCGGTGGCCGTGATCGGCGTCTTCGTTCCGAGCCTGGCCTACGCAAGTATGGAGTCTGTGGAAGAGGCGATCCTCATCGTATTCAAGTCCGCGATCATCATCGCCGGCGCCCTTGTTTTGTCCGAGCTGATCCTGAAGTTCTTCCGCAAAGGAATCAACGGGGTGGCGGAGCGGATCGGAATCAACGGGACTGCGGCCGTGTCGCTTCTCATGACCTGCGCCACATCCCTGGCCGTGATGCCTTTGTACGGACGAATGGATGACAAGGGCAAAGAAATCGTGGCTGCTTTCAGCCTGAGCGGTTCCTTCGTCATCGGCGGATCTCTTGCCTTCGTCTCCAACGTTACCGACGGTTATACGGTCCTGATCTTCGTCGTGACCAAGTTCGTCTGCGGCATCCTGAGCGCCTTTGTTATCCACTGCATGTGGAAACGGCGCGGGTAGGATCCTGTACGTACTATCTACTATTCGTCTACTATTCGCTTTCCAGATTTTCGTCGACAAGCTGCCGGTATCTCCGCGCGGCAGGAAGATCCATGATATGCGCGATGGCAAGGATAGACAGACTCAGCGCCATAGCGAACATGACAAAAGCAACAAGAAGCATTACCAGATCGAAATCAGATGTGCCGAGTTCTGAAAGAAATATGAAGAGCAGACCTGCTGCCCAGAGCACGATTGCGAGAATGCTGTAGGAGACGATCAATCCCCGGATGGACTTTAATTTGTGGCAGACTTCCAAACGGGCGTCTATTGTTTCATCCATATAATCGTCCGGAATCATCCATTCCGGATCTTCCAGAGCACAGGCTATTTCTTCCGCAGCTGTACTGTTTTTGTGTGCGATGAACCTGCTCGCGCAGCATCCTCCGGCAAAGGGCGCAAACACTACGATCAACTTAAACGATATGCCAATCGCGCCTCTTCCGAATACGATCACAGCTGCAACCGCCATAACGATGCATGCAATGGCGCAGCATCCAAGGGCTATCATTATGCCATAGTACAAAGCGCTTTCTCTGCGCACCTGTTCCAGAAGAAATGCTTCGAAGCCTCGATCGGACATATCATTCGTTCTCCTTAACGATTCAGACTGTGCGGGGGAATCCCTTTTCTATCATATTACTATCATATCACAAGAAAACCATCAGAATAACAAGAATGATCCGTTTGCTTGCACCCCTTGACTTTTGCTTGTTCAGACGATAGAATGTCATGGTAACTGAATAAGAGACTGTGAAGAGGACAGTAGCCCCGCGTAAAATCCTTACAGAGATGCGCTGCAGTGCCGTGTGACATGGCATAGAGCTGAGACAGCGCTGGTGAGGCGGCAAGTGAAAATCACCTCTGAGTTTCGACACAATAGAGAGACGGGATGATGGTCCCGTAACTAGGGTGGTACCGCGGTTTATAAATCGTCCCTAACTTTTTGTCAGGGGCGTTTCTTATTGAGCGATATTGCGAGAATGCGCCCGGACGCGCAGCAAATACATGTTTATTGAAGAGAGGAAAGAAATGATCAAAAACTTATCAGAAAAACCTATCGCAGAGGTCCAGAAGGAGCAGGCAGAGAAGTGGAATCAGGAGGATCTGCTGGGCAAGTGCGTCAGCACCAGAGAAGGCCAGCCGAGCTATGTCTTTTATGAGGGCCCGCCGACAGCGAACGGCAAGCCGGGCATCCATCACATGATGGCCAGAACGCTCAAGGATTCCGTGAACCGTTACTGGACCATGAAGGGATACAAGGTCAACAGGAAGGCCGGATGGGACACCCACGGACTGCCGGTTGAAATCGAAGTCGAGAAGAAGCTGGGAATCGAAGGCAAGCAGCAGATCGAGGATTACGGCATTGCCGAGTTCAACCAGATGTGTAAGGATTCTGTATTTACATACACGGACCTTTGGACGCAGATGAGCGAGCGCATGGGTTACATGTGCGATCTGGACAATCCGTACATCACGCTGAACAACGACTACATCGAGACTTGCTGGTGGATCATCAACGAGTTCTTCAAGAAGGGTCTGATCTACGAAGGACATAAGATCCTGCCGTACTGCCCGAGATGCGAGACGGGACTTGCTTCCCACGAAGTAGCGCAGGGCTACAAGGACGTCAAAGTCAATACGCTGACCGTTAAGTTCAAGCGCAAAGACGCAGACAACGAATACTTCCTGGCGTGGACGACAACGGCCTGGACGCTGGCAGCCAACGTGGCGCTGACGGTAGGCCCGGATGTGGACTACGTCAAGTGCCGCATCATCGGCGGAGAAGAGGACGGCAATCTCTTCTGGGTCGGCAAGGATCTGGTAGACAAAGTCCTGGCAAACGATGAGTATGAGATCGTCGAAGAAGCCAAGGGCAAAGACCTGGAATACATCGAATACGAACAGCTGATGCCATTCTGCAAGGCAGACGGCAAAGCGTTCTTCGTGACATGCATGGATTATGTATCCACTGAAGATGGTACCGGCATCGTTCATACTGCGCCGGCCTTCGGTGAAGACGACTATCAGTGCGGCCGCAAATACAAACTGCCAGTACTGCAGCCTGTGGATGAAAACGGAAATTACACAGAGACTCCGTGGAAGGGACACTTCATCATGGAGGACGGCCTGGATGTTGAGATCATCAAGTATCTGGGCGAAGGCGGCAAGGTCTATGCGAAGCAGAAGATCGAGCACAACTACCCGCACTGCTGGAGATGCGGAACACCGCTCGTTTACTACGCGAAGCCGAGCTGGTACATCGAGATGACCAAGCTGCGCGACGAGCTGGTTGCCAACAACAACGAAGTCAACTGGTATCCGGACTTCGTAGGCGAGAAGCGTTTCGGAAACTGGCTGGAGGAGGTCAAGGACTGGGCGATCTCCAGAAACAGATACTGGGGCACGCCGATTCCGATTTGGAGATGTGAGTGCGGTCACCTGGAATGCGTCGGCAGCCGCGACGAACTGGTAAGCAAAGCCAACGAAGACATTGATAACAATATCGAGCTGCACAGACCGTACGTGGACGATGTGACGTTCACCTGCCCGGTCTGCGGCAAGCCGATGCACAGGATCCCGGAAGTCATGGACTGCTGGTTCGACTCCGGCGCAATGCCTTTCGCGCAGTGGCATTACCCGTTCGAGAACGCGGATATCTTCGACGAGGAACTGTTCCCGGCGGACTTCATCTGTGAAGGCATCGACCAGACAAGAGGATGGTTCTACTCACTGATGGCCATCTCCACATTCGTCAAGGGCACTTCTCCGTACAAGAACGTCCTGGTCAACGACCTGATTCTGGACAAGGACGGCAAGAAGATGTCCAAGCACGTGGGCAACACCGTCGATCCGTTCGAGATGCTGGACAAGTACGGCGCTGACGCCACCAGATGGTATCTGATGTGCACATCACCGGCGTGGGCACCGACCAAGTTCGATGAGGACGGTCTCATTGATGTTGTAAGCAAATTCTTCGGCACGCTGAAGAATGTATATAACTTCTTCGTACTGTATTCCAACGAAGACGATGTTGATTTTGCTTCTCTGGAAGTACCGTATGCGCAGAGACCGGAACTCGACAGATGGATCCTGTCAAAGTACAACGGAACCGTCAGGAACGTGCGCGCCGCCATGGACGAATACGACCACATGAAGGCGACGAGAGCGATCCAGGAGTTCGTGGGCGAAGACCTGAGCAACTGGTATATCCGCCGCGCACGCCGCCGTTTCTGGGGCGAGGAACTGACCGACGACAAGAAAGCTGTTTACGCGACGACATACGAACTGCTCGTCGGCATCTCCAAACTGATCGCGCCGTTCGCGCCGTTCCTTTCCGATGAGATGTTCATCAATCTGACCGGCGGCGAATCCGTGCATCTGGACTACTTCCCGGAAGCGGACGAGTCACTGATCGATCCGGCTGTCGAAGAGAGAATGGACCTCGTCCGTACGCTGGTAGCACTCGGCCGCGGCACCCGTGAAAAAGAAAAGATCAAGGTGCGCCAGCCGCTCCAGTCCGTACTGATCGACGGCAAGTACGAAGATATCATCAGCGACCTGACGCCGCTGATCAAGGAAGAACTGAACATCAAGCAGGTCGTCTTCGAAAACGATCTGGACGAATACATGAACTTCTCCCTGAAGCCGAACTTCAGGCAGGCAGGACCGGTCCTCGGCAAAAACATCAAGGCCTTTGGCGCGGCGATGGCGAAGGCGGATCCGAAGGAAGTAATGGCAGCTCTCGACGCAGACGGCAAGCTCACGCTGGAACTGAACGGCGAGGAAGTTGATATCACGCCGGATATGGTAGAAGTCCGCATCGACGCCAAGGAAGGTTTTGCGGTAGCCATGGAGAACAACGTGTTCACCATTCTGGATACAACGATCACGCCGGAACTCGAGCAGGAAGGCCTGGCACGTGAGCTGATCTCGAAGGTCCAGCAGATGCGTAAGCAGAACGATTATGAGATGATGGACAACATCAAGATCTATCTGGATGCGGACGAGGATGTATGTGCAGCCGTCGAGGCGTACAAAGACTACATCATGAAGGAGACGCTGGCGGTAGAGATCTGCGGGCAGGACGCTGCAGGCGAGCTGTCCAAGGTCAACCTGAACGGCCACAAGAGTGGCCTGGCGCTGGAGCGCGTATAGACCTGGAGCGCGTATAAACAATGAGCACGAGTATCGAAAACTTACGAAGACTTGCAGAGCGTGATGTGAAGGACCACACCGCGCTCTTCGATTTGTATGTGACAGTCGGCCGGGACATCGATTACCTGTCGATCAAATTCGGCATCGACCCGGACGACCTGATCAACCTGCTGGAGGGCTATGGCGAGAAGCTGCGGGTGACAGCCGATGATGTCGCGAAGAACCCGAAACTCGCCGCGGCGATCCTGGAGGACAAGGCTACTGCAAAAGCCATCGAAGAGTTTGGTATGGCCCTGGATTATTCCGGCAAAGGCAGACTGAAGAAGCTGTCCCGCCTGCTGATCGAGGAATACGTGGAGCATTTCTATCCGGGCATCGCCTCGGAGCATCCCGAAAACGACTGGATCTGCATCGAGGCATATCTGGATCAGCTGCACCCGGGCTGGCGAGGGCAGCTGGAAGCAGCCGGCGGCAGCGCGTCCGGAAAAGAGGACGACGGTTCCGCACCCGGCAAGGTGAAATCCAGCAAGCCGAAACGCAAGGTGCGCAACAACTTCCGGCTGTACTGAGCATGCAGAGAATACAGAGAATTCATATGAAGACACTGCTTGGAATGACAATTGAGGAACTGAAACAGTTTGCCGCAGAGATTGGCGAGAAGCCTTTCCGCGGCAAACAGATTTTTGTGTGGCTAAGTCGCGGCGCAGTCAGTTTCGACGAAATGACGGACCTGCCGAAGTCCCTGCGTGAAAAGCTTAAGACGTGCGCGCAGATCGGCGGATGCCGCGCGGTCCGGGTCCAGGAAGATACAAGCGACGGCACGCGGAAGATCCTGTTTGAAGCGGCGCCGGGTGGCGCAGACGCGGCGGGCGGAGCGGCGGATGCAGGCGATGTAAGCGATCGGTCGTACGCTGAACAGACTGCGGCGGACACCTTTGAAGGCGTCTTCATGAAATACAGCTACGGCAATTCCCTTTGCGTTTCATCCCAAGTTGGATGCCGGATGGGATGCCGGTTCTGCGCGTCGGCGCTGGGCGGTTTCGTACGCAACCTGACGGCAGGCGAGATGCTCGGGCAGGTGCTGGAGGCGGAGCGCGTGACAGGAGAAAAGGTCGGCCACATCGTCATCATGGGAATGGGAGAGCCCTTCGACAACTACGAGAACGTAGCACAGTTTCTAAGGCTTTTGCATGATGAGAACGGCAGGAATATGAGCTGGCGGAACATGACCGTTTCCACCAGCGGGATTATTCCGAAGATCCGGCAGTTTGCGGAGGACTTCCCGCAGGTCAATCTGGCAATCTCCTTGCACCGCCTGACGGATGAGGGGAGAAGCAGCATCATGCCGGTCAACCGGAAGTATCCGGTTGAGAAGCTGTTGGAGGCTGCCCGCGACTATACGGACAAGACCCACAGGCGCGTCACCTTCGAGTACGCATTGATCGAGGGCGAAAATGACAGGGAGGAAGATGTTCAGATGATGATCAGAAAGCTTGGCGGCATGCTCTGCCATGTGAATCTGATTCCGCTGAACAAAGTGGAAGAGACGGGCTACAGCGGAAGCAGCAGGAAACGCGCCCGTGAAATCGCGGAAACCCTTGAAAAATCAGGGATTCCGGCAACCGTTCGCCGCCAGCTGGGCAGCGAGATCGACGGTGCCTGCGGACAGCTGCGACGCGCAGCTAGTCCTTTAGGGCGGCGCCGGCAGCAAACAAATATACCTTGCTTGAAAAATGCAGATGGTTTATAATTGTAAAAAGCAGATTATCGTTTCACAGGAGGATAGAAGATATGGTGCAATTGCTTATTGGACATAAAGGAAGCGGCAAGACGAATCAGATGATTCAGCTGGCGAATGACAGCATCAAGACATGTGACGGAAGTATCATTTTCATCAACAAGAACCACAGGTTGATGTATGAGCTTTCTTACAGGATCAGAGTCATCTGCATGGAGGATTTTGAGCATATCACCAATATTGATGAATACATCGGATTCATATATGGCATCATTAGTTCTGACCATGATATAGAAACTATTTTTATCGACAGCATTCTGAAACATGCTGATGTAACTCTGGGAGACCTGCCGGAATTCATCGACAGGCTCAAAGCCATTTCTGACATCTATGGCGTCGATTTCGTCGTCAGCGTAAGCGCCGAGAAGGAGGAGATGATTGGCGTGAACTTTGAAGGCTGTGAGATTCTGAACTGACAGGTGACAGAAGAGAGATAGCAACGAGTGGCGGTGGCTTCACCGCCATTTTTGACGGATACAACATCGTTGCAAAAACAATACCGCAAAAACAATAAATAATGTTAGAACTCGAAACAATCAAAGAAACATTTGAAAACCATACGCCAATCGGGGAAAGCTGGGCGCACCACTACGCGGTGATCTTGCCTTTGGTGGACCTTGATGACGGCAAGGGACCGCAGATTCTGTACGAAGTGCGGGCCAAAGACCTGGACCGACAGCCGGGGGAAATCTGTTTTCCGGGCGGGCAGATCGAGGACGGCGAAACGCCGCTGGAGGCGGCGCTCCGCGAGACCTGTGAAGAACTAGGTATTTGCCCGGAGGATATCGAGACAGTAGGAGAGGTCATCACCATCGGCACCAGAGCAGGCTCGCAGATCCACTGTTTCGCAGGGATCATCAGCGAAGAGACTTTTGCGGCCATGAAGGTCAGCTCCGCAGAGGTGGCGGAGGTATTCACCGTACCGGTAGAGGATCTGATGAAGGCCGACTGGGAGGTCTACTGGAACGATCTGGAGGAGGTTCCGGCAGAAGATTTCCCGTATGACAGAGTGACAAGCGGAGAAGCATATAAATGGAAAAAAGGCAGAGCCCCTGTTCCTGTGTTCGATGTGAACGGATGGATCATCTGGGGATTGACCGGCAGGATGACAAGAGAATTTCTGGAGGTAATAAAGAAGTGGGAAGAATGAGAACAACATGGATCAGAAAGGCAGCAGCATTGATCACAGGCGGCGTGATTGCTTTTGCGATGGCCGCAGTTCTGGGCGGATGCACCAGTGAGGAAGATGCTCTGCCGGAGGAAAATGTGAAATATGAAATCGCCCTTGTTACCGATGACAGTCTTGTTATGGACGGCGGGCACAGCGAGACAGCCTGGAACGCGATCACGGAGTTCGGCGGGACCCACGGCATTTCGCACAAATACTATAAAGCGACGGAACAGACAGACGCGGCGTTTGAGGACGCAATCAAAACCGCCATCAACAAGGGCGCAAAGGTCGTCATCGTAGATAACAACAAGATGGCGAAGGCGGTTTTTGAGATGCAGGAGACATATCCGGAAATCGATTTTGTCATCATGGATCAAGATCCTTATGACCCAGACAACGGGAATATCCTGATTGCGAAGAATACTGCCTCGATTGCCTTTGACTCCGGACAGGCAGGGTATCTGGCCGGATACGCTGCTGTCATTGACGGGTCCACACAGCTTGGGTTCATTGGCGAAAACAAGTCGGATGAGGTCAAAGACTTCGGATACGGATATGTGATGGGCGCAGAGCGTGCTTCGGGAGAAGTCGGCGAAGAGGCAACGATGGAATACAAGTATTGTGCAGACCCGTCCGACAGAGATGCGATCTACAAAACTGCCAAGGAAATGTACGAGAATGGGGTTCAGGTAATCTTCGCGGCGGGGAGCGATATCCAGGAACCGGTGATTGAAGCGGCAGAGGCACAGGATGGCAAAGTCATCGGCAGCTTCACAGATCAGAGTAAGAAATCAGATAAGGTTATCACTTCTGCGGAATATGGGATTGCAGATGCACTTAAAGGAATCCTCGGCCAGTATGTGGACGAGAAATTTCCGGGTGGCGAGGTTGTTCAGTTCGATGCCCGCAATGAGGGAATCGGTCTGGAGCTGAAGAACAACAAACTCAGCAACCTGACGCAGAAGCAGTATGACGATATATATGAAGCGCTCGCAAAGGGCGAGATCAAAGTCAATACGGAGAATATAAAATCCGTAAAGGATATCATCACCGTGAATCTCACGGTTAAGTAGGGGTAAGGCAGGAAGACCGGATTTTGCATGCTGATGTGTGATCATGCGGAGAAAGGGCAGAAGTTTCATTTGCCCGCCTTTTGTGGTATAATCATACTACCGCTTTATAGCGTTAACGCAGAACAATCATTTAATAATAAATAGAAGGGGGATATTCTGATGCTGGAAAAACTCAGAATCAAACGAGACGAGGTCAAAAGCACTGGCCAGAAAAAAGAAGAGAAGAAACCCAAGAGTAAAATTGAAAAAACTGATAAACACAAATCGCCGGAGCAGGCGTTCTATGATAACGGCGCGAAGAAACTTACATCCAACAACAAAATCCAGGAGCAGAATTACATCGAGAAGGATGTTAAGAGAGGTCTCCGTAACGCCAACGGGACAGGTGTCGTCGTAGGGCTTACGCATATCGGTGAAGTCGTCGGCTACGAAAAGGATGAAAAAGGAAACAAGGTTCCGCTCGAAGGAAAACTCTTCTACAGAGGTTATGATGTCGAGGACCTGGTCAACAATGTACTCCTGGAAGACCGGTTTGGATTTGAAGAAATCGCATACCTGCTTCTGATGGGCGAACTGCCGACAAAGAAGGAACTGGCTGCATACAATGACCTGATCGGCGAGCACAGGGAACTGCCGATGGGTTTTGCGCGTGATATGATCCTGACGGCGCCGTCGAAGAACATTATGAACAAGCTGGCGCGAAGCGTGCTGGCGCTTTACAGTTTCGACGACAATCCGGACGATATTTCACTGCCGAACGTGCTGCGGCAGTCCATGAATCTGATGGGATATTTCCCGGCGATCATCTGCTACGCGTACCAGGCCAAAAGCAGTTACTACGATAAGAAGAGCCTGCATCTGCACGATCCGATCAGGGAACTGTCCACCTCAGAGAATATCCTGCGGATGCTCCGCCCGATGGGTGAGTATTCCGATCTGGAGGCGAAGATCCTGGACATCTGTATGATCCTTCATGCGGAGCACGGCGGCGGAAACAATTCGTCCTTCACGACGCACCTGATTTCGTCCACCGGCACCGACACGTATTCGGCGATCGCAGCCGCGGTCGGTTCGCTCAAAGGCCCCAGACACGGCGGCGCGAACATCGCGGTAATCAATATGATCAATGACATCAAGTCGCATGTGAAAGACATCGACAAGCACTCCGCGCTCGATGACTATCTGGTCAAGATTCTGAAAGGTGAGGCCAACGACAGGTCCGGACTTGTCTACGGCATGGGCCACGCGATCTATACGAAGTCCGATCCTCGTGCGAAGATCCTCAAGAACATGGCAAAAAAACTTGCCGAATCCAATGACAGAATCGATGACTATATGCTATGTGACTACATCGAGCGGCGCACGCCTGAACTCTACGCCGAGGTCCACGGCAAGGAAATCCTCATGCCGGCCAACGTCGACCTGTATTCAGGATTCGTCTACAGCGCGCTGGATATTGATACGGACGTTGCAACGCCTCTGTTCGCCACAGCCAGACTGGCCGGCTGGACCGCGCACAGACTGGAAGAAATCGTGAACGCCGGCAAACTGATGCGGCCTGCTTACGAATCCGTGCAGGAGCGCAGGGACTACGTTGCCATAGCGGATCGGAAGTAATCATAGCGGGTCGGAAGTAGATTGGGTTATAGTGCGGACGGGATTCAGTACAGACAGGATATTGTGATGAACGACGAGCAATTCAAACTTGCCTGTGAGAAGGAACTCAAGTACATAGCGAAACAGGAACGGAAACTGCAAAAGCAGGCCATGACTTCCGGTAAGTCCTGGAAGAATGCAATCGAGAGTCTGATTCCCGAAAAGGTTTATGTGAATCTTCGGGCGGCTTTTGCTACAGCCTTCAACATCATCTTCGAAAAAGGTGTCGATGTGATCGAGAAGACCTACAGCAAGGACAGGATTCTCAAGGATTTCGAAGACCAGGACATGGCTGTGGACAGCATCCAGACCAGAAGAGAACTGCGGAAGTTCCGCAGCAATGTTTCGTCCTCCAAGAGGTGGAAGTCCATCATCACGACAGCAGAGGGCGTTGGACTCGGCGCGCTGGGTATCGGGCTGCCGGATATTGTGCTGTTCATTGGTTTTATCCTGCAATCGGTTTATGAGGTTGCACTCAAGTACGGTTACGATTACAATAAACCAGAGGAGCGGTATCTGATTCTGAAGATGCTTTCAGCCTCCATCGCCAAGCAGGAGAAGTGGGTGGCTGCCGATCTCGAAGTGGAGGAGTTGATTAGGAATCCCGGCAAGCCGGATTTCGATGCAGTGCAGACGCAGATTGGGATCACCGCAGATGATTTTGCACTGGATATGCTGGTGCTGAAGTTCATCCAGGGACTGCCTGTCGTCGGCATTGTGGGCGGACTCAGCAACCCGGTGTACTTCAATAAAATCATGGAATATGTCAGATTAAAGTATCACAAACGATATCTTTTGAATAAGAAGGAGGAGATGGAATGATATTAGGAATCATCATCATTGTAATTGTCATCATTCTTGTAGTTTGGGGAATTGGTGCCTACAACGGCTTTATCAGAAAAAAGAATCAGATCGAAGAGGCGTTTGCTACGATGGACGTCTATCTTAAGAAAAGATGGGATCTGGTGCCGAACCTGGTGAACACGGTCAAGGCGTACGCACAGCATGAAAGCAGCACCTTCGAAAAGATCACTGCAATGCGCACCAGACAGTATGATTCGATGTCTCCAAACGAGAAAATCGAAGCCAACCAGGCGCTGGGTTCTTCCCTGGGAACGATCATCGCCACCGCGGAAGCATATCCTGACCTGAAAGCTAACGAGAACTTCAGAGATCTGATGAAGCAGCTTAACAGCCTCGAAGATGATATCGCCAACAGCCGCAAATACTACAACGGCTGCGTCAAGCAGATGAACACAGCAGTCGAGTCCTTCCCGACCAACCTCATCGCGAATCAGTTCCACTTCGAGAAGTATAGAATGTACGAAGTCGACAGCGCCGCTGAGCGTGAGAACGTGAAAGTGGATTTCGGTGCATAACGGAACCGCTATATATGTCTGATCCGGAGCCGCAGCGCCGGCGCATATGCCGGCCGCACGGCTCCTTTTTTGTGCGGCAGGCTATCGAGGTAACCTTTCTCATTCAACCGAAACGAAAGATCAAGGGGTAGAGGCCCTTGATGAATGAGTGAAGTGATGGCAGGGGAAAAGACTAAGATGTAGTTATGAAATACGGGAAGATAGTAAAAGCCAAGTTCATAGAGAGGGAGAACCGGTTTGTTGCCCGTGTCGAACTGCCGAATGGTAAGGTGAGCAAAGCCCATGTCAAGAATACCGGCAGGTGCAGGGAACTGCTCTTGCCTGGGGCTGATGTTTATCTGGAGGATCATGCGGACCATATGGGAAACCGGAAGATGCGGTATTCGCTGATTGCGGTCCGGAAGGCGGTCGCAGGCGGCGGGCAAATACTGATCAATATGGATTCCCAGGCGCCGAACAAGGTGGTAGGGGAGGCGCTGGCAGATGGGCAGATCCGGCTGCCGGGGTTCGAAGAGAACACGGACCGGTTAGACAACATCGATCGCAATGGCGCTGCGGATCCGGAAAGGGCTCCCGGGCGGCTGCTCATCAAACCGGAAACCCGTTTCGGCGATTCGAGGTTCGATTTTTATGTGGAACAGGTGGACACCGGAGGCGAGAAGCGCAAGGCGTTCATCGAGGTCAAGGGCGTTACTTTGGAGGATGACGGGCACGCCAGATTCCCGGATGCGCCGACGGAGCGCGGGGTCAAGCACATCAACGAACTGATCCGGGCGTACGAAGAAGGGTATGACGCGTTTATTATTTTCGTCGTGCAGATGGAGGGGGTGAAGGACGTTTCACCAAATTACGACACTCATCCTCAGTTTGGAGAAGCCCTTGCAAAAGCACAAAAGGCCGGGGTGAAGATCCTGGCGTATGACTGTCTTGTTGATCCGGACAGTCTAGAGGTAAGGAGAACAGTCGACTTCAAGTTCGGTGCATCCGATCCCGCGTTCTGACCATCCGGCTTCTTCGAATCAGTCGGACGGATACGCTGACCGGATGATTTCATTTGCAAAATCACTGCGAAGCGTATACACTGATTTCTGTTATGGGTTTGATAATCGCATTCGTAATTTTCATAGCCAGTATGATTCTGATGCTGATCACAGGGCACTCGATGGTGTGGGCTCTGCTGGTCGGCCTTGTGCTGTTCGCGGTGCTGGGACTGAGACGGCTCACGCAGGGAAGCGGTCCGGCCGGTAACTCGGCAGACTGTCTGTCTGGCAATCAGCCTGGCGAGCAGATAAGCAGCGGATCCGGACTGCAGGGCGCCGGCGAGTCCGGCATGCCTTTTGGCAAATCCGTCAAAGAACTGGCTGCCAGCAGTTGGGTGTCGATCCGGGATTCCCTGATCGTTATCGAGGTCATGCTGATCATAGGACTCATCACGGCTGCATGGAGAATCTCCGGGACCATCACAGTCTTTGTATATTATGGAATGAAGGTCATCGTCCCGCCGCTCTTTCTGATTATTGCGTTTTTGCTTTCATGTCTGCTGAGCTATGCTCTGGGTACATCCTTCGGCGTTGCCGGAACCGTTGGCGTGATCTTCATGGCCCTGGCCAGAAGCGGCGGAGTGGATCCGCTGATCACGGCAGGCGTGCTCATGTCCGGAATCTATTTCGGCGACCGCGCGTCTCCGGTATCGTCCTCAGCCAACATGGTCGCAGGCATCACAAAGACAGAAATCCTGGTCAATGTCAGGCTGATGATGAAAACAGGGCTTCTGCCGTTGGCGTTGACCACGGCGGCGTACTGTGTCCTGTCATTCATGCATCCAATCAGCCATGTGGACAGCCAGCTCTTGACCACATTCGAAAATGAATTCAGCCTTTCGCCATGGGGATTTCTCCCGGCGGTGATCATGCTGGCGCTGCCGCTGCTGAAGGTGGGCGTGATCTGGTCCATCGCGATCAGCGTCGCCGCAAGCAGCGTGATCGCTTTTGCGGTGGAACATATCCCGGCAGGGGAAATCCTGAAAGTCCTCATCTTCGGATACCATCCGAGTGGGGAGGGACTGTCTGCGATCCTGGACGGCGGCGGGCTGATTTCCATGGTCGAAATCGCAATCATACTGATTATTTCATGTGCCTATTCCGGCATCTTCAACAGGACCGGCATGCTGGACGGGTTGCTCAGCCGCATCAGCAAGTGCTGCACGAAAACAGGACGCTTCATCACATCTCTCATCGTTGGACTGGCGTCATGCGTGCTGTTCTGCAACCAGACCATCGCCACCCTCATGTGCAACGACCTGCTTACCAAACCCTATCTGGATACGGGCGGCAGCAGGCAGGAGCTGGCCATCGATATCGAAAACTCAACGATCGTGATCGTCGGTCTTGTGCCGTGGGCCATCGCGTGCTCCGTGCCGCTGACGTTCTTTGGCGTGGGCTATGGCGCGCTCCCGTGGTCGATGTATTTGTATCTGATCCCGCTCTGCTACATCTTCACGAAGAGGCGCTGGTTTGCAGATACAGTTCACGACGCAAAAGCCCCATCCGATTCGTGAGTTCGCGCAGGTGATACTTGTTTTCATATACGACCGCCGCGAAACGGTCCAGATAATTCCGGTACCCGTCCGTGACCTCAGACCTAAGCTGGGCAATCAGGCGAAGTAGATTTTTACTTGAACCCGCCGGCTCTTCGCGCACCGGGACATAGGCAATCTTGATTTCACCCGTCTCCGCATTGTAAAACACAGTATCTGTACTCAGCGATATTTTCGCCGGCGTGATGAGATACCCGAGCGCATTGGAAAGGATGATCAGCACCTTCTCCAAAATGAAAAGCGCGTCTTCAGTCTTGTCGACGGTATATCTGCTTAGAGGTACGAAGCCTTTGCAGTCGTAATAAACAACATGTTTCGAATCGCTGCTGATGAACATCATCGGCAGCAGATAGGAGCACTCTCCGGATGAGAGCATCGCGCGCTCAAAATCCAGGATCGAGTCCTCCCGGAAGCACATTCTGTATTCATTGTTTTCCCACATAGTAATAGATCCTTTCGTTTAGTCTGGTTGGCGGCCCTGCAAGCCGACTCTGATTGGCGGTTCACCCGCCGCATTTGCTGCAGGGGGTGTACCCCTTGTCTTCTGCTTCGCCCCGGTCGATCACGATCGTGTGCCGCTTGATGGAACGGCAGGTTCCTCTGTGGTAGCACGTGTCGTCACCGTAAAAGCAGAAGACGATGCTCCCGGTAGGAAGACTTCCTGAACCGCACATCCCGCAGGGAGCATACTGTTTCTTCAGTGCGCCTGTGAGCACGCAGCTGTGCACCGTTGCCTTCACATAAGTGCAGCTTTCTTCATGGTATTTCGTGCCGCTCTGCGGAAAGATCCAGACAGCGGTCGTATCCGCACTCTGCTCCAGACCTTCCGCGCCGAGGGCGGGCCGCGTGTATTTCAGCCCGGTGAAATCCCGGTATTTGACGGTCTCTTCATAGGAGAACACGCGCCCGAATCCGAGCGGAAGCGGCAGGTTTACAAGTGCCTTGAGCCTGAAGGTGTTGAGGTCTGTGTGCCTGCCGTCAGCGTATGCGCTCATTCCCCCCGCAATGCGCAGATCCACATCCTGTCCGAAGTCCGCCGCGTCGCGTCGTAGTTTCACGCCGATGGACATTCTGGACAGATCAAGACCTGAACACTGTGCGTAAGAGCACTCCCGGAAGGCGGCGTTCATGCAGTTTTCCCACGCGGAATCCGCTTCCAGAAAATACCCCAGCGTAAGGACAGCGAGCATGACCAGCGGCAGACAGATCGCAGCCTCTATCGTATAAACCCCTTTTTTGTTTCCTGCTTGTTTCATCGAATAAACATTTAGTCAATAGACTCTTAATAGATTCTGTCCCGTGAAAGCTTCTTGCCGTTCACATCTGCACTGACAGAGACACCTGTCGCACACTCCTGTATCAAGAACGCCTCGTCGTGGTTTTTTCGCATGTTGATCTGGATCAGATCAAGAATGCGCGCTGTTTTGATAGTATCGTCCTTGGCGTACAGGAGAATGCGCAGGTAATCTTCATAGGTTCGTCCCGTGTTGACCTGAGGATACACGCAGCCGTCTTCGCCGTTGTATCCTTCCAGCACTGTGTCCAGATCGATGGACCAGCTTGCCGCGGTCTTCACAAGAGGCACTTTGCGGCCTTTATGCAAAAGCTTCACATCATTGACTGCCTCTGCCGCAGACCATGTCGCGGCGATGGCGAACTGGGTGACAGCGCCGAGCGGGCCGGGCGTGATCGTTTCGGCCGCTGCTGTGACGAGCGACATCTTTTCCGGGTCGGAGTAGATGTGAGTCAAATTGAGCCCGGACCGGACAGCTTCAAGGGCGAGATCCGTCTGTCGTTTGTTCTGCGCATCCGATAGCTTCCCGCTGATGATATACTCGACTTCACTGCTGAAAAAGTGATCCGGTCCGCAGATGCTTCCCGTCCTGTTGAACTTCTGCAGTATGTATTCCGTGATAAAGAACTTGTTCGATCCGGTTCGGAAAATCGCTTCGGGATTCGTCAGGCCTTCACCGAGTTTCCGCACGGTCGTAACGATGTCGCTGTCCGGGACAGCGCGGGAGGGGAGGCTGGTGATCGTCGGTCCGTGCCGCAGGGTCCTGTCCCGCACGGCGCCGTCCGGGTACTCGTCGCCGGCATTTTGCGCAGCGCCAGGTCCCGCGTCATCTTCGCCTGTGATGGCTTCGGTGATTGTGTGGACTGCGCCGCCGGCCTTCATGTACTCCAGAATCTGCGTGTGGACTTCATCCGTGTTGACTAAACAGAAGCGGCCGGCTGATGCTTTCGCGCTGAGTCTGGTGTAGTCCCTAAGATCTGCGGAAAGCTGCGCATCGGTCCCCCGCAGCAGGAACAGACCATAGTCCTGCTGCACGTAATAGTCGTACTCGGACAGCAGCGATGCTGAGGCGAGATCAAGTGCGCCGTCTGCGATGCTGATCTGTGCCTGCATCCTTCCTGCGAAAACAAGTGTCAGCGTGATCGACATGAGACACGCTAGGACGACAGCGAGAAACACCGTGCTGCTGCCTTGCTTCTGCATTTCAACAACCTCCTTTGCGCCTATGTGGTTCCGGGGTGCGCGTCTGTATTTCCGGGATCCGTGCTGTCTGCATGGACCATTTGCCGTAGCCGCAGAGCGCGGGCGGGGTCCGCAACACGCAGCTGATCCGAGAGCTGCCGCCTTCCAAGGCGTGCGAGAAGACCCGCTGACACCATGGAGATGCTTTTGCTTCCGCGGACGCGCGCGGCAGGGAATACACCGGACGAGGTGAGCTGGCCGTCCCAAAGATCTTCAGAAGACAGACGGCTGTCCTCCTCCGAATAGGCGGTAGCTTTTCCGGACACCTGGCCGGCCTCACAGCGGAGCGCCATGTGCATCCTGCTTTCGGACACAGAAGAATCATAGAAATACAAGATGATCAGAACCGTCGTCAGGATCGCCAGGATCACGAAGGGTAAAACCACCGCAGCTTCAGCAATGTAGCTGCCGCGTCTGCGTCTCGCAGAATGCCATATTAGGAACCGCATCAGAAATACCGCATTAGAAATTGTTCAGACCTTCGAACGTACGGTTCACGAAATCTGTGATCTGCGTTCGAAAGATGAGACCCAGGGCGACTGCGATCGCCACCAGGATCGCGACCTGCACCAGCTCCATGCCGGAGCGTTCCCGCAGGATGCGGCTTTTGCTGCAAAACCTTCCTAGAAATGATGTCAGAAATCTCTCCATCTCAGCACCTCCTGTTTAGTATAATTATAACATAAATGGTAATAAATAGTAATTCTTTAATTCGGTAACTTGTAAATAAATAGTGGTGTACATGTAAAGTATTATTTGATATAATCTTGACGGTGTTCTATAGCTTTTGCATTAGAAGACCCGATATTATTATGTTTTTTGGAGGTATTTATTATGGGTGCTATTGATAGTGTAGTATTAGCAATTAGTAACATCCTGTACCAGCCATGGTTCGTTCCGCTCATTCTGATAGGCGGCGCAATCTATCTGACGATTAGATGCGGTTTCCTGCAGTTCGGAATGTTCCGTGAAGCATGCAAGGTCATCATGGAAAAGCCACATGAAGGCGGCGTTTCCTCATTCGGTGCCTTGATGGTATCTACCGCGTCAAGAGTCGGTACAGGAAACATCATCGGTGTTTCGACAGCTATCGTCTGCGGAGGCCCGGGCGCGATCTTCTGGATGTGGATCACAGCGTTCTTCGGCGGCGCATCGGCATTCGTCGAGTCGACGCTGGCGCAGATTTATAAGAAACATGACGGTGAAGGCGGTTCCATGGGTGGACCGGCGTTTTACATGAGAGACGCCCTCGGCCAGAAATGGCTCGGCGTGATCTTCTCGATCCTGATCATATTCACATATATGGTAGGATACAACATGCTGGCTGCTTACAACCTGCAGTCCACATTCGCGGCGTTCAGTTTCTACAACAACGGAACTCCGTACATCATCGGCATCATTCTCTGCGTTCTGTTCGGCGTCATCGTTCTGGGCGGTGCCAAGAGACTGATCAACGTAACTGAGGTCCTGGTTCCGATCATGGGTGTTATGTATGTTATCGTTGCGATCATCGTACTGGTCATCAACATCCCGAATCTGGGACACATGTTCGGAATGATCTTCGCAAGCGCGTTCGACTTCCATGCGATCTTCGGTGGTTTCGCAGGATCCTGCATCATGTACGGTGTCAAGAGAGGCCTGTACTCCAATGAAGCTGGTATGGGTTCTGCTCCGAACGCTGCGGCGAGAGCGGACGTTTCCCACCCGGCGAAGCAGGGACTCGTGCAGATGCTTTCCGTATTCATCGATACGCTGCTGATCTGTACGGCGACTGCGTTCATGTGCCTGTCAACAAAGGTTGACGCTGCTGCATACAACCTGCCGGACGGCCCGAACGCTGCCGGATATGTACAGGATTCACTGGCGTCCGTCTTCGGAGGATTCGGACCGGCATTCATCGCCATCGCGATGTGCTTCTTCGCATTCACCACACTGATTGGTAACTATTCCTACTGCGAAGGATGTTTCGAATTCATCATCGGAAGAGAAGGCAAGAAGAGCGAACTGCTCGTCATGCGTATCATCGCATCACTCCTGATCTTTGTCGGCTCCATCGCATCCGCCGGTCTCGTATGGGATATCGCGGACATGATGCAGGGACTCATGGTCGTTACCAACGTTCCGACAATTATCATTTTGGGAGGTATCGCCTTCAAGTGCCTGGATGACTACAAGCGGCAGATGGCCGAAGGTATCAACCCGATCTTCAAGTCTGCTTCCATTGGTCTCAAGCAGAAGACAGATTTCTGGAACTAGTCAGCAGAACAAATCAAATCAGAACATATTCAATTGTTCGGGACGGAGCGGAAGCTCCGTCCTTTGCGTTATTATTTCATTTTTTTACAATTCCAGCAGGGCGGGGCTTACTGTCACGACAACCAGGACAAGAAGAAATACTGTAAGGGGCATAGTCAGTTTCGTCTCGGCCAGTCGTCCGCGTTCTTCGCTGTCGCTCTTTCGGGACAGCCACAACGCTTCACTCTCGGACTGGAGTTTGTCAGTCAGCTCCGCGCCCTTGCTGATATTGTCACTGATGATATTGCTGATCCGCATCAGCTCCCGGGAGCCTTTGCCTGAGCACTCACTGCTTCGTGCAAAAGCCCGGAATTCTTTTTCCAGGGAACTGTTTGTCTCCCTGATTTTATGATCTATTTCAGCCATGCAGCTGTAGAAGTAATCGCCTGCCAAGCTTTCTGTCTGCCGGCTTTCCTCGATGATGTGTTCAAAGGCAGCGCTCAGCACGAGTCCCGCGCCGAGGAGCAGCACCAGTCGGCTTGCGAATTCCGGCAGCTGCCGGTTCACTGAGACCATCTGGCTGCGCCGGATCTTTTCCAGAGGATCCAGCCGCCTTTTGTACACGAATACAGCCAGAAGGATCATTGCCAGCGCAATCATGGCGGTATTGGTCTTTTTCTCTGCGCCCCAGGTGATCGTTTCTCCCGTTCGGAGATGGTCAGGCAGCGTTACTCTGCGCACGCTCAGGTCATCGTTGAGTGAATTGATGACGCTGCGCATTTCGTATGACAGCAGTTCCTCCTCTGACATCATGCCGCCTGCAGAATTCCTGCGGCTGCTGCCCGACAGACCGGAAGTCCCGGACCGTTCCCGCTCACATGGGTACAGGGACAGTTTGTATTCTTTCGTCACCGTTCCTTTGTCCGTCTGTATGTCCGCCACCAGATCGATATGTCCTGCGGAACTACCCTCGGCGGGGCGGACCAGGTACACGCTGTCTTTTTCCTTGAGGAGGGGGACTGTCGAGAAATCAAACCCTACAAACAGATCAAACAGCAAAAACAATACCCCCACTGTGACGATCACAAGGATTCTCCCGACAGCCCTTTGGATAAGGAATTCTTCAGTCAGCGCCGCTTCCTCTGCAGCGGCTTTTTTCTTAAATATCGACATGGGATATCTTCTCCATCATCATCAGTCCCGCGAGGCCTGCGCCCAGGCAGCCAGTCATGATCAGCCGCCCGGGCAGACCGGCATATAGAGGAATCACATAGGAAGGTGAAAGAAGGTTGAGAATCGCCAGCATCGCCAAAGGCATCAAGGCAATCAGCCTTCCTTCAAACTTTTTCTGTGATGTGAGGGACTGGATCTCCCGTTCAATGTTCATCTTGTCAGTCAGAATAGAGACGGTGCGGGAGATGTTTTTCTCCAAATCGCCGCCTGTATTCCGGCATATGATATAGACCTGCACGAAGTTACTGATATCTTCACAGCCGCTTCTGGCGGCGAAGTCGGTCAGCAGTTCACTGTCGCTTTCGTTATTATCGAGGATGCAGCGTTTCATGTGCGCCAGTTCCATCATGATCGGCTCTTCCGGCCCGTACATGGCAGAAAGCGTATCCGCGGCCTCCACCAGAGCTTCAGGCATCTGCCTTCCTGCCGTAAAGGACGCGGAGAGGGAATAAAGCATATCCTTGAACTGATGCTGCAGCTTCCGCCGGCGCTGCTGCGCCCGCCAGGACGCATAGTACGGCTTCATCCTGATGACAAGAAATCCGCACAGGGCCGAAAGAATCAAACTGTGGTAAAAGAGAAACACGATTCCGGCAGCGGCCAGGTACCCGCTGCCAAAAAACAGCATGCGCTCTTTCTCTGTCATTTCATATTCTGCATAGTTCTGTATCATCGATATCTCCGGTTTCCAGTTTTTCTCTGTGGACCAGTCTGCTCCCTGTCAGGCCGGTATCCGACCGGTAGAGACAGTTGGTCCGGATCTGTCCTTCCGAGACTTCCGTAAGCTCGGAAATCTCAACGACCTTGCGGCTTCCGTCCCGCATGCGGCTCATGTGTATGATGATGTCGATGCCTTCGCTGATCTGCGCCCGGATGGCGTCTACGGGAAAGTCTACAGCCTGCATGAACATGGCCTCGAGTCTCCGCAGCATCCCTGAAATACTGTTGGCGTGACCGGTGCTCATAGATCCCGCGTGTCCGGTGTTCATGGCGTTGATCATATCGAAGACCTCGCCGCCCCGGACTTCCCCGACGATAATGCGGTCGGGACGCATGCGCAGGCTGGTTCTCACCAGCTGCGTCATATCGATCTGCCCGCGGCCTGCTGCGTTGGCGTTTCTGCATTCCAGACGGACGATGTTTCGGATCCGGTCGATCTGCAGTTCGGCAGAATCCTCGATCACGATCACACGCTCGTCTTCGGGGATGAGCTGCGCCAGCACATTGAGCATGGTTGTCTTGCCACTGGATGTCCCTCCCGAGACCAGTATATTGGCCCGGCAGCGCACCAGGGTGCGAAGGACCCCGGCAGCGTCCGGCGTCACAGTCCCGTTTCTGATGAGGTCATCCAGTGTCAAGCTCTCTTCCGGAAATTTACGGATGGTCAGGATCGGCCCGTTCAAAGCGATGTTTCCATAAACAGCATTGACCCTCGATCCGTCGCTGAGACGCGCGTCCACGATCGGGTTCAACTCGTTGATCTCACGGTGGACTCTGCCGGCGATCCGCCGGATCAGTTCCAGCAGATCTTCCGTTGAGTCAAAGGAGAGGGGGACTTGGGTGATCTTCCCTCTGCGCTCCACAAAGATCCTGTCAGGACCGTTGACCATGATTTCCGAAATGGATCCGTCATCGATATACGGCTGGAGAATATCCATCTCGCACCGCAGCGACAGGAACAGCCTCTCGATCAGAGCAGCGTTGTCCCGGAAGCTGCAGGATGCGGATCTTTCCTGTGAGAACACGTACGTTTCGATGATCCCCATGGCCTTTTCATCGGTCATTTCCTCCACGGATTCCGTAAGCAAAAGCCTGATATCCCGGATGTACGACCTCACATCCTCCATTGTATATTTTGACATCGCATCCATAATTTTCCTTTCGAGAGCATCATAACACAAATACCAGAATTTGACAATCCCTTATTTTTCCATTTGTTGATGTTTTTTTGACGCGAAGGAGTTGTGGTATAATACGCGTACAGACAGCCGGGCATTGACAGAAAACAAATATATCTTGTGATCAAACGGTTCTTGTGAATCGAATGGAGGTGCGATATGAAGAAATTGTTGGCAGCATTGCTGGCTGTTATGACATGTCTTGCTTTTGCAGCCTGCGGCGGCAGCTCAGGATACGGAGAAGGGGAACAGTTCCAGCTTGGAGACAACACTTACGCTCTGGAAAGGGTCGTTCGGGCTACGGGCAATGATACCGGTGCTACGGACGGCTACGGTGTGAGCGTCCTGCAGGTCGGCAACACCGCTCCGGTCGTCATTTCGGGATTGGGCAACGGAACATTGAATTCGACGAGCGCCATCGATATGACGCTGCATGATGGAGACACGACGTACTCGACCCGCTCCATTTCTTTTGCCGCCACGGATGAAGTGGAAGGCTACGGAAGCCGGGTAGTTTTCTACTTTGATATCCCTAAGGGCAGCGACTTGCCGACCAGCGCAACGATGAAAGGGCAGAGTGAGGAAGAAGTCGCCGAACTCGACCTGTCGGGGATGACAGCGGTCGAAGAAACGACGACCACAACCACGACTACGACGACCTCGGTATCGCCTGAGAACCTGCCGGTCGATCCGAACTACGATCCGGAAGCGAACAAAGATATCGGCAACACGGATGTCTATGACCCCATCGACTCGTTCGATGTCAGCCTGCCGGATACCGACTTCTAATCGGTTGAATTTCAACTTGCGCTGTGGTAGCATAACGATGTACGTATTTATCAATCATCATTATTATTTGTGAGGTATTATTATGAGTCAGCAAGAGCCGCAACTGCAGGGCGTTGCCGGACTGAAAAAGCATGATATCAAGGTCTCCGGGATCGTGTTCATGCTCTACTGTCTGGTCGCTGCAGGCGCATTCGGAATCGAAGAAATGATTCCGGAAGCGGGTCCGGGAATGACACTGTTGCTTTTGTGCATCTTCCCGTTTATCTGGGCGTATCCGATCAGTTCGCTGGTCGCAGAGTGCTCATCTGTTATGCCGTCAGAGGGCGGCGTGTACGTTTGGGTCAAGGAGGCCTTCGGTGAGTTCTGGGGATTCCAGACAGGCTGGTGGGCAACTGTATCCACGTATATTACAAACGGCGTATATGTCGCACTGGTATCCGGCTATGTGAGCCAGATGATCCCCATGTCCTATGCAGGATCCCTGGCGCTGAAAATCGGCATGATCGCCATATTCACCATCGTCAATCTGCTGGGCCTGCGAGAAGTAGGAACCGTCAGTACGGTCCTGTCGCTTCTGATCGTAGCAGCGTTCCTGCTGGTCGCCATCGTCGGATTCCTCAACTGGAACGCCAATCCGGTGGAACCGTTCATGCCGGAAGACTACACACTGATCGACGGACTGGGTGGCGGAATCTGCATCTGCATCTGGATGTACTGCGGATATGAATGCATCTCCAATATGGCCGGCGAGGTCAAGAACCCGCAGGTCATCCCGAAGGGACTGAAGATCGCGATGCCGCTGGTCGCGCTGACATACGTTCTGCCGACACTGGGCGGACTGGCAACACTGCCGCAGGGCAGCTGGGAGATGTGGTCCACAGAAGGCGGATTCTCCGGCGACCATGTTGGATACGCGACAGTTCTGACAGCGAACCTCGGACAAGCATGGGGCTATGTGTTCCTGGTCATTGCGATCATTTCACAGTGCGCTATCTTCAACACCTACCTGGCGTCAGGCTCCAGAGGCTTCTTCGTTCTTGCGGACGACCACCTCTGCCCGCAGTTCCTGGTCAAGGTCAGCAAAAACAGAGGTGTGCCTTATGTCGGCATCCTTTCACTGGCAGTCGTAACATTCATTCTTTCGTTCAATGACTTCACGACGCTGGTTTCCATGGAAGTCGTATTCATGCTGGCTCTGTACATCATCCTGCCGATCTCCGTCATCAAGCTGCGTCATAAACTGCCGGTCGAGGAAAGAAGAAAGAGAAATCTGTATATCATTCCGGGCGGAAACAAGGCCCTGATCTTCTACTGCGGATTCCCGATCGTGATCGCGGTCATCGCGCTCCTGATCAACGGAACCGACTATCTGACGACCGGTCTGATGGCTCTTTGCTCCGGACCGATCGCATACATCCTCTTCCGTAAGATCTGCGGCGGACTATCCGTCAACGATCCGGAAGGCAATCCGGTCAACGGATTCGGCATCCCGAAGGGCGACACTGTCAGAATCGGCGTGTTCTCCCTGTGCGCAGGAGCGATGGCCTTCTTCGGCCAGTTCTGGCTCAGATGGTATGAGATCAGCTGGGGCGAATGGGAACCGGATGACTACGATGTATTCTGCAACGTCATCCCGCAGGTACAGACCGGTCTTGCCATCGGCGGCGCGATTCTGATTGTCTTCGGACTGATCATGTACTTCATCGGAAAGAAGAAGGATCCACCTCTTCCGGAGCACGAGCTGGATGTTGAAGCGACACTCAACAAGTACCTCATGGAGGAGAAGACCGAAACGTTCTTTGACTAATGCAAAATCCATATCGGGCGGTGTTTGTAAAAACACCGCCTTTTTTGTATAATAACCCGTATCGAAACAAAATGTGTCAAAGGGACGGTTCTTTTGACACATTTGAGAGGAGAGTATTGATGATACCACTTTCAACGAAGATGAGACCGACGAAGCTGGAGGATTTCGTCGGGCAAAAGCACTTCATGTACGAAGGCTCTCTTTTTTATAATTCCATACGCAACAAGACCTTTGAGTCGGCCATATTTTTCGGGCCGAGCGGAACCGGCAAGACGACGCTGGCGCGTATTATCGCGGGCGAGCTGGACGGCAATTTCGTTGAGATCAACGCCTCGACCACCGGAACAAAGGAACTCAAGGAGATCCTCAAAAACGCCGCCGACCGGTTCAACGGACTGCTGCAGGAGACGACGGTCCTCTATGTGGATGAGGTCCACCGTTGGAACAAGCTGCAGCAGGACTCCCTGCTCAAAGCCATCGAAGACGGCGTGATCAAGTTCATCGGGAGTACCACGGAGAATCCGTATTTCTCGATCAACAACGCGATCATTTCCCGCGTCAGAAACATCTATGAGTTCAAACGACTGAGCGCTGATGAAATCCTGATCATCCTGAAGCGGACCCTTGCGGACAAAGAAAAGGGTTTCGGCGGTCTGGATGTCAGATACGATGAAGACGCATTGGCGACACTCGCTGCCATGGCCGGCGGCGACTGCAGAGTCGCCCTCGACGCGCTGGGATTCATCGTGGACAACCTGTCCGAAGGGCAGACCCTGGATCGGGCCATCGTCGCGGAAGCCATGCAAAAGCAGACGACATTTTATGATAAAGAGGAGGACAAATACAACCTTCTGTCGGCTCTTCAGAAATCCGTGCGGGGCTCGGATCCGGATGCGGCGATCCACTATCTGGCCCGTCTCATCGACGGTGGCGCCGACGAGATGATGATCGGCCGGCGCCTGATGGTCATGGCCAGCGAGGACATTGGGATGGCCTATCCGAACGCGATCTCGATCGTGACATCCTGCGTGCAGGCGGCTCAGATGATCGGCTTCCCTGAAGCGCAGATCCCGCTTGCCCATGCAGTGATCCTCATGGCGTCCTGCCCGAAATCCAACCGGGCCAACGAAGCGCTGAACGCAGCCCTGCACGATATCCATTCAAGAAAAATCGACGACGTGCCCGCCCACCTCATGGACTCCCATTACAGCGGCGCATCCAAACTCGGCAGGGGACAAGGCTACAAGTACCCCCATGCCTACGGCGGCTACGTCACACAGCAGTACCTGCCGGATGACCTTTACAGAGAAGGCGTCCGCTACTACGAACCAACCACCAACGGCAGCGAAGGCGCCTTCAAAAAGTACCTTGAAGAACTCCGCGAAATCGACAGGAAGAACGGCGTGAAACGCTAAATGTGTCAAAGGGACGGTTCTTTTGACACATTTTGAGGCAAGTCAATAATACGTGTGTCAAAAGAACCGTCCCTTTGACACATTTTTGAAACGAATAAAACAGAAGGGGACAGATGATCAAAAAAGTAGGAGACAAAACAATAACCTTGGCGGAGACGGCGGGTTTTTGTTTCGGCGTGAAGCGGGCGATCGATATGGCGATGGAATCCGCTCCTGCCGTGAGCCTGGGACCGCTCATCCACAATGAGACTGCGGTCGCGCGTCTGGAAGAAGAGGGGATCCGCGTGATCGGAGACCTGGACGAAGCAGGCGGCCTCCCGGTGATCATCCGCTCCCACGGCGCCGGCAAGTCCGTATACGATGACGCAAAGGCAAAAGGCATCGAACTGATCGACGCGACGTGTCCCTTTGTGGAGAAGATCCACAGGATCGTCAGCGAGACAGCCAGCCAGGTCGTGATCGCAGGCGACCCGGACCACGCAGAGGTCAAAGGCATCGCAGGCTGGTGCCCGACTGACCGTCCGGCCATCGTGTGCCGTACCGCAGAGGAGGCAGCCGAGGCGGCGCTGCTTTTGCGTGAAAAGATGCGTGAAACGGACGGGGAGATTTTGCTTGTGGCGCAGACGACCATCAAGGAGGAAACCTTCGAAGGGGTGGCGCGCGCGCTCGAGGAAGCTGGTCTGGATGTTGAGCGCCGGAACACGATCTGCAGCGCTACATCGAAGCGGCAGGAGGAGTGCGCGGCGCTGGCAGCAGAGAGCGATTTGATGATCGTGATCGGCGGAAGAGGCAGTTCCAACACGCGCAAGCTGTTTGAAATCGCGTCCCGTTATTGCGAGAACACGCATTTTGTTGAAAATTTAGAGGATTTACCGTTGCACGAGATTGTGAAATGTACTAAAATAGGAACGGTGGCCGGTGCATCGACTCCGGACTACACAATTAAGGAGGTTATTGCCAACATGAGTGATGTAACACTTGAAAACAAAGAAATGACAATGGATGATGTACTGCAGAGCGAGGAGTTCAACAAGTCTCTGAAACTGCCGAGAAACGGGGAAATCGTAGACGGCAAAGTACACCAGGTCAACGAAGACGAAGTTATTGTAAATCTTGGAGTCAAGAAAGACGGAATCCTGCAGAAATCAGACGCCAGCCTTGAGGAAGGGCAGACCCTGGCCGATGCTTACAAAGTAGGTGATGAAATCAAGGCTAAGGTAATCAAGACGGATGACGGAGACGGCGGGATCCTGCTGTCAACTAAGAAACTCGAATACATTGCCAACTGGGAAGAAGTTGTCAAAGCGTATGAAGATAAATCCGTTATTGAAGTCAAAGTCACAAGAGCCGTCAGAGGCGGCGTGATCGCTGAGTACAAAGAGTTCTCAGGCTTCATTCCACTTTCACAGCTTTCCGATCACTTCGTGGTCGACGCTGAGGAATTCGTCGGACAGACAATGAACGTCAGAGTATACAGAATCGATCCTGCTAAGACAAAGGCTGTATTCTCACACAAGATGTACCTTGCTGACGAGAGAAAGAAACTGATCCAGGAGATCTGGGAGAAGCTGCACGTAGACGATGTAGTTGAAGGTACTGTAATGAGATTCACCAACTACGGCGCATTCGTAGACATCGGCGGAATCGACGGACTGCTCCACATTTCAGAGATCTCATGGGGCAAGCTGAAGCACCCGGAAGAAGTTCTTTCCATCGGCGAGAAGATCAACGTCAAGATTCTCTCCATGAACGAAGAGAAAGAAAAGATCTCACTGGGACTCAAGCAGAATACTCCGGAACCATGGAGTGTCATAGATGAGAAGTACGAAGTCGGCCAGGTCATCGAAGGCAAGGTCGTACAGATCAAGGAATACGGTGCATTCGTAGAACTGGAACCGGGCCTTGACGGACTCGTCCACATCTCAGAAGTAGCCCACAAGAGAGTTGAGAACATCAACAACGAACTCGAACTGGGTCAGGTCGTCAATGTCAAGATCCTCGAGATCGACAAAGACAGAAAACGCATCTCCCTGAGCATCAGAGAGACGATCGAACCTCCGACACCGGAAGAGATTGCAGCAGAGAAGGCTGCAAAGGCAGCTGCAGCAGTTGAAGAAGCACCTGTAGAGGAAGCACCGGCTGAAGTTCCTGTAGAAGAAGCTCCGGTTGAGGAAGCTCCGGCAGAAGAAGCTGCTCCTGAAGAAGCACCGGCTGAGGCACCTGCAGAAGAGGCCGCACCAGCTGAGGAAGCTCCTGCTGAGGAAGCACCGGCTGAAGAAGAATAATCAGGTCGATTGAATGGAACATTGCAAGAGCCGCTCGATGTGAGCGGCTCTTTTCATGCCTTAATTACTCAGACGCTTTTACTCCGACGCTTCGATGAGTTCCTTTGCGGACGCCAGTGTGGTCGGGGTGATGTTCTCGCCGCCGAGGAGGCGGGCGATCTCGCGGACTTTTTCGTCCGGGGTCAGCGGGTCGATAGAAGTGTAGGTCGACCGGTCGTCCGAGTGCTTCCAGATGCGGTAGTTGCTGGTTCCGCAAGCTGCGATCTGGGGCAGGTGGGTGATGCAGATGACCTGATGGTGCGCGGCGATTTCGCGGAGCTTGCGCCCGACAACGGATGCTGCCACGCCACTGATCCCGCTGTCGATCTCGTCGAAGATCATGGTCGGGATGTGGTCGTAGTCGCCGATGATCTTCTTGAAGGCGAGCATGATGCGGGACATTTCACCGCCGGAAGCGATCTTGCTCAAAGGCTTTAGCGGTTCGCCGCGGTTGGTCGTGATGAGAAATTCCACGATGTCCGTTCCTTCGGAAGTAAACTGGACATTCCCGCCGGCATCCAGATTCTGCCGGAAGTCTACTGCAAAAGCAGCATCGCTGAAGTTGAGCTGACCAAGCTGCTCTGTAATGAGCTGTTCCAGCTCGGCTGCCGATGCCTTGCGGAGCTCGCTGAGCTGATCCGACGCCGCCGTAAGCGCAGACGCCGTCTGTCCGATGCGTGCCTCCAGCGCGGCGATTTCTTCATCGGCATTATCAATAGAAGAAAGCCGGACGCGCAGCTGGTCAGCATAGTCAAGAAGCTCGGGGATCGTCATGCCGTGCTTTTCCTTCAGGCGGCGGATGATCTCATAGCGCCCGATGGCTGCGTCGAGGGCAGCCGGATCGAAGACAGTACCGTCACGCTGGCTGCGCAGTTCGCCGCAGGCATCTTCATATTCATAATAGAGACTCTCCAGACGCTGGCTCAGCTCCGAAAGCTCCCGCGTATACTGCGCGGTTTCGCCGACCATGTCGGAGACCTGCTTCATGGCGGACAGCAGGGAAAACTCGCTTTCGGAAGCAACCTGATAAGCGCCCGCCAGACTGCTGAAAATCTTCTCGCTGTTCTGCAGAAGGGAGATCTCATCTTCGAGAGCTTCGTCCTCGCCTTCAGACAGATGCGCTTCTTCAATCTCATTCAATTCAAAATCCATAAAGTCCCGCTGCCTCCTGCCTTCCGCCTGGTCTTTGCGAAGGCGCGCCAGTTGACTGCATAGATCTGTATACTTTTCGTAGAGCTCCGCCACGGACGCTTTTGCAGGGAGAATGGAGTCTTTGCGGTAGAGGTCGATGAGGCGGATGTGGTGATCGGGATCGAGCAGCGACTGATGGTCGTACTGCCCGTGGATGTCGGCCAGGGAACGGCAGAATTTGCTTAGCGCGCCGAGGGTGACGATCTCGTCGTTGATGCGGCAGAGGCTGCGGCCGGCGGCAGAGATCTCACGGGTGATGATCACGTCTTCGCCGTCTGATTCCGCCACGAGCTGGATGACCGCTTTGTCGGTCCCGGAACGAACAAAAGCAGTGTCTGCCCGGCTTCCGAGCGCCAGGCTCACTGCTTCTATGACAACCGATTTGCCGGCGCCTGTTTCGCCGGTGATAATGTTAAGTCCATCATTGAAGTCGATCTCGACGTTTTCAATGATGGCGAAATTTCTGATACTGATGTGTCTGATCATTGGTTACCTCTGAAAGCCCCTTATACCCCAAGTGATGGCTTTTGCAGCAAAATCCTTATTGCTTTTGCAGAAGGCTTTGCAGAACGTCCACGACGTCGTCCGAATTCGCCGGGTCGTCTATAACGAGGAGCAGCGTGTTGTCGCCCGCCACGGAGCCGATCACGTGCTCCAGCGCCATGGAATCGAGCGCTTCGCCGGCCGCGTTCGCGCAGCCCGAAAGACATTTGAGCAGAACGATGTTCCCGGACTTTGTGATAGACCGGGCGGTGCTCCGGTAAATGTCGATGAGGCGCGGCGGGATCGGACCGTCGTCGCTGGCGGAAACAGCGTATTTGTATTTCCCGGATGATGTGAGTTTCTTGACGAGCTGCAGCTCCTTGATGTCGCGCGAAACTGTAGCCTGCGTCACGTCATAGCCGTACTCGCGCAGCATCGAAGCGAGCTTGTCCTGTGTTTCGATTTCGTTCTGTTCGATGAGTTCGAGGATCTTGTTCTGTCTGGATAATCGCATCAGCGGCCTCCTCTCGGAAATAATTACACTAGATTGCTTATAATTATACCATATGTAAAGAGAATGCAAAGGCATGAATCGGTTTTTATTGTATTTGTTTTGTTTGTGTGGTTTCGGATTTACATGTGGACAAACACTTGTTCGCTATGCTATACTGATGATGCAAAAACAATACACGAGGTGACAGATGATCATTCTTGGAATCGATCCGGGGTACGCCATTCTGGGGTGGGGCGTCATCGAGAAGACGGGCAACCATTTTAGGGCCATTGATTATGGCGCGGTGACCACGGATAAAGATACGGAAATGCCGCGCCGGCTGGAGATCCTCTACGATGGACTTCGGGAGATCATAGAGGAATACAGGCCGGAGGAAGCGAGCATCGAGAAACTGTTTTTTAATACGAATACAACGACAGCGATCAATGTGGGACAGGCCCGCGGAGTCGCGATCCTTGCCTGCATGAAGGGCGGCCTGAAGGTGGCGGAGTATACGCCGCTGGAAATCAAGCAGGCGCTGGTCGGCTATGGCAGGGCAGACAAGAAACAGGTGCAGTTCATGGTGAAGACCATGCTGAATCTGCCGCAGGTCCCCAAACCGGACGATACGGCGGACGCGCTGGCGGCTGCCATCTGCCATGGGCACAGCGCGGATAACAGGATCGGGCAGATCACGGGTAAATAATATAAGATAGCGGGAGAGAGTTATTTCAAATGATAGGATTTCTCAGAGGAACCCTCGCGGATAAGGGCGACGGGTATATCATAATCGATGTGAACGGCGTGGGATATCAGGTCTTTGTACCTGCCAATTCCAGCGCGTATCTGAACGCGGAGGGCGAGGAAGTGCTCGTGTACACCTCCATGATCGTGCGGGAGGATGATGTGAGCCTGTTCGGTTTTTCGGGCAAAGGCGAACTGGACGCGTTCAAAAAGCTTATCGGCGTCAGCGGCGTTGGGCCGAAGGCGGCCATTTCGATCCTGTCTTCGTTCACGCTGGACCAGTTCAAACAGGCCATCGTTTTCGAGGATGCGAAGTCTTTGCAGCGGGCGAACGGCATCGGCAAGAAGAGCGCCGAGAGGATCGTGCTGGAGCTGAAGGACAAATTCAGTGCGCAGGCGCCGGACGGGTCGTATCTGGACAGCGGCGCGGTGGCGGAAGTTTCTGCAGCGCAGGGCGGCAGAGCCGAGGCGATCAGCGCACTCGTCGCGCTGGGATACTCGAGGGGCGAAGCTACGAGCGCGTTGGCGTCAATACCGGAGAAGGATCTCACAACAGAAGAATATATCAAGCGCGCGCTGAAGAATCTGTTCTAACGGAGATAGAATATGGACTACGAAGAGAGAATTACATCAGCCCAGTTGGGCCAGGGCGAAGAACGGAACGAATTCAGTATTCGACCGAAGAGCCTTGCTGAATATATCGGACAGAAAACGGCTACAGATAATCTGAAGGTCTTTATTGAAGCGGCCAAGATGAGGGGAGAACCCCTGGATCACGTGCTGTTTTACGGGCCTCCGGGTCTTGGCAAGACGACGCTTGCCGGCATCATCGCCAATGAGATGGGCGTCGATATCCGGATCACATCCGGGCCTGCCATCGAGCGGGCCGGGGATCTGGCGGCGATCCTTACGAACCTCAACGAGAACGATGTGCTGTTCATCGATGAGATCCACAGGCTCAACCGGAGCGTGGAGGAAGTCCTGTATTCGGCCATGGAGGACTATGCGCTGGATATCATCATCGGCAAAGGTCCCTCCGCCCGGTCGATCCGGTTGGACATCGCCAAATTCACACTGATCGGCGCGACCACCAGAGCCGGCAGCCTGAGCGCGCCGCTGCGTGACCGGTTCGGCGTCAGCTGCAAATTCGAAATGTACACCCCGGATGAGCTGGCGGACATCATCAGGAGGACAGCGGGCTTGCTGGATGTTTCCGTGGACGAACAGTCCGTCTACGAAATGGCCAGACGCTCCCGTGGTACGCCCCGTGTGGCAAACCGGATCCTCAAGCGGGTCAGGGATTTCTCTCAGGTCAAGGGCAACGGCTCCATCGACGTGGATATCACCCGCAGCGCGCTGGAGGCGCTGGGCGTGGACTTCATGGGCTTGGAAAACCTGGATAGGGAGATTTTGCGCAACATCATCGACCGGTTCGACGGCGGACCTGTGGGAATCGATACGATTGCGGCCTCCATCGGCGAGGAGCGGGTGACCATCGAGGACGTGTACGAGCCGTATCTGATCCAGATTGGCTTTCTCAACCGTACAAAGAAGGGTCGCGTAGTCTCACGGGCAGCCTACCAGCATCTGGGGCTGGAGTACGCCGGGGATGATGACGGCGGCGCAGGAGGCGAAGACGATGACGACGGTGACGGGCAGATGAGGCTTGACGTATAAGGCTGCAGTCTGTAGAATCGCAGTATACAGAATTTTGTCTGTGTTTAGACGAAAGGATCGACATGAGAATAGACGACTTTGATTATGAATTACCAAAGAGTTTGATAGCACAGAAGCCTGCGGAAAAACGAGATTCCTCCAGGCTTCTTGTTGTACACAGAGACAGAAACGAGGACGGCAGCTGGGCGGACGTAAGGATCGAGCACAGGCACTTCTTTGATATTCTGGAGTACCTGCATGAAGGCGACTGCCTCGTACTCAACGACAGCAAGGTCATCCCGGCCCGCCTGTTCGGCCGCAAGGCCGTCAAGGACGCCGGTGCGAAGAACGGCGCGGCTCCGGGAAAGAGTGACAATAAGGGAGCCCACGTGGAGTTCCTGCTGATCAAGCGCACCGGTGAGGGAGATACCTGGGAAGTGATGGTCCGGCCGGGCAGAAGGCTCAAACCGGGCGACGATGTCATCTTCAGCGGACCGGGGAGCGACCTGGAGGAGGGGCCTTTGCTCAAGGCGCATATCCTCGATTTCGGAGCGGACGGCACGCGCATTGTGCAGTTCGAATACGAGGGCATCTTCATGGAACGGCTGGAGGAGATCGGGAGCATGCCGCTGCCGCCGTATATCGAGCGGCCATCCGGGGATGACGATAAGGACCGTTACCAGACCGTCTACTGCAGAGAAGAGGGGTCTGTTGCCGCGCCGACGGCAGGACTGCACTTCACAGAGGAACTTTTGGCCGCGGCCAAAGCCAAAGGCGTGGAGCTGGCGTACGTGACTTTGCATGTAGGCATTGGGACCTTCCGGCCGGTCAAGGTGGAAAATATCGAGGAGCACCATATGCACTTCGAGGAGTACACCGTTCCGGAGCACGCTGCGGAGACCATCAACCGGGCCAAGCGGGAAGGACGCCGCGTCATCAGTGTCGGCACCACCTCGACCCGCACCGTGGAGAGCGCGGCTTATTTCGACGAGGCAGCAGAGTGCAGCGACGGCAGCGCGGGATGCTGGCAGGTTCGCGCAGGGTCCGGGAGCACGGGCATATTCATCTACCCCGGCTATGAGTGGAAGATCATCGATTCGCTTATCACCAACTTTCACCTGCCGAAATCGACCTTGCTCATGCTCATATCCGCACTCTACGACAGAGAAAAAATACTGGAAGTCTACGAGGAAGCCGTCCGGGAAGAATACCGGTTCTTCTCCTACGGCGACGCGATGTTCATAGAATAATGTGCCAAAGGGACGGTTCTTTTGACACATTGGAAATAATTGGATATTATAATTGCTGTTAATCTGCTTTTGCATTATATAAAAGGGGCTATTGTAAAAGCGCTGATGTTTTTGTTGAGTTGGGAGGTTAGAGAAATGAGCAGAACAGCAAGAATTTTCAGTGAGAGCGGTTTCTCACATGTGATGATCAGGGGAGTTGGCCGGCAGGTCCTGTTTGAGTGCGCAGACGATTACTATTATTTCATATTCCTCATGAAAAAGTATTGTGGGGAGATGAGCTTGGAAGTAAACGCTTACTGCTTGATGGACAACCACGTTCATATGCTTTTGCACGATACCGGGCAGGAATTGCCGGATTTCATGAAGAAAATAGGGGTGAGTTACGCACTATATTTCAATTCGAAATACGACAGGACCGGGCATCTGTTTCAGGACAGATACAAAAGCATTCCAATTGAAAGTGAGCGGCAACTGCTGGCTACGTTTCGATATATACTGCAAAATCCTGAAAAAGCGGGAATCTGCAGGGCGCGGGACTACAGTTGGAGTAGCTATCGGGAATACGGAAAGCAGAAGTCATTTACAAAGACAGATTTGATTGAAGAGGTGCTCGGCACGTTTTCGGAATTCGAGCAGTTCATGTCAATCGAAGAAGAGCAAAATGAAGAGTATGAGCCAATCAGGAAAAGTAACGATGAGGCTCATGATATCGTTTTGATGGTCTTGGGCGCGGACAGTGGGACGGTGCTCCAGAAATACGGCAAAGAGGAACGGAATGAAGTCCTTAGAACGCTGAAAAAGCAAGGACTGTCGATTCGGCAGATAGAACGAATGACTGGAATCGGAAGGAGTATCATACAGAGAGCTTAAATCATAAAGCAAAATCAGTAATAGCAGTGATGGTAACATTGGCACATGAAATTCCAAATATTTACAATATTTTACAATGTGTCAAAAGAACCGTCCCTTTGACACATTTGAGAGGAGATAGTAATGCATGCAGTAACATTTGAATTGCATAAGACGGATCCGCGGTCGAAGGCGCGGCGGGGAACGATCACGACGCCTCACGGGAAGATCGATACGCCGATCTTCATGCCGGTTGGCACGGCGGCGACGGTGAAAGCCATGCGTCCGGAGGAAGTAGAGGAATTGGGTGCGCAGATCATTCTGAACAACACGTATCACCTGTACCTTAGGCCGGGCCATGAGATCGTGAAGGAGGCCGGAGGGTCCCACAAGTTCATGAACTGGAATAAGCCGATCCTGACGGACAGCGGCGGTTTCCAGGTGTTCAGTTTGGGCAAGATGCGCAAGATCTCCGAGGAGGGGGTGAAGTTCCAGTCGCACATTGACGGCTCGCGCCACATGATCTCACCGGAGAAATCCATGGAGATCCAGCATGCGCTGGGTTCAGACATCATGATGGCTTTTGACGAGTGCGCGCCGTGGCCGGCAGAGCGCAGGTATGTGGAGGAATCACTGGAGCTGACGACCCGCTGGCTGGCCCGCTGCAAAAAAGCCCATGATGAATACGCAGCGTCTCTCGGCGGAGAAAGCCAGATTCTGGGCGAGGGCTGCAACCAGTCCCTGTTCGGCATCATGCAGGGCGGCACATACAAGGATCTGCGGGAGCGGAGCGCGGAGCAGGTGGTAGAGATGGATCTGCCCGGGTACG
>JBGUKV010000256.1:0-36028 GCA_045114655.1 Candidatus Allocopromorpha sp. | reverse complement strand
TCGGAGATGTGAACGGATGATGCATCGCGGACCATCTGTCTTCCTTTTCGTCATACTCAAAGAGCGGGAAGTCGACGACCCACAGGAAGTTGAACTGGTTGTCATCCAGAAGACCCATCTCTCCCGCGATATGTCTTCTCAGGAACCCCAGACTGTCGAATACGACCTTGTTCGTATCCGAAATGATCAGCATGAGGTCTCCGGCCTTTGCATCCATGGTATCTGCAAGCTGCCCCAGCTGTTCCGGTGAGAAGAACTTGTTGACAGAAGAGGAAACGCCGTCCTGCGTTTTCTTCATCCAAACCATGCCTTTGGCGCCGTAGCTCTTCACGGCTTCGGTCAGCTTGTCGATCTTCTTACGTGTATACTGCTCTGCTCCGCCGGTGATACAGATGCCGCGGACGCTGCCGCCTGCATGGATGGCGTCCGAGAAGACCTTGAAGGAGCAGTCTTTCACCTGCTCGGTCAGGTCGCAGAGCTCGAACCCGAATCTTGTATCCGGCTTATCGCTTCCGTAGCGGGTCATGGCTTCTTCCCAGGTCATGCGCGGAAATGGAGTCTCTATTTCGATACCCTTCATCTCCTTCATGACTCTCTTCAGGAACCCTTCCTGGATCTCGATGACATCATCTACGTCCACAAAAGACATCTCCAAGTCGATCTGGGTGAATTCCGGCTGTCTGTCGGCCCTGAGGTCTTCGTCACGGAAGCACTTGACGATCTGGAAGTACCTGTCCGTGCCGCCTACCATCAAAAGCTGCTTAAATGTCTGCGGCGACTGAGGCAGCGCATAAAATCTGCCCAGGTTGATCCTGCTCGGCACCAGATAATCTCTGGCCCCTTCCGGGGTTGATTTGATCAGCATCGGTGTTTCAACTTCAGTGAAGCCCTGTTCCGCATAATAATTTCTCGCCAGTGTCGTCAGCGCCGCACGGAAGGAAAGATTGTCCTGCATTTTCTTTTTGCGCAGGTCCAGATATCTGTATTTGAGTCTCAGATTATCGTCTACGTTGTCATCATCCTTGATATAGATCGGCGGGGTCTCTGATTTCGAATAAACCACCAGATCATCAGCAATGACTTCGATGTCTCCTGTCTCCATCTCAGGGTTCTTCGATTCGCGCTCTATGACCTTGCCCTTCACGCCCACCACATACTCGCTACGGAGCGTGTCCGCCAGCGCAAACAATTCTTCGCTGGTCTCATCATTGAATACAACCTGCGTGATTCCGGTCTTGTCTCTCACGTCGCAGAAGATGAGCCCTCCAAGATTGCGCCTCTTCTGGATCCATCCGTTCAATACAACGTTTTCTCCGATATTATCGCTTCTCAGCTGTCCGCACATATGCGTACGCTTATAAACCATGAATGTCTCTCCTTTAACTTTATTTTGTCAGTTCATCAATGATGCTGCCTACCGGAATACTGGTCTGTTCGCCGGTCTCCATGTCTTTGATCTGCAGCATGCCCTCGTTCAGTTCGTTCTCGCCGATGATGACCGTCTTGGCAGCCCCGGCTCTGTTGGCGAATTTGAACTGATTCTTGAAGTTTCTGCCCATAACGTCCATCTGGACGCTGACGCCCTTCAGGCGCAGCTCGTGCATCAGGTTCAGCGCGAAGAGCTTGGCCTGATCACCCATAAAGGCGATGAACACATCCGTTCCGGCAGGTTCCGGGATCTCGGCGCCGCATGCTTCCATGGTCATCAGGATTCTCTCCTTGCCCATTCCCCAGCCTACGCCCGGTGTGGAAGGTCCGCCGATTTCTTCGATCAGACCGTCATATCTTCCGCCGCCGCAGACAGTTCCCTGCGCGCCGATCTTTGTCGTAACGAACTCAAAGGCAGTCTTAGTATAGTAATCCAAACCTCTTACGATCTTAGGATTGACCACATACTTGATCCCGAACGCATCCAGATTGGCTTTGAGCTCTTCGAATGCCTGTCTGCAGTCGTCGCAGAGGTAGTCCAGCATCATCGGAGCATCTTTCACCAGTTCCTGGTCGATCGGGGATTTGCAGTCGAGGATCCTCATCGGATTGGTGTGGAACCGCTCCTGGCAGGTCGGGCACAGCTGGTCGTACTTCGGTTCGAGGAACTTCCGCAGGGCGTCTCTGTGCTTGCCTCTGCACTCCGGACAGCCGACGCTGTTGATTTGCAACTCGACGTCGGTAATTCCCATTTCATTGATGAAATCATATCCGATGGCGATGATTTCGGCGTCTGCCATCATGTTCATCGTTCCGAATGTCTCTACGCCGAACTGGTGGAACTCTCTGAGTCTGCCTGACTGCGGTTTCTCATATCTGCAGCATGGAATGTTGTAGTAGACCTTTGTCGGCTGCGGATCCGCGTATGTCTTGTGCTCGCAGAGGGCCCTGCATACCGGGGAGGTTCCTTCCGGACGCAGTGTGATGCTTCTGTTTCCGAAATCCTTGAAGGTGTACATTTCTTTCTGCACGATATCTGTCGTATCGCCGACACCTCTCTGGAACAGTTCCGTATGCTCGAATATCGGGGTTCTGATTTCTTTGAACCCGTATCTTCTGCAAATCGCGGCAAACTTCTCTTCGATATAGTGCCACTTGTAGATCTGATCCGGCATTACGTCTTTTGTTCCTTTTGGTGCGTTTGTTAACATATTCATTCCTCCTGTCTATATGAAAAATCCTTTTCTTTTTCTCTCTATCATCTCATCGATCCTATCGATGTAGATTTCATAATTTGAAACGTTCGCAACCCGTTCCAGTCTGTTCTCCGCCGGGAAATAGATTTTGCTGATTCCGCCGGCTCCCAGGGCCAGATTGGACTGGGCTTCTTCCATGATCCTGATGTTGTACAGTCCCGGACGATCATCCAGGCAGAAACCTGTATTCTCCGTATTGCCGGAAGTATGCTTCTGCCGGTAGAGATAATATGGCCGGAATCCTCTGTCCCGAAGGGTTTCATGGGCGGCCGCCAGCATCCGTTCCCGAAGTTCCTCATCCTTGTAGTTGAAGTTCTCATCCATTTCCTTCAGACGCGAAGCCCGTTTCACGGCAAGCGTATGCAAAGTGATGTTGTTCGCTCCCAGCCGGATGATTTCTCCCAGACTGCGGGCAAAGTCCGCTTCGGTCTCCTCCGGCAGCCCGGCGATCAGGTCGGCGTTGATCACTTCGATGCCGACTTTCCAGGCCAGTTCAAAGGCTTTGTACACATCCTCCACCGTATGTCTGCGTCCGATCAGATCCAACGTTTCCTGCTTCATGGACTGGGGATTGATGCTGATCCGGTCAACGCCGTGGTCGATGAGAACCCGCAGTTTCTCCTCCGTTATGGTATCTGGCCGTCCGGCCTCAACAGTGTATTCTCGTACGCCTCCTAATGCAAAAGCATGACTGACTTTGCTGAGCAGCGCGTCCAGCTGGCCTGCGCTGAGCGTCGTCGGCGTACCGCCACCGAAATAAAGCGTTTCCAGCTTGTATCCTGCATCCTTCGCAGCCGCTCCTGCATATTCGATTTCTTTTCCCAGGGCCGCCAGATACGGCTCCATCTGCTCCTGCTGCACCTGATTGCTCGTAAAGGAGCAATAGAGACAGCGTGTGGGACAAAATGGGATGCCGATGTAAACGGAAAGACTCTTCGGCGCGGGTTTCCCTGCCCTTGCGCGCTGGTAGTTGAGAATGTCCTTCACAAGGTTCGTTTTGCTCTCGTGGACCAGATACGATTCACTCAGGACAGATTCAGGATCTTTCCCCTGATCCAGCAGTTCACCCGCCAGTTTGACCGGACGGATGCCTGTCAGGATACCCCACTTGGGACTTTTGCCTGTCTCGCGGAAGAGATCTTTGTAAATCTGCCGCTTGACTTCCTCTTTGTCCCCCGTGAAGTCGTACTCCAGGAGCGTATCCCCTTCCGGTCCGTATTCAGACGGCTGCAGAAACTCTTTGATCAGTTCTTCGTACTGACTGGTATTTTCAATGTTGTTGAATCGAAATCTATACAAATGGATTATGCTCTTTCTCGAATCCTATATTCGTCGGTCCCATATGACCCGGGAACACCTGCGTATTGTCCGGCAGCGGCCAGAGCTTCGTGTGGATCGCTTCCTCCAGATCGTTGAAGGAACAGCCTGGGAAATCGGTCCTTCCGATAGACGCCCGGAACAGCGTATCCCCGCTGAACAGCGTATTCTCTTCCGGAATATAGATGCACATACCGCCCGGAGAATGACCTGGTGTGAATAGGAACAGCAGACGCAGTCCGCCCGCATCCATTTCTTCTCCGTCCTCCACATAGCGGTCAGGTTCTATGATCGTCGGGCGGCCGAATTGCGTGCTCATGTTGAAGTTCGTATCGGAAAGCATTTCCTGTTCCTTCGCATGGGCAATGATTTCGGAATTGGGGAAATCGCCTTTGAACCCCGGGACGCCCATAATATGGTCCGCATGCCCATGAGTTAAAATAATGTATTTTATGTCTATTCCCATTTCCTTGATCTTATCGGCGATGCCTTTGCTGTATTCGCCCGGATCCACGAGAAATCCCTGCATCGTCGCCTCGTTATAGACGAGGTATGTGTTGGTGCCGATGGCTCCTGTTGGTATATTGTAAACCTGCATAATCTATCTCTCCTAAAACAGTTTGTGGCTTTCCAAAAGAATCGTTACCGGTCCGTCATTGTCGATGCTGACCAGCATCTCCGCCTGAAACACGCCTTCTTCCACATGTATGCCCCTGGCTTCAATCATATCGATGACCTTCCTGTAGAGCGCATCAGCCTCTTCCGGGCGGGCAGCTGTGAAATAACTGGGCCGGTTGCCTTTGCGAACGTCGCCGAGAAGTGTGAACTGGGATACTGCCAGTATTTCCCCGCCTACATCCTGCACGCTGAGGTTCATGACGCCTTCCGCGTCATCGAACACGCGGAGAGCTGAAACTTTCTTGGCTATATATTCAGCGTCCTTTTCCGTATCTCCTTCTTCGACACCGATGAGGACCATGAGGCCCTTGCCAATCTGTCCGGTGACGCGGTCATCTACCGTCACGCTGCTCTTTGTCACTCTCTGTACTACTGCACGCATTTTTATTTATCCTTTGTTTCTGTATGCTTCGAGAATGCCCGGTATGCCTTTGAACGAGCGGCAGAGCTTCTCGATTTGGGATCTGTCCTGTATCATCAGCGTCATGTTGATCCTGACGGTATCATCTTTGTTGGCTCTGGCGTTGAGGCCGATGATCCGCACATCCATATCCTCGCAAACCTTGGAAATGCTGGAGAGCAGCCCCTTCTGATCCTTCGCGATGATGCTGATTTCCCCGTCATAGGCTTTGTTCTCGAGCCTTGGATCCCAGCTGACCGTGATGAGACGGGCGCGCTCCTCTTCATCAAGGGCTTTGATGTTGTCACAGTCTGTCCTGTGAACGGTAATGCCCCTGCCCTTCGTAATGTATCCGACGATGTCATCTCCCGGCACTGGCGTGCAGCAGCGGGCGATGCTGATCATCAGATTGTCGACGCCTTCGACCACAACGCCGGTCTCTGCGTCTGCGGTACGGAAGCTTTCGATCTTTTTCTGCGTCTTCTCGCTGATCTCATTGAGATCATCGATCAGAGTTTTGTTCTTTTCTTCGGTTTCAAGCTTACGGCGTTCGTCTTCATAACTCTGAAGCAGGTTGGACACCTTCGTCTGAAGGTTTCCGCCGTAGCTCAGCTGATTATAAAGATCGTCAGCGTCCTTAAAGCCCAGTTCCTTGGCCGCTTTGGCAATATAAGTGTTTGTCATCAGTACCTTGGGATCGAACCCTTTCCTTCTCAGGTACTGGGCGAACAAGTCCTTGCCTTTGTCGACGGCATCGTTCTTGTTCTCACGTTTGAGCCACTGGCGGATCTTGTTTCTGGCAGAACTGCTCTTAGCGATCTTGAGCCAGTCGATACTGGGGCCTGCCGCGTTCGGTGATGTAACGATGTCGACGATATTCCCGTTCTCAAGCGGATGATCAATAGTAACCATCTTGCCGTTGACCTTGGCGCCGACGCATTTGCACCCTACGTCTGTATGGATCTTAAAAGCAAAATCAAGCGGCGTAGCACCGGCCGGCAATTCTATCACGTCCCCCTGAGGTGTGAATACGAATACCTGATTGGAGAACAGATCCATTTTAAGGGATTCCATGAATTCCTTCGGATCATTCACGTCCTTTTGCCATTCTAATGCCTGCCTGAGCCAGCTCAGCTTGACTTCTTCTTTGTCGTTTGCAATACCTTCTTTGTATTTCCAGTGCGCGGCGATACCATATTCGGCAATGTGGTGCATCTCCTGGGTCCGGATCTGGATCTCAAAGGGTCTGCCGGTTTTGCCCATGACCGTGGTATGAAGCGACTGGTACATATTCGGTTTCGGCATCGCGATGTAGTCTTTGAACCGTCCGGGGATCGGCGTCCACATCGTGTGGACCAGTCCCAGCGCCGCATAACAGTCCCTGACTGTATCCACGATGATTCTGACTGCCATTAAATCAAAAATCTCATCGAGATTTTTGTGCTGATATTTCATTTTCTTATAGATGCTGTAGAAATGCTTGGATCTGCCGTAGGTCTCATGATGGATCCCAATCTCATCCAACGCCTTGCTGATTTCTTCTACAACCTCATTGATGGCGCTTTCGCGCTCTCCTTTTCTCTGGCTGACTTGCTCCGCCAGATCGTAATACGCTGTAGGCTCCAGGAATTTGAGAGCGATATCCTCCAGTTCCATCTTCATAGAATAGATACCGAGCCTTGCAGCCAGCGGCGCGTAGATATCCAGTGTTTCCTGACACTTCTCGATGATCTTCTCATGAGTCATGTAGTTGATCGTTCTGAGGTTGTGGAGCCGGTCTGCAAGCTTGATGATGAGCACTCTGATGTCCTTGGACATGGCGAGGAACATCTTCCGCAGGTTTTCGGCCTGGCGCTCCTCTTTACTCTCGAATTTGAGTGCGCTCAGCTTCGTGACGCCGTCTACGAGTTCTGTAACCTCCGCGCCGAAATCCCTCGTCATATCCTCCACTGTGTAGGAGGTATCCTCGATGACATCATGCAATAGCCCCGCGGCGATGGTCTCAGAATCCATTCCGAGTTCCGCGAGTATTTCCGCAACTGCGAGAGGATGGATCAGGTACTCTTCCCCTGATTTCCTCAGCTGGTTTCTGTGCATCTCCTCGGCGACATCATAAGCCCTGGAGATGATGTCCATATCGTAGTTCGCATTGTACTGTTCAATTGTACTGAGGAATTCTCTCTTGGTCATAGCTGCTTACAGTCTGAAGGTGTCGTCCTGTTCTCTCGGTTCTTCTTTTTTCTGAGCGCCCTTGACATAACGCTTGGAGCGTTTCTTGTTGGCCTCTTTCTTCCTGTTTGCGGTTGTGTCCGCAGGTTTTGAAGGCTTCTGTGCAGGCGCTTCCCCGGCGGCCTCTGATGCTTTTGCTTCAGCTGATTTGGCTTCAGCAGCTTCTGCTGCCTTTGCTTCTGCTTCAGCAACCTGTTCTTCTGCCGTCGGAACCTCTATTTTCTTAGGCACATAAGGTTTGCCCTCTTTCTTTGCTTTCTTTTTCGCCTTTTTCTCGGCTTCCTTGATCTGCTTCTGGTACTCCGTCGTCCTGCCTCTTCTGCCGAGTTCATAGAAGATCGGTGAGCAGACGCAGATGGAGGAATAGGTACCGGCCAGTACGCCGACCATCAGCGGGAATACGAACTCGCGGATGGCGTCTCCGGCAATGATGACGATCGGTACCATGACGATCAATGTCGTCAGGGATGTCATCATGGAACGTCCCAAGGTCTGCGTGATACTCTGATCAATAGTCTCCTTGAGGGTCCCCCTCTTCATATACCTGATATTTTCTCTGATACGGTCGAATATTACGATGGTGTCGTTGATCGAGTAACCGACTACTGTCAGGATACCGGCGATAAACGGGTTGTCCACAGTGATTCCAAAGATGGCGTAGAACGATATGACGATCAGTACGTCATGCAGTACACCCAGCATGGCCGCTCCGCCGAACTTCCATTCGCGGAACCGGATCCGGATGTAGACCATCATACACAAAGCCGATATGATGATTGCAAGGATAGCGTTGTTCCGCAGTTCTTTACCTACAGATGGACCGAAGTATTCCTGTGTGACAACATTGTCGTCGCCCTTGATGCCAAATTCCTCATTGACTGCATTGATTACTTCAGCTCTGTGCGCCTTATCCAGTGAATCGATGGTCCTGATGACGATCTGATCATTATCCTTTCCTGCGTATATGATCTGCGGATCGAGGTCAAACTGCTTGATGGCGTCCTCCACCTGTGAGATCTTAACCTGCTTGCCCATATCCAGCTGGATCATAGTACCGCCTGTGAAGTCGATACCGTAGTTCAGGCCGCGGATCATGCCGAATGCCAGACCGATGATCAGGATACCGGCAGAAATGCAGTAGAAGATCTTACGCTTGTCCATGAAATGGATGATATTGTTAAGGTGGAAGGATGCTGATCCGTCCTTCTTGATGCCGAAGAAGGACTTCTTCGCAAACTTGTCGCTTCCTGCCATCAGTTTCACATAGAGCTGTGTGATGAAGACAGCTGTGAAAATGCTGACGATGATACCAACCATGAATGTGTATGCAAAGCCTTTAACAGCACTGGTTCCGATTTCATAGAGGATGACCGCTGCGATCAGTGTTGTGACCTGGGAGTCGATGACCGTGGTCATAGCTCTCTTAGACCCCGTCTCAGTAGCCACCCGCACTGTGCGTCCCAGTACGATTTCCTCACGAATACGGGAGAATATAACGACGTTGGCGTCTACCGCCATACCGATGGAAATAATGATACCGGCAATGCCCGGCAGTGTCAGGACGGTTCCCATGGACGCCATGATGTTCAGGATCAGAACAACATACAGCAGCAGCGCGATATCAGCGCAAAGGCCTAATCCCCTGTATATGAACAGCATGAGGAGAAGTATGATCGCCAGACCGATGAGACCGCCGATAACGCTCATTTCCAAAGCATTGTATCCAATCGTTGCGGACTGTACCGATGAAGTTACTTCGGTCAATCCGATCGGCAGCGCACCACCGTTGATCTGTGCAGCCAGAAGCTGTGCTTCTTCCAGATCAAAATCTCCGGTGATCGTGCAGCTTCCGCCCAGGATTGGCTCGTTTACGTTTGGTGCTGAAATGATCTGGTCGTCAAGCACAATGGCAATGGCGCCGTTTCCAACGCCTTCCATGGTAGAAGTGACTTCACCGTTGAACGCTTTTGTAGTCGCTTCTCCAAAAGCATCCGCGCCTTTTCTGTCAAACTGCAGGTTGACTGCGTATCCTGTGGACTGGTCATCTCTGGCAGCTTCTGCCTTCTTGACGTTGCTTCCCTCAAGCACGACGGTTCCATCCGCCAGCTTGAATTCAAGTTTAGCCGTTTTGCCAATCAGTTCGATGGCTTCTTCGGGGTCTTCAACTTCAGGGATTTCAACTCTGAGCCTGTTCTGTCCCTCAATCGTGATGGTCGGTTCTCCCAAACCATTGGCGTTGATACGATTCTCGATAACTGTCTGTGTCTGCTCCATTGCCTCGCGGAGCTCTTCATCAGACATACCCTTGATATCGTCTTCATTCGCCTCCATAACGACATATACGCCGCCCTTGATATCAAGACCCAGACTCATTCTATCCTTCAGCGGTGTCAGCGGGCCGATGCCTGTGACAGTCACAAGCCACCCGAATACAACGCATAGGGCAATAAATACAGCTAAAATTTTCCTGAAAGTGTAATTCATCTGTTCCTCCGGTTTTTAAAAATAAAATTCCATTTAATCATTCATAGTATTATACAATTTTTTACCATTTCAAACAAGCCTAAAAGCCTTGATTTTTAAGCAAAATAACCCGTTTTTGCATCATGTTTTTCGTCATGTATATAAATGCAAACACCGCGCTGTAAAACAGCGCGGCGATACTCATTGACTTAAGACGTTCCGACTCGTCCTCCGAAGAATTATTCGGCAGTTTCTTTTGCAACTTCTTCGGCAACCTTCTCGGCTTCTTCCGCTGCCTTTGAAGCTTCCTCAGCAACTGCCTCTGCTTCTTCAGCAACTGCTGCCTTGACTTCTTCAGTTTCTTCTACTACGGCAGCCTTCTTCATTCTCTTCGGCTTTGACTTTCTGGCTTCCTGCTTTTCAGCATCAGATACTTCATCGTAATCATCGACTGACGCCTTGGCAACATGACCGGAACCCTGCTTTGAGATCTTAGAAACAGCCCATCTCATGAATTCCATTTTGACTTTGTCAGGACCGACCTGTACAACAATGGATTCATCCTTGGTCTTGACAACCTTGCAGCAAAGTCCGCCGATCGTGATGATCTCATCCCCAACTGCAATGCTGGCTCTCATTTCCTTTGTTTCTCTTTCCCTCTTCTTCTGCGGTCTGATCATAAGGAAGTACATCACTGCGAAAAGAAGTACCAGAATCAGAATCGAAAACATTGAACTACCCATCATTTGTTTATTTCCTCCTGTAGATTTATGAATATTGTGGTCATAATATACTATTGTGGTGCCGGCTGTGGGGGTCGAACCCACACGGTGTTGCCACCACGGGATTTTGAGTCCCGCACGTCTGCCAATTCCATCAAGCCGGCGTAACGGAATTATTGTAACATCAGACCCTCATGATTTCAAGTCAGACATTTACGATTTCAAGTTCTTCTTCCTCGATTTTTTCCATGTTCCTGCGCGAAAGCCATTTGTACATGATCGGGATGATGAACAGTGTCGTGACGGTCGCGTAGATCAGTCCGCCGATACAGGTAAGTGCCAATGGCTGCATCATTTCAGCGCCTTGGCCGATTCCCAGGGCCAGCGGAATCAGACCTAATACTGTCGTAGCTGCAGTCATGATAACAGGACGCATTCTAACTGCGCCGGCTTCAACAATGGCTGCATCCGTATCCATGCCTTCCAGACGGAACCGGTTGATGCAGTCGACCAGCACAATACCATTGTTGACTACAATACCTACCAGCATTACAAAGCCCATCATGGACACAACGCTCAGAACCTGATTTGAGATCAGAAGCGCAATCATACCGCCGGTGAAAGCCAGCGGAAGTGTGAATATAATGATAAACGGGGATCTGAGTGACTGGAACTGCGCAACCATGATCAGATACACGAGCAGGATGCCGATGAGCATCATCAGGACCATTTTCTTCATGGCATCCATGATTTCCTCGTTTTCACCGCTGTATTCGACTTCGACGCCCGGCTTCACAAGATGCTCATCGTGTATCATCCTCTTTACGGCTGATGTCATCTTCGTGATGTTGTAGCCATCCTTTACGCTGGCCGTGATATTGAGGCTTCTGCGTTGGTCCTTATGATTGATCGTACTCAGAGACGCATCTCTGCTGATCACTGCGATGCTAGTCAGACCGACTTTGTCAACGGTGCCGTCTTTTTTCTCCACGTGGAGTTTCATGTCTGTCAGATCCTGCAGGGAATAATCACCGCTCTTTTTGTTCTCCACGTTGATATCGATGTTTTCACCGTCAATGGTGAGCTCCGTTGCTGCTTTATCTTCAGCCAGTTCTGAAGAAATCAGCTGGTACACCTGTGCAACTGTAAGGCCGTTCTTCATCGCATCGTTCTTGCTGACTCTGATACGCACCTCTTCTGTCGTTGATTCGGTGACATCCGAGACTTCCTCAAGCTGTTTCATCTCCCTCATTTTGTCTTCGATATCCATGCCGGATACACGGAGTTTGTCCAAATCATCGCTGTAGAGATTGATGGAAATGCCACCGCCACCCATATATTCGGTCATATCCATGTCAACAGATGTAACCGCTTCGCAGCCCTCTGCTTCACACAAGCGTTCAATGGTGTCGGCAACCTTCTGACCCTGTTCGGTTTTATCGTCTGCCAGAACGATATACATGGTCGTCTCCTCGAAGGAATCACCCGAGTCTCCTGACATTCCGAACATTTCACCCATATTGGAAGCCAGCATAACGCCAACAGATTCAACGCCATCGATCTTTCTGATTTCCTCGCTGATTTTATCATTTACACGGATAGTATCTTCCAGACTGCTGTCCTCAGGCATAGTGATATCCGCCGAAATCTGAGAGGAAGACATCGATGGTATGAATTCAAAGCCTCGTGTCAGCAGCAGTCCCGATGACGCGAATAGCAAGACAAGCGCAGCAAGCACAAGCCGTTTCTTGTGCATGAGGGCCCAGGCGATCGCTCTCCTGTACCAGGCTACGACGCGCCCTCCCTGTGCGAGAACCGACTTCTTTGTTTTTCTCACAAGAACGCCCTTTGCGACAGCAGGCACGAATGTCAGCGCGATGAGCAGGCTGGCCAGCAGCGAATAAGTGACTGTCAGCGCCAGATCCATAAACAGTTCCCTTGTGAGTCCGTCGATGAAAACAATCGGGACAAACACGCAGATGGTCGTCAGTGTGGACGCGGTAATGGCGCCTGCCACCTGTGACGCGCCGGAAACTGCCGCCTGTACCGGGCTGAAGCCCTTTGCCCTGAGCCGATAAATGTTCTCAATCACTACAATGGAGTTGTCCACCAGCATGCCGACGCCGATTGCAAGACCTGAGAGGGATATCATATTCATGGTGACGCCGGTGAAATACATAAGCGCAATGGCAAAGACAACGCTGACCGGTATGCTTATCGCCGTGATCGCTGTCGGGCGGATATCCCGCAGGAAGAACAGCAGTATCAGGATGGCAAAGAGCGCACCGAGAAGCAGGTCTTTTGCCACGGAATTGATAACGACATGGATGTATTTGCCCTGGTCCATCAGGGGCGAGAAATGAAGTCCCTTGTTCTCCTTCTCGAGAGTTTCGAATTCGTCTCTGATATTATCCGCAACCGTAGCCGTCGCATAGGTGGACTGCTTCGTGAAGCTGAGGAGCACGCCGTTTTCACCGTTGATCTTAGCGTAACTGTCAGAATCATCGGCGACGTATGATACAGATGCGATGTCTTTCACTCTGATCGGTGCCAGGCCTTCAATGTCCAGGTCAAACAGAATCAGGGATTTGAGTTCATCAGTATCTTTGATCTTATCGCCTACGCTGACCAGCAGCTTGGCGTCATTATCTGTCACATAGCCGGCCGGCATGGAGAAATTCTGCGCATTGAGGATTGCGGATACGTTCTCCATGGTGATCACGCCGGTCATATCGGCACTGTCGAGTGCTGCATCCTTTTGGGATTCGATTTGCTCCAGCGCACTCTGAAGCTGCATAACCGTCGATTGGATGGTGCTCTGCGCTGCAGCCAGGTCGGAATACGTCGTGCTCAAAGTGAACGACACTTCTTCCCTTTTTTTCTGCATTTCATTGATTGCACTATCCAGAGAAGCGATTTTCTTTTTGATTTGTTTGATGGCTGACTCCATCGGTTTGATGGTTTTCTTCAACGCGTCGATCTGGTTCTGGATATCTTTTTTTGTCTGTTCCAGATTCTCCGGATCAATGGTGGTCGTGCCGGGGACGCCCTCTGGCAGATTGTTCAGAAACTCTGCCGGATCGGCTGTCGGATCTTTTTCGAATTCCTCGATCCGTTTCAACAGTTCTTCAAGTGAATTGATCTGCTGTTTTGTGGTGTCGAGCTGGACTTCCAGTTTTGTCCTCTGGTTCTCCAGTTCTTCTTTCCCCTTTTCTGACTGCTTGATATAGGTATCAAACTTAGACAGAGCCGTGTCTACATTGCCTGTGACTTGCTTCTTGCCTTTTTTGACTTTTTTCTCACCTTTTTTTGCTTTTTTGATGCCGCTTTTGACTTTGCTTTCGCTGTCCGCAAACTCAGAACGGATGGCAGCTTCCACCTTGTCATTGACTTCTTCGATCTTGTCCTGGGACAGAACGACCTGGATACCCTCATCGATCATTCCGACTTTTGAAACAGAAGCAACGCCCTCGATTCCTTCGAGGTCGGTTTCGATATTGTCCTTCACGAACCTGGAAACCTCCAGCGGGGATTTGCCTTTGATGCCGACTGCAGCTACCGTCACGGGCATCATGTCAAGATTCATCTTGATGACGACAGGTTTCGCCGCGTTGTCGGGAAGCGTTCCTTCGATTTGGTCGATCTTATCTCGGATATCTACGGACATGGAATCCATGTCAACATCGTCCGTGAACTCCATTGTGATCACTGAGACATTGTCAGATGAGACAGAAGATATGTTATTGAGTTTGGCCAACGTCGCCAACTGCTGCTCCAGAGGTTCCGTGATCTGCTTTTCGATTTCCTCCGCAGTGGCCCCCGGCTGCTGGGTCATGACAACAGAATACGGCGCGTTGACGCTCGGCATCAGATCCGGCGTCATACTATAAAGCGCGACCGCGCCGAACACGATCGCTATAATGACCCCGACAATTATGGTAAATGGTCTTTTGACGCTGTATTTCGTCAGCATGTAATCCCGTTCCTCTTATCTGCCGGCGTTCCGCTCCCGGAACACGCCGTCCTCATATCCCTGTATTTTCTTATCGGTCTCTGCCATTTCGAGCCGCTGCTGCGTCCAGATGCAGTACCGTTCGTCTTTCTCAATGCCGATATAACGCCGCTCCAGTTTCTTCGCAACGACGCAGGATGTTCCGGATCCGGCGAAGGGATCAAAAACCATATCGTCCCTGTTCGAGCTGGCGAGTATCAGGCGGGCGATGAGCTTTTCCGGCTTTTGCGCCGGATGGGCCGTATTTTCCTTCATCGACCAGAACGGCACTGTGATATCATCCCAGAAATTGGACGGATGGGTATCGCGGTAGTTTCCATCCTCTGTCTCGACCCAGTCCTTAGGCTTTCCGCCCTCTCTATACGGCGCGATGACCTTGCGGCGCAGTTTGACATCGTCTACGTTGAATGTATATCCGTCGCCTTTGGTCGCGAACCAGATATCCTCCATGCTGTTCTTCCAGTTTGACTTGGCGCCGCGCCCCTTCTCCCTCTGCCAGGTGATCCGGTTTCTTATCGTATAGTACTCACTGAGCAGTTTGCCAATGGTCAGGCTGCTCTCCCAGTCACAGCAGACATACACGGACCCGCCTTCCCGCAATACGTGCGCCGTTGCTTCTAGCCAGCGCTTTGTATACGCCGCGTATTCATCCGGCTTCATCTTCGCGAAGCTTTTGCCGTTGTAATCTTTGGTGAGATTGTACGGCGGATCCACGATCATCAGATCCGCGCATCCGGCCGGAATCAGGCTGCATACCTCGAACATATCCGCGCAGATGATCTGATCAATGGGGAGATCCCCCTGCAGATCTTCCGGACGCCTGCACCGGTCAAGATACGACCTTCCCTCTTCGATCTCTGTATTAATCGTTTTGTTGCGCTGTGACCTATTCATACATCAAACATCATACCATAAAAATGTGTCAAAGGGACGGTTCTTTTGACACATTATTGCGAATTCGGATTTAAACAGAAAAATACCGCTGCGAAATAAATCGCTGCGGTACTGTCTTATGGTGCGGCCTGCCGGACTTGAACCGGCACGGTCTCCCACACGCCCCTCAAACGTGCGCGTCTGCCAATTCCGCCAAGGCCGCACGTAATCTGTGCCTTTTTACAGGCACTCACTTATTGTAGTTGCAAAACCTTGCTTTGTCAACACCCAAATTCACTTATATACCCACTCAAAATCAATCGATATCGATGCCAAGATAGTCGACGATGTCATCGAGCTGCCGGTACATATCCTCGGGCTCGCCGGAATTATCAACGATGAAGTCGGATGATCGAGCCTTCTCGTCATCGCTGAACTGATTGTTGATCCTGTCCTGGATGTCCTCTTCATCTGCGTCGTCTCTAAGGCTGACGCGTCCGATGCGTTCATCCATGTCTGCTGTGATCAGGATGACCACATCGCAGCGGTCGTTGATGTTGGCCTCGAAGAGAAGCGGCGCGTCAAGGAGAATTCCCTTGGCGTCCGTTTTGCTCAGTTCTTCGATATCGCAATCGATCTGCTCAATGATCTCGGCATGTATCAACTGGTCGTATTCCTCTTTGATTTCTTTGTTATTGAATACGAGATCCGCCATGGCTTTGCGGTCGAGAATAAGACCGTTCCCTTCTGTGCCGCCGTCTGAGACGCATCCGAACCGATCTCTGATCTCGGCCAGGATCGGCTGCCCGTCGGCGGTCAGTTCCCTTCCGATCTGATCCGCGTCGATCACGGCAAATCCTTTTTCCTCTAGATAATCTGATGCTGTTGTCTTACCGGTTCCTATACCGCCTGTGATTCCTATTACTATCATTTCAATTCGTACCAGTTCTTTCCTTCGTTCAAGTCCGCTTTTAGTTCCACAGCCATATCATATGCTGATTCCATGTTATCGACAAGAAGTTTCTCAACGGTTTCCTTCTCATCGGGGAATGTATTGATCACGAGTTCGTCGTGGATCTGCAGTATCAGTTTTGATTTCAATCCTGCCGCCGAGAGCGCATCGTGCACCTTGATCATCGCGATTTTGATAATGTCCGCCGCGCTGCCCTGGATCGGCGAGTTCATCGCCAGGCGCTCGCCAATCTGGCGCACCATGTAATTCGGCGCATGGATTTCCTTGATGTAACGTTTCCGTCCCAGAAGCGTCGTCACATACCCTTCTGCTTTTGCAAAAGCAACCTCCTCATCCATGAACTTCCTGACTTGCTGATGTTTGTCGAAATACGCCTGGATGTATTCATCGGCTTCTTTGCGGGTGATATCAAGCTCGCCCGATAGACCGAAGGCGCTCATGCCGTAGATCACGCCGAAGTTGACAGCCTTTGCGCGGCTTCGTTCCGCCGGTGTGATTTCTGCTTCCGGTATGCCCAGCACGTTGGCAGCCGTTGCCCGGTGGATGTCCTCGCCCCTATTGAAAGCGTCGATGAGCGCTTCGTCGCCGGACATATGCGCCAGAACGCGAAGTTCGATCTGGGAATAGTCTGCTCCAATCAGCAGGCACTCCTCCGTTTCCGGAACAAACGCTTTCCTGAGCTGCCTGCCCAATTCCTGCCGGATCGGGATGTTCTGCAGATTTGGCTCCGTGCAGCTGAGACGACCCGTTGCCGCGACCGTCTGCTGAAAGTGGGCGTGGATCTTGCCGTCAGCAGCAATCAATGGAATGAGTCCATCCACATATGTGCTCTTCAGTTTGGTCAGAGACCGGTACTCGAGGATTGCTGGTATGATCGGATGATCGTTTCTGATCTTTTCCAGCACCTCTGCGTTGGTCGAATAGCCCTTTTTAGTCTTTTTGCCGTGCTGCAGTTCCAGTTTTTCGAAGAGAATATCTCCCAGCTGCTGGGTCGAGTTGATATTGAACTCTTCCCCTGCCATCTCATGGATTCCGGCAGCCAGCTGATCGATCTCACCGGACAGGTCTTCGCCGAACTGCGCCAGGAAGTCCCTGTCGGTCCGGAAGCCCTCTTTCTCCATATGCGCCAGGACCTCGATCAATGGTAGTTCCACATCATAAAGAACCCGTTCCAGCTTCTGTGCGCTGATTTCGGCCTTCTGACACCCTTTCAGATCGCAGACTGTCGCGCAGTAATGGAATCCGTAATCGTCGTAAGCAGAAAGATTGTCTGAGAACATATCGATCTGCGCATTGGAAGCGACGAAATCCTTTTCTTCCTCCAGACTTAAATGGAGGTATTCATTGCTCAACGCGGACAGACTGTAGCTGCTTCTGCCCGGATCGAGCACGTACTGGGCGATGGCTGTATCAAACTCTGTTTCGAATCCGGACAATCCGAATACGCACATGAGCATATAGTAGGTTTCTTTGATATCGTGGCCCGTGAAGCGCGGCGGCTCATCGGATTCCATTTCCTTTTTCAGCCATTCCCCAAATCCGTCAAAGGCCCCGGGCTTCACGAACAGGTATCTGTTGTCGTGGAGCATGGCAATGCTGTCGATCTGAGGCGTATCGATATGATTGCTGTCCCCAAACGCCTTGATCACAACCGGTCCGCCGATATGGATGTCATCAAGTTCCGAAACCGCAGTGATCACAGTCCTCGTAATGCTTTCACGGTCGAGCATGGCAGCTGACTCTTCAGCGCGTGCAGAATCCGGACCCGCGGCGGAATCGTCTCCGCCACCGGACTGTTTCACCTTGAGCCGGCTCAGGAAGCGGTTGAATTCCAGTTTCTTATAGATTTCGATCAGTTTATCGTAGTCCGGCTCCTGCAGCAGGCAGTCCTCGACGCTGAAATCCAGCGGAACCGCAGTCATGATCGTTGCCAGTTTCTTGCTCATCATCGCCTGCTGGGCGTTGTCCTTTACTTTTGCCTGCAGGCCGGCGGGTTTCACATCGTCCGCATTGGCGATGATCTCCTCCACGCTGCCGAACTGCTGGATGAGCTTTGTGGCTGTCTTAGCGCCAACTCCCGGAATTCCCGGAATATTGTCTGAGGAATCCCCCGCCAGTCCTTTATAGTCGATGAACTGCAGCGGCGTGAACCCGTAAGCCTCGCAAAAGGCGTCGTGATCATACAAGTCGAAATCCGACACGCCTCTCTTGGTGTATACAATCTTGGTAATATCCGTCGCCAGCTGCAGCTGGTCTCTGTCGCCTGTGAACACGAAGGGTTCCAGTCCCTCCGCCTCACTCATGCGTGCCAGGGTCCCGATGATGTCATCCGCCTCAAAGCCTTCCATCTCGACTCTTCTGATCTTCATGGCATCCAGAATATCCTTCAGGATCGGGATCTCCATGGCTAGTTCCGGCGGCATCTTCCTGCGTCCGGCCTTATATTCATCATACTGCTCGTGCCGGAAAGTCGGCGCCTTCAAATCAAAAGCGATCGCCATATACTCCGGCTCGTAGTCTTTCCTGATTTTGTCCATCATATTGATGAACCCGAAAATGCCGTGGGTATAGATACCGTCCTTCGTAATCATCGGATTGCGCATGGCGTAATAGGCTCTGTTTATCAGACTGTTTCCGTCAATCAACGCGATTCTTTTCATAGTTTTTCCGCCGTTCTATTCTTTCGTCTTATCCGGTGTTTCCTCTTCAGCCGGCTCCTCGGCATCTTCTTCCGCCGGTTCTTCCGGTGCTTCGGCATCCGGTTCTTCAACAATCTCAGCCGCCGGCTCTTCAGTTTCCGGTTCTACAGTGACTTCAGCCGCTGGTTCTCCTGTGGTCGGTTCTTCTTCTGCTGCTTCCTCCGAACCAACTGCGGCCTGTGCCGCGATCTCCGCCTGAATAGCGAATTTCTCTTCTTTGTTCAGCTGAAAACTCTCCGGCAGAAGCTGCGCCAGATTACGTATACGGATCTGACCTTCGCTCTTCGTCACAACAATAAGCTCCGGTGCAAATTCACTCATGAACTGTCTGCAGATACCGCATGGCAGTGCTTCTTCCTCTCCTGCAGATACCGCAATGGCGATAAAGGGGTTCTGGCCGATATCGTATTCCAAAACACCGGCAGAGATTGCCTTTGCAAAGGCAACACGTTCTGCGCAGAGTGTGGCTCCGTAGGAACCATTCTCGATATTCACACCTGTATAAATCTTGTTGATCGGCATTACGGAATCTTCGTTCGGTCTGACGAGGAGCGCCGCGCCGACCTTGAAATCCGAATACGGAGCGTAGGCATGCTGTCTTGCATCTTCTGCTGCGTAATACAGATCTTCCAGCTTTTTCAGATTTGGTGTTTTCTGTGATTTTGGTTTCAGGATATCGTCTTTGCTTTTCTTTCCAAACATACTGTACCTCCACTGTGTCTGAGCATCACCGGATCACTTGTAGCACCAGCGGTATACCGCCCCTACGAAGATTGACCCTCCGATAATATTGCCTATCGTTACAGGCAGAAGATTCTTGATAAAAAACCCGAACATGGTAAGCGAAGCAGTATCCAGTCCAAGCAGATCAACATAGGACTGGTTTTCTGCCGCGAGCATACCTGCCGGAATAAAATACATATTGGCCACACTGTGTTCGAATCCGGATATGATGAACAATCCGATGCAGAACCAGATGGCGAAGATCTTGCCGATGGTCTCCTGAGAGCCCGCGGCCATCCAGACCGCCAGGCAGACGAGGAAATTGCAGAAGATCCCCAGTACAACAGCCCTTCCGAAGCTGAGGCCGCACTTGCCTACAGCTGTCTTCACGGTAACTGCGCCGAGCAGCCCCTCGCCGGAATCCCACAATCCGCTGTACGCGATAGCCAGCACGATAATCAGGGATCCCGCCAGGTTGCCTAGATAGACGATGGCCCAATTCCGGAGCAGTCCGGATAAACGGATCTTCTTATCCAGTGTCCCGATGATCATGAGGCAATTGCCTGTGAACAGTTCCGCCCCGCAGATCACCACCATCATCAGACCGACCGGGAATACGGCGCCCATGACGACCTTGCCGATGCCGAAGGTGGACGGATCGGAGGTCAGATTGAAGGATGCCATCAGGGAGCCCTGCGCGCCGAGGGCAATAAATGCCCCTGCCATCATAGCTAGGAGGAACAGTTTCCCGATACTTCCCTCTGCTTTTGCGACAGAGCCATCCGATTGTTTTATCATGATTTCACGGGGCGTCAGTGCCGTCATAATCATAAACTCCTTATAATTCACGCCCTCACGTTAATAAATAGCATAACTAGATAAGCATAAGCATACGGAGGGATGCTGTACGCATTCCTCCGTTTCGTTTCTATTTTAGTAAATAAGTATTCTGGATTTTTTCTTCAGATTATCATAGATCCATTTCGCATTCTTTAATGCCAGTCTGACACATCCGTTGGAAATGTTTTTGCCGAGTCTTCCGTCTTTGATCTTGGTTTTGCTTCCTTTCTTATAAAGAACGGAATGGAACGCTGCCTTTGGATATTTTTTGTGATATCTTGTTGCATACCAGCAAGTATGACCTTTGCCAAAGCTCTTTTTCTTGCTTCTTACATAGAATTTTCCATGCGGCGTTTTGCTTCCTTTTTTACCTACAGAACACAGCCATTCATACTGGCAGCACCAGGTGCCGTCGATTTTCTTGAAGATGCATACCGTGTGTCTGTTTCTGGAAGTCACGAGCATCGTATCGGTTCCGCTTGTCTGCTTCTTGCATCTGCCCCACATGTACTTGCTGCCGCCACGCCAGACGCCGTTTTTATCGACGTAATATTTGAGCTTTCCGAGCCAGAACTCCTTGTTCTTCTGCATCACTCCATTGACATAGTAATACTTCTTTCCGTACTTCTTGCCTTTTTTTACGACTGCCTTCCAGCCGGTGGTAGTAACCTTGACTTTAACCGACTTCCACTTACTCCATTTAGCACTCTTCGTGTCTTTTTTGTACTGATCTTTGACTTTGACCTGAAAGTAATAGGTTTTGCCGTTTTTCAGTTTTTTGATGGTCTGGCTGTTTGTACCTGCAGCAAGAGTTTTTGTGATCCATTTTCCCCCCGCAATGCGATACCGGAACTGATACCCTGCCTTTGTTGTGTCTTTCGTCCAGCTGATCACATAGTTCGGGAAAGACTTCTTCGCAGTCAGGGTCTTTGGTGCAGCAGGTGTAGCCGGGTACGTATAGGACTTTTCAGAATCGATGGTTCCTTCGGCAACAGGCTTTTCCTCACCTGTTTTGTAAGCCTTAACCGTGAATGGGTAGCCCGTTTTCGGCTTCAGACCTGTAATCTCTCTTGTTGTTTCCGCAAAACCCTCAGGAGTCAGTTCTTCATCTCCAAGGAAAACTTTATAACTATCTGCACTTACTACCGGATCGCTTTCAGCGTCTATAATAAATGCATCCCATTTTAAGGTAATCGATGTAGCATTCTGTGCTGTTACAGTCAGATTCGTAATCTTACCGGTCTCCTGTGGCGGTTCTTCCGTATCAGAACCATCAGGCTCCACGGCTTTAAGATCAACTTTCTGTCCCTCGACTTGAGCGCCGTCATTTGCCAATTCTTTGCCGCTCGCTTTTGTCTCACCGGTATCACTACCGGTTGTTTCTTTGACTGCATCTTCAGTCGGTTCTTCCGCCGGTTCGACTTCCGGCTCTTCAGTCGGTTCTTCCGCCGGTTCGACTTCCGGCGCCGCAGCGGCTGGGCTGTCTGCCTGCTGACCTTCTTCCTCGGCACCATACACAAGCCCTGCCGGTGTATAGATCAACGTCAGGACCATGACCGCTGCTACCAGTAAACTAATGTGTTTCTTCATTCTCTACCTCTCAAACTTCCTCTCACTACAATAATAACGGACTATGACAAAAACGACTTAACGAAACAATAATCCCGACATGCCGTCAGGGTTATAATTCACGCCCTAACGAATGTTAGGTGGGTATCCTGCCTCTGCTTTCTGCCTTCCTGTCAAGCAGGCCTGGCATATTTCAGACGGACCCGGATTCCCTATGTGATGATGTAGGTTGAATTATAGTTTCCCCGACGCACACTTCAGGATTATTTGCAATTGTGTTGATCTGCCCTGTCTCTCTCAGACAGGCAAACCTTTGTTACTCAATGCCTTCAAGATCTACGCTGCAGTTGTGGTGTACCTGCTGCACATCGTCGTTATCTTCCAGGATGTCGATCATCTTCTTGAGTTTCTTCAGATCCTTCTCGTCCTTCGGAGCAGCTTCCATGGACGGAACATACTCGATTTCGGATGAAACGAACTCATAACCGGCGTCTGTCAGCGCACCGTGCACATCCGTATAAGCGGACGGCTCGGTCAGGATTTCGAAACTATCCTCATTGACGACCATATCGTCTGCACCTGCATCCAGCGCTACCATCATCAGTTCATCCTCATCGATTTCATCGGTCTTCTCGATGATGATGACGCCTTTGCGGGCGAACATGTAGGATACGCATCCCTTTGTGCCCAGATTTCCGCCGTGCTTGTCAAATGTGGATCTGACTGCCGATGTGGTTCTGTTAGTGTTGTCTGTCAGCGCTTCTACGATGACAGCAACACCGCCGATGCCGTATCCTTCGAAGCTCAGTTCTGTATAGGACTCGCCGTCCAGCTCTCCTGTACCCTTTTTGATTGCTCTTTTTATGTTATCGTTCGGCATTCCGATGGCTTTCGCCTTTTCGATGGCGACTCTCAGCGTCGCGTTGTACTCAGGATCTCCTCCTGCCTTGGCAGCAACGATGATCTGTCTGCCGTATTTTGTAAACATTGCCGAACGTTTTGAATCCTGTGCAGCTTTTCTGCCTGCGATTGTTCCGTGTCTTCCCATAAAGACGCCTCCTTAGTAGTTGTTTATTTCTATCTCTATTCTATCCCTTAAACCGAATATCTGCAAGTCATTTATGATCGCCTGCGACGAAGACAAGCACCAGAGTACACGCATTATTGATCTGTTTGCTCTGATTTACGCAGATTCTTGTGTGCTGTCGTCATCATAAGCTTGATGCGGTTCAGCTGGTTGACGTGGGACGCGCCCGGATCAAAGTCTATGGCAACGATATTGGCCTTCGGGCTGAACTTGCGCATGGCCTTCATCATTCCCTTGCCTGTCACGTGGTTCGGCAGGCACGCGAAGGGCTGCAGACACGCGATGTTCTCGACGCCGTGTTCGATGAGTTCCACCATCTCGCCTGTGAGCAGCCACCCTTCTCCGCACTGGTTTCCGAGGGAAATGACCTGCTGCGCGGATCTGGCTGTTTCTTCGATGTGAGCCGGTTCCTCGAAGCGTTTGGACTCTCTGAGCGCGACTCTCATAGGCTTCCGGATCTTCTCCAAAAGCGCGATAGCCGCTTTGTTGCCCTTCATCTGCATGTACGTTCCGGACAGGTGCTCATAGTTGAATTCCTTGTTGTGCATGCCGTACAGAATGAAGTCCAGCAGATCGAGCACGACTGCCTCGCCGCCTTCCTCTTCGATGACGCCGACGATGTCATTGTTGGCTGTCGGATGGTACTTGACCAGGATCTCGCCGACAACGCCGACTTTCGGCTTTTTGATATCACGCAAAGGCAGTTCATCAAAGTCCATGCAGATGCCTTTGCAGTTCTTCTTGAATTCATCCCAATTGCCGTTCCGGCAGTTTTCCATGGCGATCTCATTCCACTTTTCATAGAGTGCGTTGGCGCTGCCCTTCTCAACTTCGTAGGGTCGTGTCGCGTAGAGCACTCTCATGAACAGATCTCCGTAGACGACTGCCATCATGCCCTTTTTGATCAGTTTCCAGTCCAAAAGGTTGAATCCCGGGTTCTTCTCCAGTCCGGCCATGTTGACCGAAATGATCGGGATCTGCGGCATATCCAGGTCCTTCAGGGCTTTGCGCAGAAGCGATACGTAATTTGAAGCTCTGCACTGGCCGCCTGTCTGTGACATGAAGATCGCAGTATGGTCCAGATCAAAGTCGCCGGACTTCAGCGCCGCGATGGTCTGTCCGACCGTAACAATGGTCGGATAGCAGGCGTCGTTGTTGACGTACTTCAGGCCTTCATCAACCGCGTGAACGCTGACCGGCGGAAGCTGCTTGGCGTTGTAACCGCAGGATTTCATCATCGCTTCTACCAGATTCCAATGGATCGGGGACATCTGCGGCATCATGATGGTGTAGTTGCTGTCACGCATCTCTTTCGTGAAGAACGGACGCTCATACGCCCTATTGTCCGGCTTCGCCTTGACCTCGTTCTTCTCACGCTCCGACATGGCGGCGCGCAGAGAACGGATACGGATCTTGGCAGCACCCAGATTCGATCCTTCGTCGATCTTGAGCACGGTATAAAGTTTGTTATTCTTATGGCAGATCTCCTGCACCTGATCTGTCGTAACTGCGTCCAGGCCGCACCCGAAGGAGTTCAGTTGAATCAGTTCGATATCGTTTCTGGTGCCTGCGAAGATGGCCGCCCGGTACATTCTGGAGTGATACATCCACTGGTCCAGGACACGGATCGGACGTTCCAGTTTCGCCTTGTGGGCGATGGAGTCCTCTGTCAGAACGATCATGCCGAAGGAGTTGATCATCTTATCAAGTCCATGGTTGATCTCCGGATCCACATGATATGGACGTCCTGCCAGGATAATGCTCTTGACGCCGTGTTCCTCCGCGTATGCGAGGGCGCTTTCACCGGCGTTTTTCATATCCTTATGGAACTTCTCGTCTTCCCGGCGCGCTTCTCTGACTGCATGACGCACTTCCTGTTTCGTGATGCCTTTTTCCTTCAGGATCCCGGCAAGTTCGTCGATCAGGTATTTATCGTTGTCATAAGGCAGGAACGGATGCATGAATTCGATCCCGTTCTCCTCAATGACTTCGTCCATGTTGTTGGCGATGACCTCAGGGTATGTGGCCACGATCGGACAGTTATAGTGGTTCGGCTGCTTCGGATCTTCGATCCGCTCATAGTTGATGCTCGGATAGAAGATGAATTTGAGTCCGTGCTCCGCCAGCCATTTGATGTGTCCGTGGACGATCTTCGCCGGATAACATGCCGTATCCGAAGAAATCGTGTCCATGCCCATCTCATAGATGGATTTGCGGGACTGCGGCGACAGCACGACTCTGTAGCCGAGCTTCGTCCAGAATGTGAACCAGAATGGATAATTCTCGTACATGTTCAGGACGCGCGGGATGCCCACCTCGCCTCTGGGAGCATCATTTGTGTTGAGCGGTTCATACTGGAACAGCCGCTTGAATTTATACTCATAGAGATTCGGCAGCTCACTGTGGGTCGCCTCCGTCTTGCCTTCTCCCTTTTCGCAACGGTTTCCGGTGATCAGACGGCTGCCGTCCGCGAACTTGTTGATGGTCAGCAGGCAGTTGTTCTCGCACCGTTTGCAGCGTGTCGTAGAGGTTTCCACCTCAAAGTTATCCAATTCATCTCTCTTGAGAAGCGTAGACTCGCCGCCCTTGTAGTTACTGCGAGCGATAAGGGCTGCGCCGAATGCTCCCATCAGTCCTGAGATATCGGGACGCACGACGTCCTTGTCCAGGATCTTCTCGATGGAGCGGAGCACGGCTTCGTTCAGGAACGTGCCCCCTTGCACGACGACCTTCTCTCCTGCGTCCTCAGGATTTCTGAGTTTGATGACCTTATAGAGGGCGTTCTTGATGACGGAATAAGACAGTCCTGCGGAGATGTCTCCGATCGTCGCGCCTTCCTTCTGAGCCTGCTTGACTTTGGAGTTCATGAAGACTGTGCAGCGTGTGCCCAGATCGACCGGGCCTTCTGCGAATAACGCTTCCTGCGCAAAATCCGGAACGCTCATCTGCACCGACTTGGCGTAGGTCTCGATAAATGATCCGCAGCCGGAGGAGCACGCCTCATTGAGCATGATATCGTAGATAGCATTGTCCTGGATCTTCATGCACTTCATATCCTGCCCGCCGATGTCCAGGATGAACTCAACGCCCGGGAGGAATTCTTCCGCACCCTTGTAGTGGGCCATGGTTTCGATCTCGCCCATGTCGCATTTGAACGCCGCTTTGATAAGATTCTCGCCGTATCCTGTGACCGCCGTACCGCCGATGTAGCAGCCTTCCGGCATCTTGTCATAGACATCCTTGAGCATTTCGATGATCGGCGCGATCGGCTTGCCCCGGTTGCTCCTGTAGAAGGTGTAAAGAACATTCTTATCATCGTCAATGACGATGGATTTTGTCGTCGTGGAACCAGCGTCGATGCCCAGGAACAGTCTGCCCTTCGCTTCTTCGAACGGCTTGCGCTTGACCTTCGCCCTGTCATGGCGTTCCTTGAATTCGTCGTATTCCTGCTGGTTCTTGAACAGGGGCTCGATGCGCGCCGTGTCGCTGAGCTCGCTCTGGTCGGCGTTAGCCAGTCTGTTCATGATATCGCCCAGGCTTGTTTCTTCCTTCTCGCCTGCCAGCAGCGCTGCGCCAACGGCGACAAAAAGCTTGCCGTCTTCCGGAATAATGACTTCATCCGGTTTCAGTTTCAGCGTCTCGATAAATCTTTCCCTGAGTTCCGGCAGGAAGCTGAGCGGTCCGCCAAGGAAAGCGACCTTTCCTCTGATCGGATGTCCGCAGGCCAGCCCGGAAATGGTCTGGTCCACGACTGCCTGGAAGATGGAGGCTGCCAGATTCTCGATCTTCGCGCCGTCGTTGATCAGCGGCTGGATATCTGTCTTTGCGAAAACGCCGCATCTGGCCGCGATCGGATAGATCAGTGTGTGTTTCTTGGATGCTTCGTTCAGTCCGTCTGCATCTGTGTTCAGCAGCACCGCCATCTGGTCGATGAATGCGCCCGTGCCGCCGGCGCAGGTTCCGTTCATTCTCTGCTCGATAGTCTGGCCATAAAAGGTAATCTTGGCGTCTTCTCCGCCGAGCTCGATGGCTGTATCCGTTTCCGGGATCAGCGTCTGCACGGCCTTGCTGCAGGAGATGACTTCCTGTTCGAATGGCACCTTGATGAGCTTGGCAATGCTGAGGCCGCCTGAGCCGGTGATGACCGCCTGAATGGTCTGGTCTCCGAATTCCTCATGCGCCTCTTTAATCAGTTCCTGTACCTTCAGGAACGCATTGGACATATGCCGCTCATATCTGCTGTAGATGATATTGTTCTCCTCGTCAAGGAAAACCAGTTTTACTGTAGTTGATCCTACATCGATTCCTAATCTCATAAAATACCGTCCTAATTATTATTTCTACATATATATGTCACAATCTTTTCAACAAAAAACCAATGTATATTATACCCCAAAAAATACTGTATGCAATAAGGCTTTTGTAAATAATTCACGATGCTTTTGCAAAATCACATCACTTAAAATATAATCAAAGTATGAAGAGTACGATCACGAAACAAACATATCAGGCGATCTACCGCCTGCTGGACAGGGTCTCCCCTGTCGACTTTGACTGCGGCATTCTGTGCGGCGCGGCGTGCTGCCTTTGCGACTACGCACCGGAGGATATCGAGTATCATGCGTCTGGTGACGAGAACGCTGACAAATACATGGGGCTGATGCTTCTGCCCGGCGAGGAAAAGGTCTTCGATGAATCGGATGAAGACTGGCTCGAATGGGGATCGCTCCTTGCGGAGGAATACGACTATCCGGACAGCTGGCACGGGCGCGTGCCGTTTATCCAATGCCGCACGGCCCCGCTCTGCAAAAGAAATAAGCGGCCCATTCAGTGCCGCACATTTCCCCTGTCCCCGCACATCGACGAGGACGGTATCTTTCATATCATTGTCTGCGCGGACGATCTGCCTTACGAGTGTCCGCTCGTTTCTGATTACAGCAGACTGAATGATGATTTCATCAAAGCTACTTACACCTGCTGGAAACATCTGATCCGGGATCCGAAGATCCTCGATTTAGTCCTCATGGATTCAGATGACAGAATCTATGACCAGAAGCCGCTTGTATATCTTTATCCCTGATTCGACGGTTCCCCAAGATTCTTGAGGTCCTTCTTATAGAGCCATACGAAGGCGATGACCAGATACGCCGTACCCAGGATCTCCGCAAGCGGGAAGGCCCACCATACGGTGTTGAGCCCGAACAGTTTGCCGAGTATATATGCGATCGGAAGGATCCCGATCAGCTGACGGATCATAGAACTCCATAAGCTGAGGAATCCGTGTCCGGTTCCCTGGAAGACCGACGATGTCATGATTCCGTAGGACGCCGGCAGGAAGCACCAGCTTACCGCCCTGAGAGCCGGAACGCCGATGTCGAACATATCCTGATTGCCCTGGGCATTGAACGCGCCGAGGATCTCGTGCGGGAACAGCTGGAACACGATCAGCCCTGCCGCCATGATTGAAAACGCGAATATGAATCCCTTCTTGTAGGCCTCCATCAGCCTCTTTTTGTTTTTGGCGCCGTAGTTGAATCCAAGAATCGGAAGCACGCCCTGATTCAAGCCAAAGACCGGCATGAAGATGAAGGACTGCAATCTGCCGTACACACCCATGACAGCTACTGCCGTCTCTGTAAAAGAGCGCAGGATCATATTCATCCCGAACTGCATGACGGACGCAATGCACTGCATGAGGATCGCCGGAAGTCCGACGGCATAGATATCTTTGACAATCGATCCCTGCCATTTGTAGCCGCGCAGCTTCACCTTGACCGGATGCTTGCGGCCAAAGAGCATGTACTGTCCCAGACACATAGAGAAGAACTGTCCTGTGATCGTTGCCACGGCAGCTCCCGCAACGCCCATTTCCGGGAATGGCCCGAGACCGAAGATCAGAATCGGGTCCAGGGCAATGTTGAACAAGCCTCCCAGAATACTGCAGAACATCGGCAGTATCATGTTGCCTGTGGATTGTATGATCTTCTCTGTGAAGACCTGTACGAACACAAAGAGCGAGCCAACCATAACGATGGTCATGTATTTGGTTCCCTCCTCCAGGATGTAAGGCGTATCCGTCATCACTTCCAGGATCGGACGTGACAGGAAGAGTCCGATCAGCGCGAACCCAGCCCAGTTGAAAAACGCCAAACGGTATCCGTGGCTGGCCGCCAGATTGGCCTCTTCGATCTTTCTCGCACCAAGTCTTCTGGAAATCAGGGAATTGATTCCTACGCCTGTTCCGATGGCGCAGGACATCTGCACCATCTGCACCGGGAAGATATAAGTGATCGCAGCCAGCGCCTCTTCTCCAAGGCGCGCGACAAAGAAACTGTCAACGATGTTGTACAGCGCCAGGATCATCATGGACAGTATCGCCGGCCATGACATATTCAGTATTAATCTTCCAACGGGCATCGTGCCCATCTTGTTCTGCATCTATTTCACCTCAACAAAGGGTATTCTAGGAGTTCGCGTATATGATGTCAAGAAAAAGCACCGAAATCCTGGCACGGATTCGGTGCTCTCTGTCCTTAGATCGCTTTGTACGCGGATGGCCGGTTAGTTCGTCATGTCAGTTTTGTAGATGAACTTGACGCTTCCGTCCATGCCGGATGGCAGTCTGGTAAAGGTCTTGTAGCCCTTGCCGGCATCCATCATCGCGTCAGCGCTGTCGAGGGTGCCCTTCAGATCGTCGTTGTAAAGGTCAACGATCTTCTTAATGCCCTGGTTGTACAGTTCCGACATCCCCTTGCGAAGTTTGTACGCGCCGTTGTCCAGTTTGTCGACGCCGTCGATTAGCTCTCCGGATTTGTCATTCAGATCCGACATGCCGTTTGCTATCCGTGAGGCGCCGCTAGCCAGTTCTTTCTCGCCCTCCTCCAGGTCTCCGGAACCCTTTGTCAGTTTGCGCAGCCCTTTCATAAGGTCGCCGTCCTTGTCCAGATTCTTGTCAATCTTCTTCTGCATATTCTCGAGTCCCTTCCAAAGAGCGTAGGATCCGCCAATCAGCGTTTCTTCATTGCCCTTGCTCGTATCACCCAACGCAGTATCAAGTTTCTCACGAAGTTCTGATACTCCTGGGCTGAGTGCCTGCGACGTTGCAGAAATAACACCGTTATACTCTAAAATACTGTTATAATCTGGATTGCTGTTCTCCGCATCGTTGTTATAGATGTCTTTAACCATATCGTTTGTGGCTGAAGTGGAATCCTGGATATCTGTCTTCGCTTTATTTAATGAATTGATAATTGTATTGTAAGTCTCCGGATCTGTAGTCTTGATTGCTTCAGCGGCAGCTTCCGCAGCTTCAATATTTTGAACAGCGCTCGTGTTTTTCTCTACTACTGTTCCGGCAGATCCAAGTGCTTCTTGTCCCTTGGTTTTGATGTATTCACTTTGCGCGCTGACGCTGTCGATTCCGCCTTTGATGTTCCCCAAAGATGCAATCACACCCGGATTCTTCGCGGTACCGTCTCCGTTCTTCATGACATACAGTCCCTGGTAAAGAAACTTCGCGCCCAATGTGCCTTCCTTTGCCTTTGGTTGCATACCTTTCAGTTCTTTTGTCAATTGATCGCTGAGTTCTTTGGACCCTTTAGCGATTTTCTTCGCGCCCTTTTTCGCTTCATTGGTACCTGTTGCCAAAGCATCGGAACCGTCGGCCAACTGCTGGACGCCTTCCTGCAACGTGGGCATGCTCTCATCCAATTTGTTAAGGCCTTCATACAGCGCATCGCTGCCGTCAGCCAGAGCTTTGGCGCCCTTATCCAGTTCTTTGATCTCATCATCGTAGTCCAGATCATCGATCTTGCCGGTGTCGATGTCTTCAAAGAAGGAGTTGGTCACAACGGTCATCATATCTTCCACTGCGAACTTGTCCGCATCGCCGGTGATTGTGACGCTGCTGCCGATGCCCAGATCGGATTCGCCAATGTCAAGGGTCTGGGCCAGTCCCGGAGCCGCCATTCCTACAACCATGAGCTTGTCACCGTCATCGATGACTTTGCCTTTGGTGACTTGGATGTTTTTGAAGGAATCGTCGGTGATGACCATGCCGGTCATGACAACAAACGGTACGGTAGTCCCCTCAAACTCGGCGTCGTTGGTGTAATTGATCTTGATCTCAACTTTGCCGCTTTGCCCCTGGAGTTCGGATCCGGTGACGACCTTGTCGTTCAGGCGGTAGATGATATCCATGGCGACCGGGATCTCATCTTCCGATCGTCCCTGGTAGTAGATGCCGTTGCCTTCCGCATCCCATGTGAGAGACTCGCCGTCCTGCTTGAAGGTTTCTTCGCCTTTGACATTTTCGATGTCCTGCAGGTTCGTCTTGTCCTCGATGGTCTTGACCTTGCCCTTGTTGATCAGATGGTCGCTGACGATCACATCCTGCTGCGTTCCGCTGCTGTCTGTGACAACGTAGACTGTCTCGTCCTTTGTAATGCCGTTTGCTGCAAAAGCAGAGGCCGGCAGGCACATGACGGTCATGGTCAGCACTGCTGTCAAGAGCGAGATTATTCTCCCTGTAACCGGCTTTTTAGTCATCTGTATTTCCCTCCTTGCTGAGGCGTCCGTAGTGGAATGCGCCTTCTACATTTTCAAAGCCTTTGCTGGTCTTAATAATCAGTTTATCGAACAGAACGATCAGCGCCGGCAGAATGAACATAACCACCAGCATACTGACCACAGCTCCTCTGGCCATAAAGAAGACCATGGAGCTGATGATATCTATATCTGAATAAACGGACACGCCGAATGTGGCAGCGAAGAATCCGATCGCGCTGACACAAACAGACGGCATGGTCCTGGAATGCGCGATCATGACGGCTTGTTTGCTATTGAGCCCATTGTTTCGCTCCCGTTTATACCGATTGGTAAACAAGATCGCGTAGTCGACTGTCGCGCCGAGCTGTATCGTACTGATGCAGATCGAATCAATGAACGACATGACCGTTCCCGTATAGAACGGAATGCCGAGATTGATGAAGATGGCCAGTTCGATGCATCCTACCAGAATAAACGGCAGGGACAGCGACTGCAGTACGAAGAGTATGATCAGGAAAATCGCGCCGACGGAAACTGTCGTAACGATTTTGAAGTCCCTGTCGGTTACGTCGATCAGATCCTTTGTGCAGGCAGATTCCCCAATGAGAAGACTTTCTTTGTCGTGGCTCTTGATGATATCGTTGATCTGTACAAGCTGGTTATAGATCTCGTCACTGGCTACTTCATATTCTGTCGTGACCAGAAGCAGTTGGTGATTATCGCTGACCAAAGTACCTTCAAGCGCTGATGGCAGGATCTCCTGCGGAACGGACGGACCGAGCACGCTCTGCATTCCCAGGACCGCCTTGACGCCGTCCACGTCCTCGATATCCTTCATCATAGCCCGCACTTCTTTTTGCGGGATATCGGAATCCATCAGGATCATATGCTGCGTGGCAATGCCGAAATCCTCCCGCAGCATCTCATTGGATACTGCGAACGGCAGATCCTGCGGGACGCCTTCGTCCAGTTTGTAATAAGTCTCTGTATGGGTATATCCGAAGAGCGCCGGTCCCAGAAGTACCAGGAAGATGATCAGGAACAAAGCAGGTCTCCTGACGATGAATCCGGAAAGAGGCTTGAAGTCGATCATCAGCGGTTTATGCTTTGTCTTGAAAATCGGTTTTTCGAAACCGAGAATCAGTGCCGGAAGGATCGTGACACTTGTAATGACACCAAGCAGTACGCCTTTGGCCATTACGATGCCAAGATTCAGTCCCAGCGTGAATGTCATGAAGCAAAGCGCCAAAAATCCAGCGATGGTCGTAATGGAACTGCCTGTTACAGACACGAGTGTCTTGGCAATGGCGTTCGCCATCGCTTCCTCCCGGTCCATCCCCAGATCGAACCGATGCTCCTCATAGCTGTGCCACAGGAAGATGGAATAGTCCATGGTAACGGCCAGCTGGAGAACTGCGGCGATTGCCTTTGTGATATAAGAGATCTCTCCAAGGAAGAGATTGCTGCCCATGTTGAAGATGATGGCCATGCCGATGCCCAGCACAAACACGACCGATACGAAGGCGGAATCCATCAGCAGCGCCATCAGAAGTGTTGCCAGAACCACGGCGATAGCGACATAGATCGGTTCCTCGTGCTCTGACACTTCTTTCAAGTCAGTTACAAAGGCACTCATGCCGCTGACATAACACTGCTTGCCGCACTCTTTTCGGATCTCCTGAACGGCCTGGATCGATCCTTCGTCTGATGTCGGCGTATTGAAGAATACGGCTGCGAGGGTCGTATCGTCGTCCTTGTCCTCATAGATTTCCTGAATCTCCCCGGGCATGATGATACCCGGAATCTGCGGCCCAAGAAGTGTGTCATAGGAAATCACGCTGTCCACATGATCGATTTTCTCGATCTTCCGGCAGCATTTATCAATATCCTTGTTGCTCATACCCTTGAACATGACCATGGCGAAACCGCCCTTGTCGAATTCGTCAAGCAGGATATCCTGCCCTTGCACGGTTTCCATGGAATCAGGCAAATACAGCAGAACGTCATAGTTTACGCCTGTTTTCAGAAATCCGATCGCAGACGGAACCAGAAGAACTAGTCCGATGATCAGGATAATGATTCTTTTTTTCACTACAGCTCGTCCGAACTTAAGCATTTCCCTCCTCCAGAAAGCCTGTATCCTTCATGTCATATTTTTTGCATTGCCGCAGTGTAATACTACCAAAAGCCCTATGGACTTTGTATACACAATAAAATTAGAGTGTACAAATTTTGTGCACTCTAACTGATTTGTCCAAATATAAACTCAGATCACCTGACGCTTTCAGAATGCATTGCCTCACTGCATTCCTTCATACGACGCGTTCGATACTGGATAGAAGACTGTCGATCGTCCCTTTGAACACACTGTTGTACAGATGCGCCAGTTCCTCCGGACTCTCCTTCATGTCATTTTCGATCCAGCCCAGGACCGCTCCCAGCAGCGCGTTCTTATAGAAATCCGCCGCAAGAGATATCGTCCTTTCATGAAAGCGGCCTTTGCCGCTCTCCTCCTCAACTATTCCACGTGTATAATTATATACTACTTCTCCCAGGAATCTGTCAAGTGCGTCACTGTCTACAGACCAGTAAATATGATTGATTGCCGCCTTGTTTTCATAAATATAACTCAGAAGTTCTATGAACGTCTGCTCCCATGAGTCCTCCTCATGGTGCGACTGCAGAATCGCATCAAGTTCATGCAGGAACGTCTTTGTCAGCACTTCATACAGGTCGTGGAAATGATAATAAAACGTATTCCGCGAGATTCCGCACTCTTCTGTCAGATCCTTGACTGTGATCTTGTCGATGGGATGCTTTTTCAGCATTTCATTGAGCGTTTCAATGATTGCCCGTTCCGTAAAGTTTGCCATAGCCTTTTCCTATTTCAGATTCTCCGGATTTAGCCCGGCAAGTTCCGGCAGTACGAAGATCCCATCTTCTCGGATCAGAACATCGTCGAACCAGATCCTGCCTCCGCCGTATTCCGGTCTCTGGATCATCACAAGATCCCAGTGGTTTGCCGAGGTGTTTCCGTTCGGGGCGTCTTCATAGCACATACCTGGGGTCAGATGGAAGGAACCTGCTATTTTCTCGTCGAAGAGCGTATCCTTCATCGGATGAAGAATGTACGGATTCACGCCGAGCGCAAATTCTCCGAAGTATCTCGCGCCCTCATCCACATCCAGCAAATCATTGATCTTTTTGTCATCGTTCGATGTTGCCTTTACGATCTTACCGTCTTTGACTTCGAACACAATATTTTCATAGGTGAAGCCCTGCTCTTCAGACGGCGTATTATAGGATATCACGCCGTTCATGGACTCTCTCACTGGTGCTGTGTAGACCTCTCCGTCCGGAATATTCATTCTTCCGTCGCACTTGACTGCGCCGATGCCTTTGATCGAGAATGTGAGATCGGTTCCGGGTCCTTCGATACGGACCTTGTCTGTCCGGTTCATCAAATCGACGAGCGGATCCATTGCCTTGCTCATCTTCTTGTAATCCAGCGTGCATACGTCAAAATAGAAATCCTCGAACTTCTCCAAACTGCTGCCTGCCAGCTGCGCCATAGAGTAGTTTGGGTACCGGAGCACGACCCACTTGGTTTCATTGACACGGTAATCCAAGGTCGGCTGAGTCAGTCTGTTATAGAGATTCAGTTTCTCTGACGGCACGTCGGAGAGTTCTGCAGTGTTATTTCCTGCGCGAATCGCGATATAAGCCTGCATGCCCTTCATCTGCGCCAGATCGATCTCATCTTTGAATTTGATCTGCTCCTCCGTGCATTCAAGCAGGATCTCTCTGGTGATGGCGGCGTCCCGGATCTGCGCGTATGGGAGACCTCCCTTAGCATATACATTCTTGATCAGCTGACGAGCGAGATTTTTGGAACATTCGCCTTCGTAGTCTATGAGCACCTTGTCACCCGGCTGCACGTCGCACGAGTAATCAATGAGTAAATCTGCCAGTTGCTTGATTCTTGGGTCCATTCTTCTCTTTCCTTTCTAAGTCTATATTATCAGGTCTATACTTCTACATGGAGGATATCTGTCATTTCGATAATGCCTCCGAGTTTCACTTCTGTGAATTTCCCGTCAAGTTTCGTTACTGCGGAATAGAGTGTGCCGTCCGGCTGCCGGAAGACATACTCATATGTACCGTCTGGTTCCCTGACTGCTTTTGCAACAGAGGCCGCCGCAGTACCGGAAG
>JBGUKV010000255.1:0-6310 GCA_045114655.1 Candidatus Allocopromorpha sp. | reverse complement strand
TTGGGCATGCTGGATACCATCTGGGCGATCCTCATCCCCGGAGCCTTCAGTGTGTGGAACATGATCATCGCCCGTACCTACTACATGGGAATTCCCCGCGACCTGCAGGAAGCGGCGGAGATCGACGGTGCGACCGAGATGGTCTACTTCTTCCAGATCCTTCTGCCTGTCTGCACACCGATCATTGCTACGATCTCTATGTGGCAGTTTGTCGGTATGTGGAACAGCTACTTCGACGCTATGATCTACCTCAACAGCGCATCGAAGCAGCCGTTGCAGCTGGTACTTCGCGCAATACTGATCCAAAGCCAACCCGAGCCCGGCATGGTCTCTGACATGCAGTCCACTGCCGCTCGTGCGCAGCTGGCCGAACTGTTAAAATACGCGACGATCATCATTTCAAGTTTGCCCTTAATGATAATGTATCCCTTCTTCCAGAAGTATTTTGACAACGGCATTATGGCCGGCGCAGTCAAAGGCTGAGTAATATTTTGACGGAAGTGAGATATTCAAAACCAAAAGGAGAAAATCATGAAAACTAGAAGAATATTAGCATTAGTGCTGACGGCTGCTATGTCGGTCACTCTGCTGGCAGGCTGCGGCGGCGGTTCCTCTTCGTCCGGCGGCGGTGCGGCTGCTGCTCCGGCGGAAACTGTTGATGCTGAATCCATTACATTCCCGTTGGCGGAAAAGGCAGAAATCTCCGGTCTTACAAGATATGCGGCCGGCACAGAGGCTGAACCAAACAACCGTACTATCTACAAGCGCCTTGAGGAAAAGACAAACGTCCATGTAAATTGGAAGAGCATCCAGGGCGACCAGTGGAGCGATAAGATCGCGCTTGAAATGTCCAACATCAAGACCCTTCCGGAGTTCATCTCCCCTGCAGGCCTTAGTGATACCGATATTCTCAAGTATGCTAAGCAGGGCGTTATCATCCCGCTTGAGGATTACATTGACAATTATATGCCGAACCTCTGCAAGGTCTTCGAACAGGCTCCTGAGTATCGTGACATGTGCACAGACGAGAACGGACATATCTGGACTCTGCCTTGGATCGAGCAGCTCGGTGTCGGTAAGACCGCTATCCAGACAATCGGTAATATGCCTTTCATCAACGTTGCATGGCTCAACTTCCTTGGACTTGAAATGCCCAAGACAACCGATGAGTTCGAGCAGGTTCTGATCGCTTTCCGCGACAATGCCGATGCACTGAAGAAGGAATTCAATATCGATGGCGACATCGTCCCTATGTCCTGCATCATCAGCGGCGGCAATGAGGACTGCACAATTCTCTGCAACGGTTTCGGAGAAGGCTACGGCGATCCGGATCCCGGCCGTCACATTGTTATCGACGACAACAAGAAGGTTGTCTGCACAGCTACCACAGAAGGCTGGCGCAAGGGGGTGGAATGGCTCCACAAACTTTACACCGAGAACCTGATCGATCCTGATGCGTTCACACAGGAATGGTCCACCTATGTTGCTAAGGGTAAGTCCGGCCGCTTTGGCGTCTGCTTCTCTTGGGACGTAGCAAACATTGTTAATATCAGCATGGATGACATCATCAACAATACCGGCGACTGGCAGCCTATGCCTATGCTGACGGCGGATGTCCTCAATCTTACTCCTCAGAATGGCTCCTACACTTCCGGTTTCGACCGCGGCCGCGGCGCTGTTGTGACTGCAAATGCCAAGAACCCTGCCCTGATCTGCGCATGGTTCGACCAGATGTATGATCCGCTTCAGTCCCCTCAGAACAACTGGGGAACCTACGGAGAAGACGACGAATTCGATATCTTCGTAATGGGTACCAACGACAAGGGTGAGCCGATGCTCCAGCATGCGCCTCTTGGCGATGCTTCTCCTGTTGAAGTTCGTGAAGCTGAGATGGTTGACGGCCCTCTGGCTGTTCTCGACAGCTACTACGGCGTATATGTAACTTGCCCGGATGACGCGCAGTATCGCCTGAACTGGATCAAGGACATTTACACACCCGACATGCACACCAAGTATGTTTTCCCGAACGTATTTATGAGTGCTGATGATACAAAGACTCTGTCCAACCTGAGTGCTGACATCGACAAATGCATCAAGACTGCCAGAGCAGACGGTATCATGAACGGCTTTACAGAAGCACAGTGGAATCAGCTTCAGAGCGATCTGCAGGCCTACAAACTGGACGAGTACCTTGCGATCTTCCAGAAGTATGTAGATTCTGCTTCTGACAACGCATTATCTGCAGACTAATCCCCCTTGTTTAGTGGTGATCCAAAATGATGAGAGCATTCTCTCATCATTTTGGACACCGCCTAAGAGCATACGAATAACCATGAAGTGATATTAAAAAAAGCTTAATTCCATGGCGGCAGACCACTCCACTTTTTGGACTGCCGGACATGAAAGAAAGGAGGAAAAGCCCTGCTCGGGCTGCGGCAGTGTGGAGACCTGCCGTAAGGCACGAGGCAAAAGCCCGTGCGAGGACGTTCCTTGCGGAGGCAGAACGCCCGGAGCAAATATGACATGGCGAGTGTTCAGCTCAAAAACATCAAAAAAGTTTATCCCTATATCAGCGGCGAGGATAAGAAGAAAAACAAGAAAAACAACGCCGATGAACCGGAAAAGAAAATCAATCTGCAGATCACAGACGAAGGTGTTGTGGCAGTGCAGCAGTTCAGCCTTGACATCAAGGACAAGGAGTTTATCGTACTGGTAGGCCCTTCAGGCTGCGGTAAGTCCACCACTCTGCGCATGGTCGCCGGCCTTGAAGAAATCTCAGGCGGCGAGCTGATCATCGACGGCAAGGTCATGAATGACGTGGCTCCGAAGGATCGTGATATCGCCATGGTCTTCCAGAACTATGCTCTGTATCCGCACATGACAGTGTATGAAAACATGGCATTCTCCTTAAAGCTCCGTCATACGCCTAAGGATGAGATTGACAAGAAGGTCCGCGAAGCAGCGAGGATCCTTGATATCACTCAGTATCTTGAACGTAAGCCGAAGGCTCTCTCGGGCGGCCAGCGCCAGCGTGTCGCCATTGGCCGCGCGATCGTACGTGCTCCGAAGGTCATGCTGATGGACGAGCCTCTGTCCAACCTGGATGCGAAGCTCCGCAACGAAATGCGCGCTGAGATCATCAAGCTGCGCCAGCGCATTAATACGACCTTCATGTATGTTACTCACGACCAGACGGAAGCTATGACCCTGGGCGATCGTATCGTTATCATGCGCGATGGCTACATCCAGCAGATCGGAACACCTCAGGAAGTTTTCAACCATCCTGCAAACCTCTTTGTCGCCGGATTCATCGGCATGCCTGTTATGAACTTCTTCGACGCAGAGCTCAAGCGTGAGGGAAACAATTTCTTCGTAGAGCTGGGCGGCGTAAAGGTTCAGCTGGATGAGAAGAAGACAGCCCGTCTTTTGAAGAACAATGTCCAGAGCCAGCCGGTCACACTTGGCGTCCGTCCTGAGCATACACATGTTTCAGACAGCGGCATTCCCGCCAAAGTGGATGTCAGCGAGATGATGGGCTCCTCTGTGCACCTGCATGTCAACGCTAATGGCCGTGACGTCATTATCATCGTTCCGACCCTTGACATGGAGAACAATTACAATTACGGAGATCTTGTCCACTTTACGTTTGCCGGCAATGTCGCACACGTTTTCTCTAAGGAAACAGACAAGAATCTCGAGTATTAAGGTTTGGCGTTTGGAAGAATCAGACTTTAAAAAAGAATGAAGAAATAATAGCAGTGCAGGCGCATAGCGCCTGCTCTGTTATTAGTAGTTGGAAATACGCAGCGAGCAAAAACCGACAGGGAGGTTAGAAATGAGCAGTCAGGCACTCAGAGATGCCCGAAGATACGAAGAAGAATTCGAGAAGAAGATCCTGCCGGAGGAGAGACCGGCTTTTCACTTGTCGTCCCGCGTCGGGTGGATGAACGATCCCAACGGCTTTTCACGATATAAAGGAGAGTACCATCTCTTTTACCAATATCACCCTTACGACTCGCACTGGGGTCCGATGCACTGGGGACATGCTGTGAGCAAGGATCTGCTGCATTGGAAATACATGCCTGCCGTGTTGGCGCCGGACGGACCTTATGACAGGGACGGCTGCTTTTCCGGCGGCGCCCTGGAGATGAAGGACGGCACGCATATGCTCATGTACACCGGCGTGTGTAAAGAGATGACGCTGGGCGATAGAAATCTCGAAGTGCAGACTCAGTGCGTCGCTTTCGGAGATGGGGAAAATTATACCAAATACGCGGGCAATCCCGTCATTACCTTTGAGGACCTGCCTGAGGAATGCAGCAAGTATGACTTCAGGGATCCGCGGATCTGGCAGGAGGAAGACGGCACGTTCAAAGCCGCGGCTGTGAGCTACTCCCTCCGCAAGCAAAAAGAAGTGCTGCATGACCGCAATTCGGACAATTCGGACGGCCTTCTGGCTACCACGATGATCCACGAAGAAGAGGAAGGCGGCCAGATCCTGCTGTTTACGGCAAAGGACCCGTACCATTGGAAATTCGAGAAGAAGATCGCAGTCAACGGTTACCGGATCGGGAGAATGTGGGAGTGCCCGGACCTCTTTGAACTGGACGGGAAAAAGGTGATCCTGGCGAGTGCGATGGACATGCTGCCTGACGGGCTGGAATATCATAACGGCAACGGGACTTTCTGCCTGATCGGGGAGTACGATCATGAGACCGGAGAATTTGTGCCCGAGGCGGACCAGAGCGTGGATTACGGGATTGATTTCTACGCGGAGCAGACGGTCCTTGCACCTGACGGACGCAGGATCATGATCGCATGGATGCAGAACTGGGACACCTGCAATCTGCACACGAAGAGCATCCCCTGGTTCGGGCAGATGACGCTGCCCAGGGAATTGTCCATCAGGGGCGGCAGGCTTTATCAGTGGCCGATCCGGGAACTTCTCTCTATGAGAAGGGATAAGGTGAGCTACGAGAATGTACGGATCCGGGACGAAGAGATCGAGCTCGACGGGATCAGAGGAAGGCTCGTGGATATGGAGCTGGAACTCAAGGTCATAGAAGATGACGAAGACGGGCATTATCCCTTCCAGAAATTTGCTATCCACTTCGCAAGGGACTACCGGCATCATACAGGCATCAGCTTCCGTCCTGCGGAGTCAACTCTGAAGGTCGACCGCAAATTCTCCGGCTCGAGGAGGGCGATCATCCATCAGAGAAGGGCCTACGCGAAACCGAGACACGGCATATTAAAGCTCCGGATCATTCTGGACCGGTTCAGCGCGGAAGTCTTTGTAAACGGTGGAGAGAAGGTCATGACGATCACTTTCTATACGGACGTACGCGCAGACGGGATCTCGTTCTACGTGGACGGGGAGGCAGAGTTTTCTGTGACAAAATATCGCTTGCAAGAAGGATGACAAAATCGTTTGTAAACTAAAAAGTGAAAGGCGTGTCGCATTAAGTGTGAAGGTTCAAAACCTGCACCTTAGCGGCACGCTTTTTTTGAACAGATTCCCTTTGCGTTTATTTGCAGCAAAAAATACCGCATCTGTCACTATACTTATTACATTGAGCATTAGTTATATTAACACAACCGGCCGGCACTGCAATCGGTGGAAACTGCAGCTTTTCTTTGTTATTATTAATTATCAGGTTTGTGTCCGTAAATAAATGATCTCCTATACAGAACAGGCTGAGAGGGTGATGATATGGCATATACAGCGCTGGAAAAGATGCAGAGGAAAAATGAGAGTCTCTACGGGCAGGAGTGCGGTCCCGTGCAGCCGGGAAGCCGATATCAGGATAACGATTTCGGCCTGAAAGCTCTTGCGCTCCGTTTCCTGCATGAAAGATGCGAAGGCCTCGGCTTCGACCCGGATATTGAAGCGGAAGAAGACAAGAGCGGAAGCTATAAGGGGACGAGCCTTCTGCCCGGTCAGATCCCCTATAACATGCAGATGGATATCAACCGTCTGTGCCTTGAGAGGGAACTGGAAGAGTTCATTGACTCCGGTGTTGCGGAGGATGCCTATGAGATCTACTACTGTTTCCTGGAAATGTTCATCGGACATTACGGAAAATCAAAGAAAATGGTAGAACTTCTCTCGGAATACGAGGCCAATGGCAGTTCGCTCCTGATGAAGCACCGCGACCACTATTCCCACTCCGTCTACGTGTTTGCGCTCGGACTTGCGATCTACGAGTCCAACGAAGCGTATCGCGCGGCCTTCAAGAAATTCTACGGGTTTGACCCGGACGACGCGAATTCGCAGCAGGACCACGCTGCCGCCTGCTGTTTCCTTGAA
>JBGUKV010000254.1:0-2791 GCA_045114655.1 Candidatus Allocopromorpha sp. | reverse complement strand
CCTTTCCCTCCTTTCCAACCGCAGAATACGCCCGGAACATCTGAAATAACACGACACAAAGCGACCAAATGCCGTATTTCGTATGGTCAGACAAAACTGTCCGGTCTAAATACTCTCTTTTCGGAGCTGTAAGTTCCGGATACATGGCTCCTTCTCTTTAACTATAGAGACGCTCCAAACGCCCTCAGTTCTTCCAGCTTCGCCTCCGACACGCCTGGATCATAGCCATCTGTGGTAAATACCCCCATGCCTTCCAGCTGCAGATAATCCAGAAAATCTCCCTGATAAGAGAAAAGAGCACCGTCATACATATCCGGATCACCGGAGCTCAGGAACATTGCAACTTTCTTCAGCTTCGCCGGCTTATTCGGGTATGCCGCCGCATAGAAGCGGTCGATAACGCATTTCAGCTGGCCGGAAAGGCCGTGGTAGTAGATCGGCGAAGCAATCACCAGCATCTCTGCCTCCTGCAACTGCCCATAAACATACTGCATGTCGTCCTTCTGCACGCACTGGCCGTTTCCTTTGGTGTGGCAGTACTCGCAGGCAAGACAGCCATGGATATTCATCTTACAGACATCATATACGCCATATTCATGACCGGCAGTTTCAAGGCCTTCACAAAAGGCTTTTATCATCTGTTTTGTATTGCCCTTTGGCCTGGGACTTCCGTTTAAGATCAATACTTTCATCGTGATCCTCCCATCTGAAGTGTCAGCATGACATCACCGTTTCCAAGCAGATCCTCCATCTCTTTCTGAGACAGGTCCACATGGCCCAGCCGGGTATAAGCCCAGGAATTGGAGCCGTAAAAGACGACGATCTGATCACCGGAATACAGGACGACATCACCGGCCTGTGTGGTCGTCTGCTGATCATCACTTATGATGCTCTGACCGATCAGCCCAACCTGCTCGAAGTCTCCGTACATGGACAGCTGAATGGTCAGCGGCCCTTCTGCAGCCAGTGCCGCCAGGGCATCTACGGATTCATTTTCTTCCCAGGTCACAGGGACTTCCGCGTCTCCGATCTTCAATTTCATATCTGTTTTCTCCTCGTCTGTCATCTGTGCTTCCGGCTCACTTTCCTGTGGGGAATCTGTATCCTGTGTTTCCGACTCGCTTTCCTGAGAACTGTCTGCATCCGGCGTCTCCGTAACGACTTCTCCGGTCCAGTCAATGATACCGCCGAACTCATAGACGTTCGTGTAGCCCATATCAAAAAGCTTCTGCGCGGCCTGCTTGCTGCGGTTTCCGCTGCGGCAGTACACCAGGATGACCTGAGCAAGATCCGGAAGTTCTTCCGGCTGATCCGATCCGATGGTTTCATTCGGGATACAAATGGCTCCGGGAATATGCCCGGCCGCGAATTCATCCGGCCGCCGGACGTCGACGATGACATGGCCATCGTCCTGCTGCATCATCTGTTTTGCTTCATCCTGCGAGATCTGCGTATAGCTGCGGACCATATCCTCACCGTCCATGACCTGACCGCCGGAGGAACAGGCTGTCAACAGAAGGAGAAGAGCCGCAAAAATTATAAAAACTCGTTTTCTTTTGCTCATTTACAGATCCTCCACATCCACACAGCGGAAGCCATTTTCCATCAACAGTTGCGCAGTCACACCGGCACCATCCACCAGTGTTCCGGAAAATGTCCCGTCATACCGTTGCTTTACGCCACAACTCGGGCTTCGTGACTGCAGCACAATCAGTTCCGGCTGTTCACGCCTGGCAATCTCAAGGCACTTCGACGCACCGGCACGGAATTCTGTGTCCACGATCCGGCCATCCTTTGCCGTGACGACACCTTCCCTGATCTCGGACGGAACGCGCGGCGTCGGAAGCCCGCCCATCTGCTCCGGGCAGACCGTAATCACTTCATTTTCCGCCATCAGCTGCAGAACCTTTTCATTCCGGTTATTGCCGCCGTTATACTTGCAATTCTCACCCGCCAGACAGGCGCTTATCATGATCTTCATCAATTATCAGCTTCTTCCTGCTGAAGCCACATGTCCTTTGTCATCAGGTTCACATGGCCAGTCCGTTTCTCGTGCATCAGAGGAACATCCACGTCCTTTGTGGTCCACTGATAGCAGAATCCGCATTTTTCCTGTACGCGCTTTGATTTGGTATTGCCATCATAATAGCCACACCAGACCTTCTGCATGCTCAGATCCATGAAGGCATGACGAAGCATTTCTCTGGCCGCTTCGGGCATAATCCCCTGTCCCCAGAAAGGTTTGCCAAGCCAGTACCCGAGCTCGCATTCATCGTCCCGCTCGGTCAGATCAGTATGGCCATCCAGCTTGAGTTCGATCGCACCGATAGCTTTACCATCCGATTTGAAACAGATAGCATATGCTTCCGCCCCATTGAAGACATCCCGAATCACATCCAGGCTTTCGGCGACGCTCTGGTGTGGCGGCCATCCGGCGATCGGGCCGACATCCGGGTCTTTGGCGTATTCATATAAGTTTTTCGCGTCGCTTTCTTCCCAACGGCGCAGGATCAGTCTTTTTGTTTCCAGCATTTTATTGGTTCTCACGTCTCTTCCTGAGTTCTATGTAAGTGAGCAGCGAATCCCGCAGATCATCACTGAATCCGTTCAAATCTGCTGCAGTGATTGCGCCTTCATCCAGAAGATCCATCAGGATGAATTTCATTTTAGAACGGCTCATTTCAGCCTGAACACCACTGTCTTTCTTATCCTGGCGTATCCGTTCCTCCAGCGCCCAGAACTTATCCGAAGGATTCCCTTCTCCACTGAGCAGTTCAATATATTCATGATT
>JBGUKV010000253.1:0-3233 GCA_045114655.1 Candidatus Allocopromorpha sp. | reverse complement strand
ATGAAGGCGTCAAGGTCGTACAGATTGCTAAGGTTCGCGACAACGACGTGGAAGGACAGGACCAGGATACAGAGTCTGCAGAACAGTAAAAAGTATAATTTGTAAATAATAGACAAAAATCAAAGCCTCGCATTGGTAATAATGCGAGGCTTTTCGTTTGCATTTTATATAATTTGTCAATCTTAACTAAGTTTTATATGTCTAATTGAAGTTAAGTTTGTCTAATTGTGTTTATTAACACTAACGCGATTCATTGCTATAATAGTATGAAGTTAATGATATATAACCTGACATTAATTCTTTGCACCATAAGGAGAGGATACATATATGATGCCTTTAGTACTCGGAGACGCAGGATGTGAATATGAAATCAGAAAGATTGGCGGCAATGACGAAGTGAGAACGCACCTTTCATCAATGGGATTTGTTCCCGGCGCCAAGGTCACACTGATTTCTGTCAACAACGGCAGCGTGATCGTCAATGTCAAAAACGTGCGAGTCGGGATCAGCGATGTTCTTGCCAGAAGGATCATGGTTTAAACAAGAATCATAGAAATTGAATCATAGTTCTTCAAAGGCAATGATCAATAGAAAAGAGGAGGAAACAGTAAATGAGAACATTAAAGGATGTTCAAGTCGGCGAGACAGTCAAGGTCGTAAAGCTCCATGGAACAGGGGCCGTGAAGAGAAGGATCATGGATATGGGAATTACCAGAGGGGCAGAGATTTTTGTCCGCAAGGTAGCGCCTCTGGGCGATCCTGTGGAAGTCAATGTCAGAGGATATGAGCTCACAGTCAGAAGAGCAGACGCCGAGATGGTGGAAATTGCAGACTGAGCATCGAACACAGATCAGAGATTATAAGCCACGTATTTATGAATACAGCTATAAATACGAAATAATGAATAGAAAAGAGGAAAAAATTCAATGAGTATAACAATTGCACTTGCGGGAAACCCCAACTGCGGTAAAACAACATTATTCAATGCACTGACCGGTGCGACGCAGTACGTCGGTAACTGGCCGGGTGTAACCGTCGAGAAAAAAGAAGGCAGATACAGAAAACAGAAGGACGTCATTATAACAGACCTTCCCGGCATCTATTCTCTGTCTCCGTATACACTGGAAGAAGTTGTTGCAAGAAATTATCTGTTAAAGGAAAAGCCGGATGCAATCCTCAATATCGTAGATGCGACCAATCTCGAGAGAAATCTTTACCTGACGACGCAGTGCATGGAGCTCGGCATTCCGGTTGTTGTCGCACTCAATATGATGGACATCATTGAAAAGAACGGCGACCATATCGATGTAAAATCCCTGTCGGATCATCTTGGCATTCCGATCATTGAGATTTCTGCCCTGAAGGGAAAAGGCATCGATCTTGTCGCCCAGGCGGCCATCGATTCGGCCAAGAAGAAAATAGCGCCCGTTCCTCCCAAGTTCAGCAGTGAAGTAGAGGGCATCCTTGCCAGTATGCGCTCTGTTCTCAGTAATGTACCTATGGACAAAGAGCGCTGGTATGAGATCAAGGTCTTTGAAAGAGATGAGAAGATCGGCGAGCAGATTTCTTATGACAAAGAGGCGGCAGAGAAGATCATCTCGGAAGCAGAGACCGCTCTTGACGACGACTCTGAGAGCATCATCACCAACGAGAGATACGACTACATTGCGAATATTCTGAGCGGCAGCTATGTCAAAAAGAATGCAGGCAGTATGACCATCTCCGACCGGATCGACCGCATTGTGACCAACCGCTTCGCGGCAATCCCGATTTTCCTTCTTGTCATGTGGGTGGTCTACTATCTGGCCATCAATACGATCGGCACGATGGGAACAGATTGGGTCAATGACGTTCTCTTTGGTGAAATCGTTCCCGGTGCCGTAGGAGGATTCCTTGAGAGCATCGGTACGGCAGATTGGCTGAATGGCCTGATTCTGGATGGTATTGTGGCCGGCGTCGGCGCCGTCCTCGGCTTCCTTCCCCAGATGATCGTTCTGTTCATTTGCCTTGCATTCCTTGAGGGATGCGGCTATATGGCAAGAATCGCGTTCATTATGGACCGCATTTTCAGAAGATTCGGACTGTCCGGAAAGTCCTTCATTCCTATGATGGTCGGTACCGGCTGCGGCGTTCCCGGCGTTATGGCTTCCCGTACGATCGAGAATGAGAGAGACCGCCGTATGACGATCATGACGACGACGTTCATTCCCTGCGGCGCTAAGCTTCCTATCATCGGTCTGATTGCCGGCGCCCTGTTTGGCAACAGCGCTCTGATTGGCTGGAGCGCCTATGTAGTAGGTATTGCCGCAATCGTTATATCCGGTATCATTTTAAAGAAAACGAAGATGTTTGCAGGCGATCCCGCACCTTTTGTTATGGAGCTTCCTGCTTATCATATTCCTACACTTTCCAGCGTTTTCCACAGCGTTTGGGAGAGAGCTTCTTCGTTCGTCAAAAAAGCGGGAACCGTTATTCTTCTGGCAACCATCCTTGTATGGTTTATGTCCAGCTTTGGTTTCTATGAGGGTTCCTTCATGATGCTTCCGGAAGAAGACTTCATGGAGCACTCCATTCTTGCGGCGCTCGGAAATATGGTTGCATGGATTTTTGCACCTCTTGGCTGGGGTTCCTGGAAGCCTGCCGTGGCAGCGGTCACAGGTCTGATCGCCAAGGAAAATGTTGTAGGTACGTTTGGTATTCTCTACAAATACGGCGAAGTATCGGAAATGGGTGAAGAAATCTGGGCCAATCTGCAGGCAGATATGTCCGCACTGGCCGGCTACAGTTTCCTGGTATTCAACCTTCTGTGCGCGCCTTGCTTTGCAGCCATCGGCGCCATCAAGAGAGAGATGAACAGCGCCAAGTGGACCTGGTTCGCAATTGGTTATCAGTGCGGATTCGCGTATCTGGCGTCCCTCGTCATTTACCAGATTGGCAGCGCGCTGACAGGAAATATGCATCCCATCGGTCTTGTTGCCGCACTGGTTGTCCTTGCCGGCACATTGTATATGCTCTTTAGACCGTATAAAGAGGCGACCAGGCTCAATACAGCAGCACTCAAGATTTGACGTTAGTTGACGTTTATTAGGAGAATATGTCAAAATACTGTCATGATAAAACTGTATTTTGGCATATTCATAAATAGATGCACATGCGCGCGGCTCGCAGTGCCGGCGTTGAACAGGAGGTGAGGGCATGGAGTGGATTACCGCAAATATGGGTACGATCGTGGT
>JBGUKV010000252.1:0-6028 GCA_045114655.1 Candidatus Allocopromorpha sp. | reverse complement strand
CAATCCCGGTCTTCGGTGAATTTACGGATGCGTTCGATGGTTTCCTGTTTCATATCGAATACCTGATGTTCTCCTTTTTTCTTATCTTATCAATACGGCACGGATTATTCAACTTTTCGTCAGAAGTTTCGGGTTTCAACTAGTGGTTATAAGCGGGTTTCGACTATTCCTCAACCACTGGTCCAACGTAGTATCAAGGATTTCAAGAAGTGACAGGTGGTTGAGGCAGGCAACGTTGAGTGATCTAACCACCGGCCCGACGCAGTATCAAGGGTTTCAAGAGGCGACTGGTGGTTGAGACAGACACCGTTGAATAATCTAACCACTGGTCCGACGCAGTATCAAGGGTTTCAAGAAGTGACTGGTGGTTGAGACAGGCATCGTTGAATAATCTAACCACCGGCCCGACGCAGTATCAAGGGTTTCAAGAAGTGACCGGTGGTTGAAACAGACATCATTGAGTAATCTAACCACCAGCCAAACGCAGTATCAAGGCCTGCGAGCATCGACGAGTGGTTACACAGGAAACCGGAATCATCAAGCACCCCTACAGACACTATTGCAGGAGTTAACACGAAGAATCACTTCCGCTCTTTCTTCTCCCGAGTCAAAATTGACCGCTGGCGAGGCTTGTTCTATAATGAGTTAGCGAAAACACAAGTTATAGGAACGGAGCACACAGATGGAGTTACAGAACGCGGCAGACAAAGCAACAGCGGTAGAAGCAGAAGCAGTAGAAGCAGAAGAAGCGACAACGGCAGCAGAGGCCAAGGAAGCAACGGCCAAGGCGGCCGAAGCAACGGCAACAGCAACCGGATCCGGTCAGTCCCCGATGCTGACTGATCCGGCGTCGTTTGATTTCGAGAAGTGGGAGAAGTGCATGACCCAGGTCCTGCATGAAATGCCCCAGGAGCTTCTCACGGAGAGCGACAAGCAGGGCGAGCCTGTACTACGGGCGGAGATCGCGGATTACCTGTACCGGTCCAGGGGCGTGGTCTGCAATCAGAACCAGGTCATCATCAGCGCCGGCGCGCAGCAGCTGTTCAACCATCTGGCCAGAATCCTAAAGCTGATGGGGATCGAGCATGTCTGCACGGAAGAACCCGGATACACGCCGGTCAGAAGCATCCTGAGAGACTGGGGATTCAGCATCAGCAACATCCCTGTGAAGGATGACGGACTTGCCATCGAAAAGCTGCCGACGAACATCCGCACGGCGGCGTATGTGTGCCCGCAGAACCAGTTCCCGACGGGCGCTTTCATGCCGGTCAGCAACCGGTATCTGCTCCTCGACTGGGCGGAGGAAAATGACAGTCTCATCATCGAGGACGACTACAACAGCACGCTCAGCAATGCAGATGAAACCGCTCCTACACTTCAGGGGCTCGACGGCGGGGAACGCGTCGTCTATATGGGCACCTTCAGCCCTACCCTTTTCCCGGCCGTGCGCATCAGTTACATGGTGCTGCCTGAAGACATGGCAAAACTTTTCAGCAGGATCAAAGACGAGTACGACCAGACCTGTTCCAAGACAGAACAGTTAACACTGGCCCGCTTCATGCACGAGGGCTTCTATCAGGACAATCTGAACCGCGTCAGAGCACTCTACGCAGAGAAGCTGCAGATCGTTCTGGAAGCTATCAACACATGCGATCCGAACGGCAGTTTCATCACTGTCGAAAACACCCAGTCCGGCGTCAATGTAATGCTGAAGATCGACACCCACGCGCGCACGATCTGCCTGGGCACCTCCGGCGAGGAGCGTTCCGAAGAAATCCGTCTTGAAATGACGGACCGCATGATCGCGTCTGCTGCCGATCTTGGCGTCAAGGTCCGGGGCGTCAGCCAGCTGAACAGCAACGGCCAGATCTATCTCACACTGTCCTACGACCAGATCCCCTCCGGGCAGCTCAGCGAAACAGTCAAAGAACTCATTCAGACTTTCAAATCGGTCATCATGATGGGCGGTCTCGACATCCCGTCCGTCTACGAAGTCATCCGTCTCATGAACGGCAGACCGCAGTTCCTGCCGGAACACTTTGCGCGCCTTGAAGGGTCTCTTGGCGCCATCGGAAAGACGGTTCCGTTCACCTATAAGACGCTGGAACAGAGCATCACGGATCTTGCCGAAGAAGGCCAGATCAAAGACCACAACCTCAAGCTTGAAGTCGACATCAGCGGCCACGGCGTGCTCTACATGAACCCGACCCACTACCCATCTACAAGGCAATACGCAGAGGGTGTCCGCACCGGACTCTTTGAAGGCGAAAGAAAGAACCCGAACATCAAGATGATGGATCAGGCGCTGCGCGACGCCACCAACGCGGCGATCCGGGAACGCAGTCTGTACGAAGTGATCCTCGTCGACCGCAATGGTCAGATCACCGAGGGCAGCCGTTCGAATGTTTTCTTTATCAAAGACAGTCAGGTCTATACCTCGCCGCTTCATCAAGTCCTGCCTGGCATCACGCGCGGCAAGATCATTGAGATCCTGAACAGCAAAGGCATCACAGTCCATGAGGAGCCGATTGCCGCAACGGATATCGCGTCCTTCGACGCGGCGTTCATCAGCGGAACGTCTCCGAAAGTCCTGCCCATCGCGCAGATGGAAGGCGCTTCCTATGATGTGAACGATCCGTTGCTGCGGGATCTGATGAGCTGGTACGACCAGACCCTGGACTGATCTGTATTTGAACCAGCTTTTGAAGCTTTTGCAAAAGCAATAAATATACAATTCACCCCATTCATTTTTTGAACAAAAAGTGTTACATTATATAATGTTCGTTTTATGAAAGGAGATTGTAATATTATGATCAAGAAAAAAGAAAAGAAAAAACGTGGTTTTCTCTCTTCATTCTCGATCTGCTTCCTCGTAGTGCTTCTGGCGGCGATCCTGTCATGGGTCATCCCGGCCGGTAACTACGACACGTTAGTATATGATGAAGGCTCCGGCCAGTTCGTCGTATACTCTGCAGATTATGATGAAGAGGCGGGCACCGGCACTACAAAGGAATATCCGGCAACCCAGGAAACACTCGACAGCTTCGGCATCACTGCAGGGCTCGACAGTTTCACAAATGGCGACATCTACAAGCCAATGTCCATTCCGGGCACATACCAGAAGGTGGAAGCGCATCACCAGGGCATCAAAGAATTCCTGGCCTCTCCGGTACAGGGTACTGCTGACGGTTTCGACATCATCTTCTTTATCCTGATGCTTGGTGGTACGATCGGTGTCATCAACTACATCGGCGCATTCAACGCCGGTATCGGCGCACTGGCCAGATCATGCAAGGGCCGCGAGCAGATCATCCTGATCCTGGTTACCTGCCTGATCGCGCTGGCAGGAACGATCGAGGGCTTCTGCGAAGAGACCATCGCTTTGTATCCTGTGCTTGTGCCTGTGTTCCTGGCAGCGGGCTATGACGCCATTACGGCTGTCGGCGCGATCTACATGGGATCCACCATCGGTTGCATGTTCTCAACAATCAACCCGTTCTCCGTAGGTATCGCATCCTACGCTGCAGGAACATCCATGAACGCAGGCATCGGCTTCAGACTGGTCGGCCTGATCCTCGGTACAGCAATCACAGTTCTGTACCTGATGAGATATGCCAGCAAAATCAAGAAAGACCCTGAAAAGTCACTGGTATACGATCAGAGAGATCTCGTCCACGAGAAGTTCTCTGCCATCGATCTGGAGAACATTCCGGAATTCACAGTCAGAAGGAAGATGGCTCTTCTGGCCTTCGTTCTGACATTCGCACTCATGATCCTCGGCATCATGAAGCTGGGCTGGTGGTTCGAAGAACTGTCGATCCTGTTCATGTGCTCCGGTGTTGCGATCGGCATCATCGGTGGTATCGGTGAGAAGAACATCGTTCGTGAATTCGTAAACGGCGCAGCTGACCTTGTCGGCGTTGCCCTGATCCTGGGCGTTGCCCGTGCGGTCACGATCCTGCTGGACAACGGAAACATTTCCGGAACGATCCTGCAGGGACTGTCCACTGCTGTTTCCGGCATGCCGCCTGCAGTATTCATCGTACTGCTCATGCTGGTATACGTCATCCTCGGATTCTTCATCAATTCGTCATCCGGACTGGCTGTACTGTCCATTCCTATCATGGCGCCGCTGGCTGACATTGTTGGAATTCCAAGAGAGCTGATCGTATCCGCATACGTATATGGTCTGGGAATCATCACATTCATCACACCGACCGGTATCGTAATGCCGTCCCTGGAAGTTGTTGAAACGACCTACGACAGATGGCTGAAACTGTCGATTCCGCTCGTACTGATCCTGACCGTATTCGGCGCGATCATGCTCATCATTCAGCTGATGTTCTCATAACGGAGGATACTTATGTCAGTATTAAATGGATATGAACCTGCAAAGGTTCTCGGATTCTTCGAGGAGATCTGTCAGATTCCCCATGGATCCGGCAACACCAAGCAGCTCAGCGACTGGCTCGTGGACTTCGCAAAGGCAAGAAATCTGGAGCACTACCAGGACGAGCTGAACAACGTGATTATCATCAAAGAGGCTTCGGCAGGCTATGAAGGAAGCGAACCTGTGATCCTGCAGGGACACATCGATATGGTCTGCAATCAGGAAGATTCCTGCACGAAGGATATGGCAACGGAAGGTCTGGACCTTGCTGTTGACGGCGATCTGCTCTATGCAGAAGGCACGACCCTCGGCGGCGACGACGGCATCGCGGCAGCATTCATGCTGGCGATGCTGGATGATGACAGCCTGGCCCACCCGCGCGTAGAAGCGGTCTTCACAACAGAAGAAGAAACCGGCCTGTACGGCGCGGAAGCCATCGACGTTTCCCCGCTCAAGGGCAAACGCTTCATCAACATCGATTCCGAAGACGAAGGAATTGTTACTGTCGGCTGCGCCGGCGGCGTGACCGGGATCGGTTCGATTCCGTTCGGCAGAGAAGCTTTTGACGGACAGGCTTTCGAGGTGAAGATCTTCGGCCTGCGCGGCGGTCACTCCGGCACGGACATCATCTTCGGACAGGAAAATGCCGCGAAGTCTTTGGGCAGACTGCTTTATGAGCTGCAGGAAGAAGCGGGTGCGCGTATCGTCAGCCTGGAAGGCGGCGTTGCGGACAATGTCATCCCGACCTCTGCTTCCGCGCTCATCAAAGTTCCATCCGCTTCCGCTGCAAAAGCACACGAAGTTTTCGACGCATGCAAGGCGACTTTCGCGCACGAGTTCAAAGTCGATCCGGACTTTGACATGACCTTAAGCGAAACAGACTGCGCTCTCGATCCGATGGACGCCGATTCCTGCCAGAAGGTTCTGGCTTACCTCATCGGCACGCCGAACGGCATCGAGAAGATGACCCACGGAATCGACAAGCTTCCGCAGACATCGCTCAGCCTGGGCGTTCTCAGAACCCTTGACGATGCAGTCGAATATGTTTTCTGCATCCGCAGCGCGGTGGATTCCGAATGTGAAATGCTGGCGCGCCGTCTGGAATGCCAGATCAAGCCGCTCGGCGGAACGCTCAGAAGAGAAGGCCCGTACCCGGGCTGGGAATACCAGGCCGACTCCCCTCTGCGCGATCTGATCTGCGAAGTCTACAAGGAGCAGACCGGCAAGGACATGATCGTTGAAGCGATCCACGCCGGCCTCGAGTGCGGTTACTTCTCCGGCAAGATGCCGGGGCTGGATTGCGTCTCCATCGGACCGGACGTCAACGACGTGCATACACCGAACGAGACCTTGAGCATCAGCTCTACCCAGCGCACCTGGGAACTGGTCAAGGAAGTCGTCGCCAGAATGAAATAATCGCGGAATAATCGCGAAACAAAGCGAAACAACGCAATACAAACAAGAGGAGCAGCGCGGGCTGCTCCTTTTTGTGTGCCGTCTTTTCTTTCCTGTTTGCATCTGCAGCGATTCTTCGATAGAATGAGAGTGTAAGCAGAAGTGAGTGGAAGCAGGGCTGATCGAAAGCAGGAACGGTAACCTATGATCAAGATCATTGCGAACGGATGCGGTGTATTATCC
>JBGUKV010000251.1:0-9429 GCA_045114655.1 Candidatus Allocopromorpha sp. | reverse complement strand
CTGCCCGGAGACAAATCTGTTTACTGCAGGCATCTGCGATGCGACCCGGACATAGGTTGCCACCATAACATGCATCAGACCGAAGCCGTTCAGGCCTTCTTTCCGCTTTCTCCTGATGTATTCCTCTGCCTTTGAGATCTCAACCTTGTCCTGTATATAGTTCGTAGATCCGGTTCTGTCGACAAGGATAAACGTTTCTACTACGCTCATGGGTTCACGCGTACGCAAAAGCCTTCCATCCTTACGATCACCCCACCTTTTCTTTCTTTTTTTCATTCTGCGTTTCCTATCTATCTTCGTTATGTATCCACCCGATACATCCATCCCAAAAAAACTATATACTAAAACCGCCCTTTAAGCAAATGCTGTTCCGGGCAAATGCTGTTATTCATGTAATTACTTCCTCTTCAGTGTCTTGAGATACTCCTTCTGCTCCGGCGTGATGCGGTAGCTTTCCCGCGCTTTCTGGATCGCCTTGTTGTGAGTCCAGACGTCAAGCTTTTGCTCTTCGATATATGTGACTGCCGTCTCATACTGCTTTGCCAAGGCCGTCGCGAAGTACCAGGCGATCATCATGTTCACGTAATACTCTTTAGACCGTACCTGTGCGACCATTTCCGGATACGCCGGCTCGAAGTCGTCATCCAGATAGTGCTGCATCAGCATCCCGATCCCGAAACGGATCGTGTACGTGTGGTCTGAGTTTATCCATTCCTTAATGTGGCTCAATAGTGCCCCGCGATGCTTCTTGAACGCCTTCGGGGACAGCTGGTCGCACGTCGCCCAGTTATCGATGTACGGCAGGAAATCATTGACCTGCGCAACACACCGGTCATAATCCTTCTCCTCGGAAATGAGGAACGCGTGCAGCTGATTCTCGTCGAAATACTTATGCGGCAATTCTTTCAGGAATGCCTCCAGTTCGTTCGGATCGGTTTCCTTATACAAGCGCTTCGCCAGATTCCGCATCTGAGGCGTCCTCACCCCGATCACCGTCTCCGGATCCACCGTCGGAATCAGCTTCGCCTGGAAATCCCGGTATTTCCTGTCCTGCAGCGCGAACAGTTCTTCTCTGATTCTATCCTTATTCATTCCACATCACTCCTGCTTTGCCTACCTTGCCTCGCCTAGTCTAAACATTTCCAATGGGATTATATCATGGTTATTGCCCTATATCACCCCTTGGGAAATATCCCGGCTTTTGGGGAAAAAAGACAAGCAAGAAAAAGGATCGCTGCATGATGCAGCGACCCTTTTGGTCCGAGTTTATTGACTTACCTTACGCTGTTGGATCAGCAGCTGTCGGGATTCTCTCGGCGATGGCGTTCATCAGCGAGTCTGTGCAAGGCAGCTTGTCGCCGAATACGTCGCCGGATACGGCTACCAGTTTCGCGTCTACCGGTGCGAGAACTCCGCCGAGTACCTCGTCGAGTTCTGCGTACTTGTAGGTCGGTACGAGATCGTCCATCTCTTCGGAGATGTCATCTGTGGTTTCCCAACCGCAGTCGACTTCGAAGATGTTCGCGATGGCTGCAGCAACTTCCCAGTTGGAGAGCATCACGTCTTCGTCGATGGCGGCGAATACCGGCTGCAGACGACGTTCGGTGTTGGTGAATGTTCCGTCTGTGGAGGCGAAGCCTGTGCCAGGAATGACGACGTCAGCCTTTGCAGCGAGCGCTGTCATGTGCGTGTCGCACACTGCCAGGAACTCGAGCGCATCTCTGTCGATATCGAATTCTTCACCGAATACGAGAAGAGCCTTGAGGCCTTCCAGCTGCTCAGCGCCGTCTGTGATGCCCAGATCAACAAGACCCTGCGAGTTGTTCTTAGCCTTGACCTGCAGGATGCCGTCACGCGGTGTGCCGATGTGTCCGGACAGCAGCGCGATGTCTGCAATCAGACGTGCGGCATCTACAGATACCAGGTTCTGGTTGAAGACGATCATAGCCTTCTTCGCACCGAGATACATGTCTGCGATTTCCTTCGCATCGTCGCTGACCGCAACGTCTGCCAATGAAGCTGCAAACGCATCAAATCCTTCGAGGTCAGCGCCCTTGCCGGCGTCTACGATTGCCTTTGCGACTTCCTTGAGGAATCCCAAATCGTCCGCATAAACTTCCTTCACCAGGTTGTTCATGGTCTGTGGGAAGTCTGCCGGATTGATCAGGGCCAGCTTCGCGCCTGCTTCGGTCGCCTGCTTCATCTTGATCTGGATGACCGGATTGTCGATTGCATTGTAGCCGACCGCCAAGATGAAGTTGGTTGAAAGCAGCTCGTCGATCGTGTTCGGGGAAGCATCGAGTCCGATGACTTCCTTGAGTCCGCTTGCACGGTTGTTTGCGGAGAAGATCTTCGCGCCCATTGCCTCTGCCATGGACTTGATCGCATACGCTTCTTCGTTGGTGTATCTGTCTGAAATGGCTACGCCGATCTCATCGAAGCTGTACTTGGCAGCTGTAGCCTGCATCTTCTTGGCAATGAGGGTCAGTGCTTCGTGATAATCTGCCTCTCTGAAGGAGTCTCCTTCCTTGATGAGCGGATCTTCCAGCTTATCCTCGAGGACTGCGCAGTCGAATCCCCATTTGCCCTTGCCGCAGGCCAGGCCGGCGTTGACGACGCCTTCCTTATCCGGATTTGCTTTGACGAGGATGTCGCCATAGGACTCCAGGATCAGGGAGCATCCGACGGAGCAGTGGGAGCATGTCGTGTTGGTCTCGAGTGTGTCGAGAGGAACTTCCTTCGCCATTGTGGTTCTCTCCTGCAGAGCTCCTGTCGGACATACGCTGACGCACTGTCCGCAGGATACGCAGCCTGACTCAGCAAGCGGCTTCTCCAGGTTTGGCTTGACGACTGTATCGAAACCTCTGTGTACCAGACCCAGCGCGCCGATGCCCATGACTTCGTCACAGACTCTCACGCAAAGTCCGCACAGAATGCACTTGTTCGGGTCTCTGACGATGAACGGGTGCTCATCGTCATAGTCGATGGTGTTCTTGTCACCGGCGAATCTTGACGGTTCCACATCATACTGGTGTGCCAGGTCGATGAGCTTGCACTCGAAGTAGTCGTGGCATCCGCATTCCAGACATCTGTTGGCTTCTGCTTCTGCTTCTTCGGGTGTGTATCCGTCAGGAATGACCTCAGAGAAGTTGCCCTTTCTCTGCTCCGGTGTAAGCTGCGGCATCTCCGGTCTGCACATCTTTTCTCTGTCTTCAAATGTCTTCTCGGTGATGTCGTCTCTGGTGACGAAGTACGGTTTCTCGTATCTGACTGTTTCGCCGTCCAGATATGCATCGATGATTTCGCTTGCCTTCTTGGCGTCCGCAATAGCTTCTACTGCGATGGAGATCTTGTCGTTACCGCAGTCGCCGCCGGCGAATACGCCTGGAATGGATGTCATGAAGGTTTCCTTATCGTATGCGATCGCACCCTTTCTGGTCTTGTCGCAGTCAAAGATGCTTGCATCGACTGCCTGGCCGATAGCCAGGATGACGTTGTCCAGAGCGATCGTCTCAGTCTTGCCTTCGATCGGAACAGGACGTCTTCTGCCGGACTCATCAGGCTCACCAAGTTCCATGCACTGGAGGATGACTTCCTTCACGTGTCCGTTCTCATCCTTGACGATTTCCAGAGGATTCGTCAGGTTCTTGAAGATAACGCCTTCTTCCTCGGCTTCTTCGATTTCTACCATGTCTGCAGGCATTTCATCCTTGGTTCTTCTGTAGATGTTGTAGACTTCATCCGCACCAAGTCTGACAGCTGTTCTGCAGGCGTCCATAGCGGTGTTTCCGCCGCCGACGATGGCAACCTTCTTGCCCAGCTCGATCTGCTCGTTTCTGACGACCTTGCGCAGGAAGTCGATACCGCCGATAACGCCGTCTGCGTCTTCGCCCGGGCATCCGGTTCCTGTGGAAATCCAGGCGCCGATTCCGAGCAGCACTGCATCATATTCTTCATAGATCGTCTCAAACGGGATATCTACGCCGATCTTTGTGTTTGTGATGATCTCAGCGCCCATCATTTCGATCGTTGCGATTTCATCGTCGAGAACTTCCTTCGGCAGTCTGTATTCCGGAATACCATAGCGGAGCATACCGCCTGCCTTCGGCATGGATTCGAATACAGTTACGCCGTGTCCCATCTGTCTCAGGAAGTATGCAGCAGAAAGACCCATCGGGCCTCCTCCGATGACGGCTACGCTCTTGCCTGTGTCTTCGCCGACTTCCGGGATGAAACGGTCTTCGCCGTCCAGATCCTGGTCAGCAGCGAATCTCTTGAGCCACTGGATCGAAACAGGCTCGTCGATCAGTCCGCGTCTGCACTCTTCTTCGCAAGGATGCGGGCAAACTCTACCCAGTGAAGCCGGGAGAGGAATCTTGTCCTTGACCAGTTCCAGCGCTTCCTCATACTCGCCGTTGGCGATCAGGCCTACATAGCCCTGGCAGTCGGTCTGTGCCGGGCATGCCAGTACGCATGGAGGTCTGCAGTCTCCCGTATGATTTGAAAGCAGTAGTTCCAGGTTGGTTTTGCGTGATTCAATGACTCTTTCCGTATTTGTTCTTACGACCATGCCCGGAGCGATCACAGTTGCGCAGGCTTTGCAGAGCTTCGGATTGCCCTCTACCTCGCACATGCAGATGCCGCATGATCCGTATATTCTGGTTCTTTCATCGTAGCAGAGAGTAGGAATGAATATATCATTTTCTCTGGCAACTTCCAGAATGGTCTGACCGGGAACGCCGGTGACTTCTTTGCCGTTAATATTCAGTCTGAATTTATCCATTGTCTTTTACCTCCTCTCTTATTCCTTCACGATTGCGCCGAACTTGCAGTGATCCATACACTTACCGCACTTGATGCACTTGTCATGATCGATCACATGTACTTCCTTGACCTTGCCTGTGATCGCGTCGACCGGGCAGTTTCTCGCACAGAGTGTGCAGCCCTTGCAGGCGTCGGTAATGTTGTAGGTGATCAGTGCCTTACATGATTTTGCAGTGCACTTGTGGTTGTAGATGTGATCCTCATACTCGTTTCTGAAGTAACGGATCGTTGTGAGTACCGGGTTCGGAGCGGTCTGTCCGAGTCCGCACATGGAGCCGTCCTTGATCTTGTTGGCCAGCTCTTCCAGCAGCTCGATGTCGCCGTCCTTGCCTTCGCCGTTGGTGATCCTCTCCAGGATCTCCAGCATTCTCTTCGTACCGATTCTGCAGTAGTTGCACTTGCCGCAGGATTCGTCACGTGTGAAGTTGAGGAAGTATCTTGCCATGTCGACCATGCAGGTATCTTCGTCCATGACGATCATACCGCCGGAACCGACGATGGCGCCTGTCTTTGTAATATCTTCATATGTTACAGGAGTATCTACCAGGCTTGCAGGTACGCATCCGCCTGAAGGACCGCCCATCTGTACAGCCTTGAACTCTTTGTCGTTCTTGATGCCGCCGCCGATGCCGAAGATGACTTCGCGGATCGTCATGCCCATCGGAACTTCCACAAGTCCGCCCTTCTTGATCTTTCCGGCCAGAGCGAATACCTTGGTTCCAGGTGACTTCTCTGTTCCGAAGTTCGCGAATGCAGCACCGCCGTTATAGATGATCCAAGGAACGTTAGCGAATGTTTCTACGTTGTTGATGTTGGTCGGCTTCTGCCAGTAGCCCTTCGCTGCCGGGAATGGCGGCTTCAGACGAGGCATGCCTCTTTCACCTTCCAGAGAAGCGATCAGCGCTGTCTCCTCGCCGCATACGAACGCGCCGGCGCCGGCTTTGATCCTGATGTCGAAATCCCAGCCGCTTCCGAAGATGTTCTTGCCGAGGAAGCCTTTTTCTCTGGCCTGCGCCATAGCGATCTCAAGTCTCTTGATGGCCAGCGGATATTCCGCACGGCAGTAGATAACGCCTTCGATCGCGCCCATGGCGTATCCGCCGATGATCATGCCTTCCAACAGGGAATGCGGGTCGCCTTCCAGAACGGATCTGTCCATGAATGCACCCGGGTCACCCTCGTCAGCGTTGCAGACGATGTATTTCTCGTTGCCCGGGCTTGCCTTTGCGGCGTTCCACTTGAACCAGGTCGGGAATCCCGCGCCGCCTCTGCCTCTGAGGCCGGAGATCTTGATCTCTTCGATGACCTGTTCCGGTTTCATTTCCTTTAATACTTTTTCGATGGCTTTGTATCCATCTACTGCAATGTAATCATCGATGTTTTCCGGATTGATCACACCGCAGTTTCTCAGAACGACTCTCTGCTGTTTGAGGATAAACTGCTTGTCTTCTTCTGAGATGGCATCCTCTTCTACAGGCTTTCCGCCTGCCAGATGCTCTTCAACGATTTTTTCTACCTTATCCGGCTGGACCTTGACGTATCTTGTCAGTTCCTCGTTGTCGTCGTAAACGTCGACGATCGGCTCCAGATAGCAGGTTCCGACACATCCTGTAACGGATACAGGAATGTCCAGACCCTTGGCTGCGATCTGTTTTTCCAGCTCAGCGGCAGTTTTTCTGGCACCGGTGGCGACACCACAGCTGCCCTGTCCTACTACAACTCTCATGCTGTCACCTCCTATGCTCTCGCACGGATCTCATCGAGGACTTCCTTGACCTTGTCCTTCGTGAGGTTACCGTACGTTTCATCACCTTCTGCGCTCTTGACCATCATGACGGGGGCCAGTGAGCAACATCCCAGACACGCTACATTGTTGAGTGTGAAGATGCCGTCTTCAGTAGTCTCGCCATCCTGGATCTCGAGATGTTCGCAGATTGCTTCCTCGATCATATCTGCTCCGTTAACGTGGCACGCGGTGCCTTTGCAGAGCATGATGAGATACTTACCAATCGGCTGAAGTCTGAACTGTGCATAGAATGTCGCTACTCCATAGATTTTGGCAGGTTTGATCCCAGTGCACTCGGAAATATAATTGATGGCATCCAGTGAAAGATAGCCATAGATTTCCTGTGTCTTCTGCAGAATGGTGATCAGACTGCCTGGCACTTTAGCATACTGCTCAAGCGTCGGAGCCAGTTCTGTGAACTGAGCCGCTCTGTCGCCTGCGCAGCCGCAGTTGCAAGCTTTTTCGCTCATGATAAAATTCCTCCTGTTTATCCACCTTGTATATGCCCGATTTGTCCGGGACATATTTATCATATTCTACAGCAAAATCATCTTGTATACAATATCCAAGACGTCGATTCATGTGTCTTTTTTCTCATACAACAAAAATGACTTTCTGCTTCGGACATTGTATCAAATCAAAAACAGAAAGTCTATCAATAACCATTATGTATACAATATATGCGGTATACACGGCCTTCCGGCCCAAAAGAGATTCTATATATCGGCCTTTTTCCATTCTTCGGCCAGGAAATCTATGGCTTCTTTATATCCTTCGAAGCCCTTGCCCTTGATCGTCTTGACTGCCACCGCCTCAACATAGGAAATCTTCCTGAAATCCTCCCGTTTGTCCGTATCCGAAAGATGCACTTCCACGGTCGGTATTTCTATCGCCCTCAGCGCATCCGCAATGGCGATGCTTGTGTGTGTATACGCGCCCGGGTTGATCACGATCCCGTCCGCCCAGCCAAGTGCTTCCTGGATCTGATCGATGATTTCCCCTTCGTGGTTTGACTGGAATATTTCCCCCGTGACCTCAGCAGAATCAAAGACTTCTAAAATGAACTCCTCGAGATCGTTATAGGTTTTGGAGCCGTAGATCTCCGGCTCCCTGATTCCCAGCATATTGATGTTTGGTCCGTTGATGACGAGAATCTTCATAATTTATTATCCTCCTTGAACGACTATACTACTCCCGCACTGAAGCGCCCTCTTCCTCAGCATCGTCTTCTTTACTGCCCAGTTCCATGATCAGGATGCTCGCCAGCATCATGACCATACCGATATAAGACCGCGGCAGAAGCCGCTCCCCTGCGAAAAGGAACGCAACAATGGCGGCAAATACCGGTTCCAGTGTGAAAATTACGCCCACATGGGTCGCTGTCGTATATTGCTGTGCGATGACCTGCGCAATGAAGGCGATGCCGGTACAAAACACGGCCAGGAAAATCAGTGATGCCCAGCAAGCTCCGGTCTGCGGCAGGCGAATATCTTCAAATATCAGCGCCAAAATCAGCATCCACAGGCCGGTGAAACCCATCTGATAAATTCCTAAATGAAAGGCATCAACGTCTTCACGCCGCACGCCTGCCTCGTTGATCAGCAGAAACACCGAATACATCATCCCGCACATCAGACACAGAATATCGCCCGATGCTACGTGCATATGTGAGTCGAGCGTCATAAGCGCCATTCCCACAGTACAAAGGATCACAACGAATATGATTTTTTTTTCGGGAATGATCCTTTTTAGCAGGAACGTTATGATCGGTGTGAAAATCACTGCAGTCGAACAGAGAAATCCTGCATTCGACTGGGATGTGTACTTGACGCCGTATGTCGCGCCGATATAGACAACAACCAACGTCAGGGACACCAGAAATGCATATTTGAGCGTCATCCTGCTGACGCGGAGCGCTTTTTTTGCAGCAACCAGCCAAGCCACAATAAACGCAACCAGAAAGCGGAATGCGTTTAGTGTCAGAGGATCGATTTCCCCCAGGCACAAATCCATCATGAAATAGGAAACGCCCCATCCCAGTGTCACCAGCATGAGCATCATATCCGCTTTTAGCTGTGTCATTCTGTTTCCCATTTATACATTTCCTTCTAAATGTTCCCGATGAAATATTCCAGCGCCAGTCTGCCCGGCATCAGGCCGGACTTGATGTTCTTCTCTACCTTATAGCAATCGGATAACGCTTTTCTGAGTCTTGCTGATCCAAGCCGGCTGCCGTTCTCAAGTGCCTTCTTTGTTCTGTATTCAGCGATCCGTTTGCCTTTTCCCAGATAGCCTCCCCCCAAAGTCTTCTGTATCTCCGGAAGGCTTTTGCCTTCGTCCTTCATCTCACAGACCGTAAGCATGATCTCAAACTGCTCCGCGATCCTGCCCAGCAGACCGAGTTCCTGTACGCCGTCCTGAAGCTGATAATGCAAAAGCCTGAAAGCTTCTTCTTTTCTTCCTGTCGCCATCGCGTCGATCATCCGGAACACGTTTTTTTCGGGGCTCGTCCCCAGTACCGCAGTGACCGCATCGGGAGTGATCTCCGGTGCGCTGCCGCAGTAGGCGATGATCTTCTGCAGATCATTGCCCAGTTCATAGAGCCCGTAGTCGTTGTCTTTGCTCTCGTAATCCGTCTCACGAATGATCATGGACGTGATGCCCGGCCGGAACTGCTTGCCGGCGGTTCGGAAACGTTTCTCGATAAACCCTGTGAGCTGTCTTCTGCTCAGGGGACCGAAGTCATAGACACGGCCGACTCCCTTGCGTCCCTGTTTTGACACCTTCTTATAGATTTCAGAGTCCCTGATGGTCCGTTC
>JBGUKV010000250.1:0-19367 GCA_045114655.1 Candidatus Allocopromorpha sp. | reverse complement strand
GTTTGGCAGGAGGTGCCATTATGTATATGAACGAAAAGACCTTTGAACTTTCAACTGAGCCAATTGAACATGGAGTGCAAATCGATGATCTTATTGCTCAGACGATACAGACTCTGAACCTGAAGGGCTATAAAACAGCCTGGTGCTGCAGTGGTCATGTGAAAGAAGGTTTCGATAGCGCATATATCCAATTTGAATTCGGGGAGATCACACCGGAGGAATTACCTTCTGGATGGTTTTGGGAAGAAGATGGTCATATGCAGTATCAATATGTATCATGCTCTTCGGATGACCTGGAACAAGAGATAGCAGAGGTAATGAGAGATTAGTTCAAATGGGCAGAAGCTCTGCCTTCCACCTATTAAATCCATGTATCTGGAGGTAATACTGCTACCTCCAGTTTCTGTTTAATCTACCGGTCTCAGATACTTATCCACCAGTTTCTCGTACTCTTCCGGCGTTCTGGCGATCTCACGGATCTTCTCCAGGATCGCCTGCTCTCTTTTTGTCATGGCAGGCTTCGGTTCCTCCTTCAGGCTCTGCTGAAAGAAGCCTTCCCCGGGCTTGGAAGTCATGAGTTGGTACAGTTTCGTATCCCTCGGGAAGTTGTTCTCAAACGGTACAAGGGATGATCCGACCTTGATCAGACCATGTCCTGCATCCACATTGGTGATATACGAAAGCTGCCTGTCTGAGATGTTCAGAAGCTTGGCCAGCTCGATTCTGTCTGTCGCCGCCTGATTCAGCATAACGATGAACTCAGAGTTGCTGAGCATGGTTCTTGCCGTATGGGACTGCAGCAGATCCAGCACGTTCTGCGTGATGCCGGTACAGAAGGCTCCGTACTTTCTGACTCTCTTCCAGAGTTTGAACAGGAACTGCGCAGAATACTCATGCATAAATAGCAGATAAATCTCATCGATGAAAACGAAAGTCTGCTTTCCCTTCTGCCTGTTCTGGGTAATGCGGTTCAGGATGGAATCCAGAATAACCAGCATCCCGATAGCCCTGAGCTGTTCGCCCAGTTCCAGGATGTCATAGCAGATCAGGCGGTTGTTGGTATCTACATTGGTCTGCTTGGCAAAGGTGTTCAGCGATCCTCTCGTGAACAGTTCCAGTTCCAGTGCCAGAGACTTTGCTTCCGGTTCCGGCTGCTTCAGTAGTTCTTCACGGAAGTCCTGCAGCGTCGGCGGTGTTCCCTGATAATTGCCCTGCTGATAGAACCGGTATACGTTCTCGGTACAGCGGTCGATAATGGACTGCTGGCCTTTTGCGAACTTGTGACCGGCAATGATCTGCTCACAAAGGCTCTGCAGGAACTGCGACTTCTCGATGATAGGATCTGTTTCGCCGTACTCCCTGTTCATATCCATAGCGTTGATATGATTAGAGGATGTCGCTGAGATCTCGATGACTGATCCACCCAGCGCTCTGATCAGCGGCGCGTACTCACGTTCAGGATCCACGATGATGATATCCGCATCTGTCCCAAGGATCAGATTGGTAATCTCATTCTTTGCCGTAAAGGACTTGCCGGAACCGGATACGCCCAGGATAAAGGAATTGCCGTTCAGCAGCCTTCTTCTGTCTGCGATCATCATGTTTTTGCTGATGACGTTCTGCCCGTAATAGATCCCGTGACGATCATAGACCTCCTGTACCCGGAACGGCATGAGGACTGCCAGTGACTCCGTGGTCAGTGTACGAAAAGCATCGATCTTACGTGTGCCGTAAGGCAGCGTGGTCTTCAGTCCGTCCAGTTGCTGCTGTTTCAGGATGCTCATCTGACACAGCTTCTTCCTGACGATGGTCATGATCTCCTCAGTGTCGTTATCCAGCTGCTCTTTGGTATCCGCCGTATGAACCAACGTCATGACAGCGAACATCATACGCTGGTCTCTGGTGGTCAGATCCTCCAGAAAGTCTCTGGTCTCTTTGCGCTGCTGCTCGATATCGTAGGGAAGTACTGCAGAGAAGTTGTTATTCATGTTCTGCCGTCTTTGCCAGTTAGCGGCATTCGTTTCCACACCCAGAAGCCTTTGCTCGACGAACTTCACCGCCTCATCGGTCGGAATCGGTATCACATCCACGGACAGCATCAGGTTCCGGTTGATGTCCGTGATTTCTGCGATCATATCGTCCCTGATATACGCGGCGTAATCGCGCAAAAGCAGGACGCGGCCAAAGCGATCTCCAATTTTGAAATAGTCACTGTGGTTCTCATAGATGTCCGGGCAAATATAGTCCCGGAAGTCGTGTCCCTTCTTCATGTGATCCTTCAAATCAAAGTAGAAACTGGTCTCTTCCCCGGTCCGCATGAAGTCGTGGATGATCCTGAGTCTCTCCACCGCTGTGATCTCTGTGCAGACGGACCCCAGTCTGGCAAAATGTGCCACCAGATCCGCGCCTACCCTTGCAAAGTAGATGCGGGCGTCTTCAATGGACTTACGGACAACAGAGATCGTCACGTATTTGTCCTGAATGATGGCGTTGCTGCCGGTGGCCTTGTCCAGCAGCATCTGGTTGTACTCCTCGCGATACTCATTCAGTCCGTCCTCTTGCATTCGAATCAGGATCTGTTCCTCAAAGTCCAGCCGGTTCAGTCTGCGATTGTTGATGGTGATTTTTGTGGTGCTCCCGGAATCCAAAGAGTTCAGAAGCTCTGAATACTCCAGGAACATTCCTTCCTTGTCGTCACGGGAGGCCACGGCGTAGTTGATATCCGTAAAACGGTACATTTTACTGAACTTGTTCTTGCCATTCAAAAAGATCCCGTCAGGCCAGATTGTCTGAATCGGGATCATGTCTTGTACCTTCTTCGGGATGACAAAGGCTTCCCTGTCCTGCTTCAGGATGTTACTTAGTGTTTTGATCATGCTTTACTGCCCTCCTTCCCTTTTTCCTTGATCCTCGTCTGTGAAACGGCGTCTTCTGCTTTTGCTTCGGCTCTTGCAAAAGCCTGTAATACACGTTGGTGTTGCCAAAGGTCAGCACCTTTGGGATCAGGAAAGTGCTCCGGAACCACGCCAGAAGGAATCTCTCTGCGGTCATACCGTTGTACTTTAGAAATCCGATCACGGCGAATGGAAAGGCCGCCAGGATGCAGAGCCAGCTGGTGGTCTCAAGACCAAGCAAAGGCCTGAGGCCAAAATACACTCCGACGGCAATCAGACATGCCAGCACAGAAAAAACGAACTGTCTCAGTGACAGTCCGAAGAACATCGATTCCGTGTATTCACGGATCTCCTTATTGATTTTTACTTCCATCGCTAGCACCTCCCGGATTCAGCAACATAAGCTCCTTTCTCTGCCTGCGGCATTGCATACTCAAACTTCTTCTCATCCCTGTCGTAATGGAAGACGGTATCTGAAAGCACGTCCTTCGGATCCACCACAGACTGGTTGGCCTGTCTGACCATTTCAGAAAGTTCTGCTCTGTCGATGCCTGCAGAGTCCGGGATGATCAGCACCTCATGCTGAGAAGATGGGAGCACGCAGTAGCCTTCGCCAAGGACCTCCGCCACATGCTCCCGCGTATCCGGGTAAAACAGCACTGCGGAGCCAAGCATACCGCCTGTATTGCTCAGGACATACATGTTGCTCACATCCTCCGGCGGAAGCGGCTCACTTCTCTTCATCAGGTTCTCACCTTCATGGACAAAGAGCGCCTGGTTCATATCCACCAGAATCGGCGGATCGATCAGCTGGGCGTTATCCATTGCCGCCATGAACAGTTCCCTCTTATCGTAGTTCTGACCTTCCAACATGCTCTGTGTCACGGTCGCTCTCCAGGAGCCTTCGTCGCCGTCCTGCATCTTGATGTCGCAGACCATAGCAAGGCCATGTCCGACTGTCATATATGGAGTCGTTGCCAGATAATCTCTGTTGCGCTTGATCTCAAGCAGTCTGACCGTCAGCTTGTCTTTGATCTTCTCATAATCAAAGTCGATCTTCTGTGGTTCCGGCATGCTTAAGGTCTGCAGGTATGCATCCTTGATCTCTGCCGTGAGCACATGCAGTTCTTCCCCACTGGTGAATCTGGCATACGCCTCATCCAGATAGATCGTCGGAGCTGCTTCAGACTCCTCCCTCTTGAACGTCAGGCCATGATGCTTCTGGTCATTGGACTTCAGGACCATGGTATCCTGGATCTCCAGTCCTTTCCTCAGTTCCTCCGGGATCATCTCCATCAGTTCTTCCCTTACACGGCTGATAAACTCATCTCTTGTCATGCTTTTCCCTCTCTTTCTTCATCAATGTGATATACGCTCCCATGCGCCGGATCTGATCACGACGATGCGGGCTGTTCTTGGTAACGATTCTGTCTGTCATTTGTTCCTCCTTCTTTATCCAAGCCCCAATAACTCTCTCGATATCCTGTCGCTCATTTTGACCGCGCCTACCAGCACTAGCATATTGAACACCAGCTCTCCGACATATTTCCATACCATGGCTGCAGGTGCCGCGTCTCCGTCCACCGCAGGCGGGCTCCCTGCGAATTTTGTGAAGATTATGCACGCCAGGATGATGACCGCACCTTCCATGCAGACCGCGGCGTAGCTCTTGAGAAAGCCTATTCCAATGCTCTGGGATGGCTGTCCCGCAAAGGACGCCAGCGGAATCGGCGACAGGGCGGTGTACATATACAGTTTGAAGAAACGGCCGTACACGGTCAGAATGATGATGAAGGACAGCACAGTGATAAACAGGCTGCCGATCAGCGTCACTGCCCAAAGCGGGATGCTCTCGAAGAACCCGCACTCCTCAATTGCGTTTACCATCTTGTCCGGAAGCGTCGCTTTACCGATCTTTGCTACACCTGATGCCTTCATCATGGTGCTCATCACGCCCTGAGCGATGGTGAATAGCGCCAGCATCAGTTCCAATCCGTAGGTCACTACTCCCTTTGCAATGCAGAAGCGGATAAAGAGCTTCAGTGCGTGCTCCGGGCGCTTGATCTCCGTCAGACTTGCTGTCGTCTTCACCACGCCTACCAGAAAAAACAAAACGAGCAGCGCAAGCCCGATTGCCTGTACTGCTCCGTTAATCTGCAGGATAACCTTCCAAATACCGCCGCCCTTGAAACTCTGGGGCGACATCAGCAGAAGCTCCCATACTTCCGCCAGTTTCTCATTCCACGTATTCAGCGCATTATTAAGATTCTGCACGACCCACGAATCCGACATGTCAGCAGACCTCCCTTCTTTTGTCTTGTGATCACGGTTTTTCTCACCTCCCGTCTCTTTAGTCCTTAAAAATCAGAATCCGGTGACAGCCTGTATTGGTAATCACCGGACATGTAATTGATCTTAAGCTACTATTTTTTCTTTCCTCAGTCCTTCATGGCTCCGCCGTCATATTCCACATTACCGCGATGCACTGCGACCGGGATCTTATCCAGTTCTTCCTGCAGTGCTGCAAATTCTGCATCCATCAGTTCAACTTCACTTTCTCTCTCGTGTTATTTACTCGAAGCATACACTCTCGTAGGTCTTATACTTTCCCATTTCCCGCAGTTTCTTTGTCGCCGGACTTTCGAAGGTTCCTTCGATGACGTCTGCGAATCCATGCCTCTCGACGATGTCCTTCATGTTTTCAATATACGGACATCTGTCATGATGACGATTTTCTGTTACAGCGCATGATGCGAAATGCACTGCGACCTCGGATTTCTTAACGTCCGTCATGGCGTGCATTTTTTTAGCAAAATGTTCGAGCTGTCCTGCTACACCTGCGCCATTGCATCCACCACAGGTCATTGTAATGAATTTCGTATCCTCAGGATACCCTGCAAACGAACAGTTTCTTTCAAAAAAGCTGTTTGCACAGGCAAACCCGGAACATCTGGTTCTTGAATGTTCGCACTGAATTGCGACAACAAATTTGATCTTATTCTTGTCCATAGCTCCTCCTTATCCAATCAACAACTTTAAATCATCATCTACTGTTCCGATCCCTGCGATCCCGAAATTCTCAATGAGCACATTCGCCACGTTTGGTGACAGGAACGCCGGAAGTGTAGGCCCCAGATGGATATTCTTTACGCCGAGATACAGCAGTGCCAGAAGCACGATAACAGCTTTTTGCTCATACCAGGCAATATTGTACGCAATTGGCAGTTCATTGATATCATCAAGGCCAAAGACTTCCTTCAGTTTCAGCGCAATCAATGCCAGTGAATAGGAATCGTTGCACTGTCCGGCATCAAGAACACGAGGAATTCCGCCTATGTCGCCGAGATTCAGTTTGTTGTATTTATACTTCGCACAACCTGCTGTAAGAATCACAACATCCTTTGGCAGTTTCTCTGCAAATTCTGTATAATATGACCTTGTTTTATGTCTTCCGTCACATCCGCCCATTACGACGAACTTCCGGATCGCGCCGCTCTTTACTGCCTCAACGACCGGTTCCGCAAGGGCAAAGACCTGTTCGTGGGCGAATCCGCCGGTAATGGTCCCTGTCTCAATTTCCTGCGGCGGCTGGCATGTCTTTGCCTGATTGATGATTGGTGAAAAATCCTTGACCTCCCCATAAGGCGCATCAATATGTCCGCAGCCCGGATATCCTGCTGCACCTGTTGTCCACAGTCTGCCCGCATACGATTCCGCAGGTGGAACAATACAGTTTGTAGTCATGAGGATCGGTCCATTAAAGCTGTCGAATTCTTCTTTCTGTTTCCACCATGCATTACCATAGTTTCCTGCGAAATGTTCGTATTTCTTGAAGAACGGATAGTACTGTCCGGCAAGCATCTCGCTGTGTGTGTATACATCAATACCGGTCCCTTTAGTCTGTTCCAGTAACATCTCCAGATCCTTCAGGTCATGCCCTGAGATCAGAATACCAGGATTGCTTCTGACTCCGATATCTACTGTTGTGATTTCCGGATTGCCGTAGGCTTCTGTATTGGCTTTGTCCAGCAACGCCATTCCCTGTACACCGTATTTGCCCGTTTCCAATGTCAATGCTACAAGATCGTCTACGCTAAGCTTGTCATCCAGAGTTGCCGCGAGTGCTTTTTGTAGAAATGCATCTGTTTCTGCATCAGTCTGCATCAGTGCATTCGCATGCTTTGAATAGGCGCAAAGGCCTTTGACTCCATATGTAATCAATTCTCTCAATGAACGAATGTCCTCATTCTCTGTTGCAAGCACGCCGACAGTCTTTGCTTTTGCCGCATACTCGTCTCTTCCTCCATCCCATCTTGCTGCTTCCGGCAGGTTGGCTCTTCCTACTGTCTTCTGCAGTAAACTGCGCTTGATTCTGAGTGTTTCAGAAATCCTGTTCTCAATAGCTTTCTGATCAAAGTTGGCATTGGTGATCGTCTGGAACATATTTACGCTGATCATCTGATCGATTGCTCCGGATACGGCCTCTCCTTCTTCACGAAGCATTGTAGTTACAGCACAAAGTCCTTTTGTTACATACACCAGCAAATCCTGCATTGCAGCAACTTCCGGTGTCTTGCCGCAGACTCCCTTCACCGTACAACCCTTGCATGCTGCCGTTTCCTGACACTGATAGCAGAACATTTTATTATCCATGGTTTATCTCCTTTCGTATCTTCATTAACCTATGATTCAATTATATATATCGGTCTGTATCAATATGTTGCCTGCGCAACGCATTCTCTTGCTCGGCCTTATTGTTTGATTTGTTCCCGAGTAATATATCTCCATGGAATGTTTCCAGTTCCCAGTCCATGTAACCGACCCAACTAACGTTGTTCTTTACCTGTTTTCTCATTTGCTATTCCTCCTCACGGATCGCAGCGACCGGACAAACCTCGATTGCTTCCATTACGTCATCTCTGTTTTCGTCTGTTGTGTCCGCTGTCGCAACGGCTTTACCGTCCTCATTCATTTCGAAGACTTCCGGACAGGTCGCTGCACAGGCACCACAACCGATGCAGGTATCCTGATCTACAAATGCTCTCATTTTACTCACCGTTCCTTTCTTATTCCAGTGTCAACAGCAATGCCATTTTGAATTTATGATCTGCCTTCACGCTGTGCAGTCCGCCTTTCGCGAAATGGAAGGCTTCTCCCGCTTTGATGCGGTGTTCTGTTCCTTCGTAGCCGATGACTGCCTCACCGTCCAGTGCGAATACCAGCGCCTCACCCGGCGCCGCGTGCTCTGAAAGTCCTGTGCCCTCTGCAAAGGCCATCACAACGAATTTCATTTTATCATTATGGACCACATCCATATTGATGATCTTCTCATCCTGATAAGGGATCAGATCTGCCAGTCTGAATACTTCTCCTGCCTTGATTACTTCGTTCATGTTGCTCTCCTTTCCAACGGAGATCTCCGTATATACCGTCTGCTGCTCCGTTCTTATTCCTACCGGTGTGTCCACAGGTGTCAGCATGACATCCCCTTTCTCCAGCTTTTGCGATGATCCATTCCCGCCATAGACTTCCAGCGTTCCGCTGTCCACCAGCAAAAGCTTATGGTACGGATAGATCTCTGCGCTGATATCCGTATTCTTCGCCAGGGAGAAATAGATGATGTCTGTGCTGCCGTCTGCGATGGCCCTTGATACAGTACACCCCGGCACTGGCTGATTGTCCTTTGTGATGGAGAATACCTCTCCCGTTTTTTCTTTCATGATGCTCTTACTCCGCTATTTATGTTTCTCGATCAGCTCCGTCAGCTTTTGGATGATCTGATCTTCCGCTATGCCGGATTTCTTACTCATTTCAGCGACCGTAGCCTTTTTCAGCATGATCTTGCCGACCGGCGTATTCAGCATTTTGAATTTGTCACTGATCTGCATGACCTCACTCTTCAACCATGGGTACTCCTGCAGCAGATCTGCCAGCTTTGTGTCTTTCGTTATCATCATTCTCACCACCTTACCCTACCTTAACATCCGGATTCTTTTCTCCGAACTTCTCTTTCAGAGCCGCGCAGATCTCATCTCTCGCTTTGCCCTGCTTCTCCATGTTCTTGATGGTCTTATACGCTGCAAACAGTGTGGATGGTCCGATCTCGGAACTGAAGTATCCGATTCCCTGGTTCCATGCCAGAAGCTCGAACACATCATCCAGCGCAGCACTGTCCAGTCCGTGGATATATGCTTTGACCAGTTCTCTGGTTGCCTGACGCATTCTCCCTGCTCCTACCGCGTTGGTCAGGGACAAAAGCAAGCGCATCTCGTACGGAAGGTGCCGGTGTTCATCGTTCCATGTCAGATCCCAGAAGTTCACCGCGATCTCCCCGAGGCCTTCATCGATGACCGGCATGTTGGTCAGCGCCGCCGGGCGCATCGGGATATCCTTATCCTCCTGCTTTACTTCCGTGCGACAGAAGTACGCGTGGTATTCATGCTCTGCCGTCTTCTCGGTATGATGCTCAAAGCCCAGACCCTCCATTACTTCATAGAGCGGGATCGGATCGAAGGTCTGGATGACTTCCATCCCCTGACCTGCCTCCATCGCCGCCGCCTGTTTCTTCAGCCCCTGAAAGAAGTTTCCGGCGAATCCTCTGACATCTACTGTTTTGAATGTATCTGTTTTTTCTTTCCAATCTGTATAACTCATGGTATTCCTCCGTTTCATGATTGATCTGGTTTTTTCTTGTCTTTCTGTGGTTAGTCTAATATAATCAAATATGAAAATACGTTGCTTAAACCACGGAATTGAAAAATAATGACTATGAATAAAAAAGATCTGCAGGTGATTCAGAATTCGCCTCTGTTTGCAGGGATGACGGAAGAAGAACTTCAGGATGCTCTGACCGCTCTGCACGCAAGACGGAAGGAATATCCAAAGGATGAACTGCTCCTGATGGCGGGTGATCTAACCAACGACCTCGGCATGGTTCTCTCAGGCAGTGTGACGATCGAGAGTAATGATATCTGGGGAAACCGGACGATCATCACCCATGTTTCTCCCGGCGATTATTATGCTGAGGCATTCTCCATACTTCCCGGAGAGCCAGCCTACGTTGATGTACGCGCAAATGAGCCGACCGCTGTCGCGCTGTTTGATCTGTCCGGCCTTTCTGAGCTGAGAAAAGCATTTCCTTCCTGGCTGACCGGACTTTTCTCTAACCTCCTGACGATCTCTATCCGCAAGAATATGCTGCTGGCGCAGAGAAGTTTTTACACTTCACCCAAGACAGCTCGCGGGAGAGTCTGCGCATATCTGAACAGCATCGCGCTGAAGAAACACAAAACGGAATTCGATATTCCCTTCGACCGTCAGCACATGGCAGATTACCTGAATCTTGACCGGACGGCTCTTTCCAAAGAGCTTGGCAGGATGCGGGACGATGGCCTCATATCGTTTCATAAGAACCATTTCCGGATCCTGAATGGAGAGCAGCTTGATTCTCTGATCTAATGACAATTGCGATGTATTGCTCACATCCTCTGGCGGAAGAGGCTCGCTTCTCTTCAACAGGTTCTCTCCCTCATGGGTAAAGAGTGCCTGTCCCATATCCACAAGGATCGGCGGATCGATCAGCTGGGCGTTGTCCATAGCAGCCATGAAGAGCTCCCTCTTGTCGTAGTGCTGGCTTTCCAGCATGCTCTGGGTCACGGTGGCTCTCCAGGAGCCTTCATCCCCGTCCCTCATCTTGATGTCGCAGACCATGGCAAGGCCGTGCCCGACCGTCATATACGGCGTGTCCGACAGGAAATCACGGTTGCGCTTGATTTCCAGCAGTCTTACCGTCAGCTTGTCTTTGATCTTGTCATAATCAAAGTCGATCTTCTGCGGCTCCTGCATGCCGAGACTGCCGATATAGGCGTCCTTCAACTCCGCTGTAAGCGTATGCAGGTCTTCTCCCTGCGTGAATCTGGCGTAGGCATCATCCAGATAGATCGTCGGGGCCGCCTCACTGGTCTCCTTCTTGAAGGTCAGACCGTGGTGCTTCTGGTCGTTGGATTTTGTGACCGTGGTCTCCTGGATCTCCATGCCCTTCGTCAGCTCCTCCGGGAGCATCTCCATCAGTTCTTCCCTTACACGGCTGATAAACTCATCTCTTGTCATGCTTTTCCCTCTCTTTCTTCATCATTGCGATATACGCACCGAGCCTGCGCAGCTGCGCACGGCGGTGCGGACTGTTTTTAGTAACGATTCTGTCTGTCAATTCTCTACCTCCTGTATTCTTATCCAAGTCCCAGCAGTTCTCTGGAGATCCTGTCGCTCATCTTGACCGCGCCTACCAGCACCAGCATGTTGAACACCAGCTCCCCGACGTACTTCCACACCATGGCGGCCGGGGCTGCATCTCCATCCACCGCAGGCGGACTTCCCGCGAACTTCGTGAAGATGATGCATGCCAGGATGATGACCGCGCCTTCCATACAGACTGCAGCGTAGCTTTTGAGAAAGCCGATACCGATGCTCTGGGACGGCTGCCCTGCAAAGGACGCCAGCGGGATCGGCGAGAGCGCGGTATACATATACAGTTTGAAGAAGCGGCCGTAGACGGTCAGGATGATGATAAAGGACAGCACGGTGATGAACAGGCTGCCGATCAGCGTGACCGCCCATAGCGGGATGCTCTCAAAGAACCCGCAGTCCTCGATGGTCTTCACCATCTTGTCCGGCAGTGTCGCTTTTCCGATCTTTGCAACTCCCGACGCCTTCATCATGGTTGTCATCACGCCCTGGGCAATAGTGAACAGCGCCAGCATCAGTTCCAGCCCGTAAGTCACAACGCCCTTGGCAATGCAAAAGCGCAGGAACAGCTTCAGCGCATGCTCCGGGCGTTTGATCTCCGTCAGACTCGCTGTCGTTTTCACCACACCGACCAGAAAAAACAAAACGAGCACTGCAAGCCCAATTGCCTGTACTGCTCCGTTTATCTGGAGTATCACCTTCCATATATCACCACCCTTGAAACTCTGGGGCGACATCAGCAAAAGCTCCCACACCTCCGCCAGTTTCTCATTCCACGTATTCAGCGCATTGTTAAGATTCTGCACGACCCACGAATCCGACATGTCAGCAGACCTCCTCTCTCATTTCGTCTTGTGATCACAGTTTCCCTCACCTCCATTCCTCATGTTTTTTGGCAAAACAAAACCAGTGATCGTCAGACCACTGGCCATGTACTTAACTATTAACTTGAACGGCTGTCAAATTACAGGATTACTTCTGCCATTTCTGCAATTTCCGCAAAGGCTTTTCCTACCGGCTCCAATTGATCGACCGGAATGCGATCCGGCTTATCGGAAGGATGGTACAGGTACAGTTGCCCCGCCACCATACTTACAACAGGTGTGCCATCATAGTTGAAGTAGTATGCGTCAGTAATCACTTCGTCGTCCGCATATTCATACTCCTCGTTTTCTTCGGAGTCGATGCCTTTCCCCGTCTCCACTTCAAAGAAGATGGTGTTGTCCAAGTCGTACTTCTCGAACTTCTCCATCACCGTGTCGTACAGTTCCGGCGATGAAATGTAAACTAGTCTGCTTTCCGGTTCGTCCGTGACGTGCTCGACGTAGTCGTCATCCATGTAACTTTCCTTGCCGATGTGCTCGATGCAAAGATCAAGAATCAGTTTCTCGCCATTGGCATGCCGCTGCCGCACAAACGCTTCATGGGCAACGTAGTCGGCGAAGTGGGTGTCCGTGGCCGCAAACATCATGGTTTTCTCACGTTCATCTTCCGGAACCAGTGAAAAGTACTTAGCCAGAGCCAGCATCTCGCTGATGCCGGATGCATCCTGTACGGCGCCTGAAAACACGGCATCGTGATGGGAGTGAACCAGAATGATCTCATCGGATTTGCCCAGCAGTTTGGCGCTGACGTTCAGGGCTGTCCGGTAATCGTAATCGGAACGGATCTTGAGGTTGCCTTTGAGCGGTGCTGCGGATTTTGCCTTGGCGATCAGCTTCTTCCCGCTGCTTCTGGAAATCCAAACCGCTGGCATGTCCATGTAGCCTTTGCCCAGTTCCGGCAGCATATCCGTGTAGTCCTCGTTGTACCAGTACGGATCATCGTAGTAATCGTCGAGAATGCCGATGAACCCAACCGCGCCCTTTGCTTTTGCCCGGAGGTAGTTGGCCGGGAACGTACCCGGCGAGTAGATGTTGTACTTTTTCATCTTCTGCCCTTCAGGTCCTCTCGCATGGAGCTTGCCTTTCGGATCGTACACGTCTACGGCATCGCCAAACAGTTCCAGCATGGCCTCGCCACTGAACTCCGTAAAGCGTATATGGCTCATGACCAGCTTGCCGGCCAAGTCCAGGTCCGCAATATCTTCCTCTGTGCCATCGCCGATGTATACGATTTCAGCAAGAGCACCATCCATGCCGGATTCGAACACGCCTGTCTCTCCGCCGCGGTTCGTCGCATTTCCGGCAAAGCATTCCACGTCTTCTCCGTCCACGGTCAGTCCGCACACGTCCACGTTCATGAACACCGCCGGTACTTCTTCGATCTTGGTATCCTGCAGTCCAAACTCGCGGAATTTGCCAGCTATGTATTCGGCGGATTTCCTGCCTTCCGGCGTCCCGGTTTTGCGGTGTCCCCATTGGGAAAGATCGCAGATCCAGGAATATATATCTTCTTTTTTCGGGAACAATTCTTCGTGTTTCATTTTCAACCTCTTTCTGTTGAGTGTCTTACCTCACAACACACTTGCTGTCGATGGATTCATAGTACTTTGCCATCGACTTGCGGGCGAAGGATGAAAGATACCCTCCGACAATGCTGCAAACTGCGCAGATAATCAGCATCGGTACAAAAGATATGGACAGTCCCAATTGCGGTCCAAGGGTGCCAACAATAGCGTATGCTACTGCGATGATACTCAGCATGATGCCAAGATCTCTCGCCGCATAGGCGTCGGTGATCATGATCGGGTTCAGAGCTGTCATCCCGTTGTAAGTAAATCCCTGAATGACGCAGATGACTGCGAACATCATAAAGCTGTGCACGCCGATTATTGCCAGTATAATGAGCAGAATGCCATCGATGATGCCGAGCCAGAAGGTAGTCCGGTACGGTCCAATTTTATCCGAGATTATACCGACGACGATACCTCCCACGCCGCATCCTATTGCAAAGGCAGTCACCACCCATGCCGCGTCGGCGGCACTGACGCCGTAAGCTGTTTTCGCGATTTCAGAAATGTCCGTAACGAGGACGTTGCCGAACATCTGTATCAGGATAACGGATACGAACAGAATCCAAATAGCCGGATGTCTGAGTGCTTTGGTCCAGCGCATGGTCGGAAGCGCATCGTCTGCCTTCCCTTCCAGTGCCTCTGCCAATTCCGCGGCTTCCGCATCTTCCTGGATCTTCGCCATCAGTTCCTTGTCACCCTTGGTCGGGTCTGTAACAAGCATGCAGCATACAAACATGATAATCGTGAAGATCACGCCCTGCCATACAAGCGCCGCGCTTGCGTTAAACATTTCAATGAACCAGTTAGCCAGAGGTGCCATGAAAGCTCCGCCTGCTGCCTGCAGCCCGTAAAGCAAACCGATGGTCAGGCCTTTCTTGCTCGGAAATACTGCATTGATCAAAGCAAGAGTACAGACGTAGATGCCGTACATGGCGAGTGATCCAATGACACCCTGGGTGATAATGAATACAACTACCGATGATGTCAATCCGCTTCCCAGTATGGCAAGCCCGTACAAAACTCCACATACGACGAGCACTTTTTTCATGCCAAACTTGTTCGATAGACCACCTCCGATGATATAGGTCGGGATCTCACAGAACATTGCGACGGAATACGCGAGCACGATGGTGTTCATGGACCATCCATGCTGCTCATGGAGCGGCCCCACGTATACTGCCAGGCAGTAGATATAGTTGCTGATGATGCCGATGACCATGATCATTATGAAGGTAATGATCAGTTGGCGCTTTGATAAGTTCGGCCGAATAGCTAAAGGTTCTGACATAACTTTTCAATCCTTTCTGTTCCCTCAACGACAACTTTCATTTCTGATTTCAGTTCCTCAAGGAACCTCTTCGTCTCTCTTCTAACTTCTTTATTGATAAGCTTGATTTCCTGCTTGAAGTTACTTTCTCCTGCGTCCTGCTTTCTCTTCAGGTTGCTCATGATGTCGTAAAACGTTTCACATGGCAGTTCACGGCCTCTCGCCCAGGTTCTTCTCGATGCAAAGGCAACTGCGCACACCTGATCCCGCATCCGGTCGACTACCGCCTGGCTGAAATAGTAGGACGTGCTGGCCAGATCCACTTCAAAGAGCTTGTCAGTCGCTTCTTTGACGCTGTCCGGGTCTCCCTTCTTCAGGAGCTCCGCTGCGTCGCTGAGGTTAGAAACATTGTACAAGCTCCGACCGCTAGCTGTCACGATGAAATCCGACGGTGCGATCATGTCCAGCTTTTTCTGGAACCAGTCGTTGAGGGCCAGCATCTCGCTGTTGAATGCGGCTGCTTTTGCAAGGTCAACGTCAGCTGCGTAGTTGGCCTCATCGATACGCGCAGTCAGCGTCTTTCCTGCTTTTGCGAGGGCGTCGAGCTTTCTGCGGTAACCCTTGGTTGGCAGACCTTCTTTGTCCAGTTCGCCGAACTCGGATTCCGCGTAGAGTCTGTCCGCCTGCCGGCTGAAGTCGATCCTGACATAAGGCTGCTGATCCAGATAGATGCCGAATCCACCGTAGTAGTTGATGCTGTCGCGGAGTGCGTCTTCGCTGTAGCTGCCCCAATCATCATGATTGGAGTGGTCGCGCCCGCAATATGGTGAGTTTCCTTCCAGCTGCTCCGTCAAAACGTCGTTGGTGTAAACCGGCGCGCCTTCCACATAGTAGGAGATGCAATCGACCCAGGAGAACATGCCGTATTCGTCATAAGCAAGCGGCTCCTTCCCTTTGACTTCAAATCCTCCTGTCAGTTCCGGCGCAAAAGCAACATACTTCGTCAGGTTGCCGTCTGCGCCGAGGCTCGCGCCTGCTCGCAATGTGCGAAGCGGAAGTGCTGCGTATTCAAAGTTGATGTCCGCAATGACGCGGTTCTTCCATTCATTGAGTTTATGCTGCACCAGATAATAAGATCCGGTGATGTACGGGTACTTGCTGTCTATCATGCCGCATTCGTGGCTGCCATGAAAGGCAAACACCAGCGTCCGCTTCGGCCTATAGCCACTGCGGATGACTGCGTCGGCAATTCCGAGGCACGCCGCACAGGACGCCATGTTGTCCTGCAGGCAGCGGAAAAAGTGATCCAGATGGGCTGTGAATATGATGATCTCGTCGCTGTCACCCGGGATGGTACCGACGACGTTCTTCGTGAATCCTTCGTCAGGAGTGTAATCCGCGTCGACCTGGAGATTGACGGTTACGGGACCTGCTCCGAGATGTGATTTCAGTTCATCCGCGTCCGCTTTGCTGATGCCGACGACCGGGATGCCGAGAGTGTTCAGGGGAGTCTGCACGCGGATAGTCTCGCCATTGAGAATATCAGCGGTCATGTAGATGAGAATCGCCGCCACTCCGTTCAGAACAGACTCGTCGATCTGTCCGCTTAAGTTGAAGGCTTCCAATGTGCCCATACCCTCAAACAAAACGATTTTGTCTTTGACCGTGATGCCTTTGGATGAGAGTTCAGCATACTCGTCTTTGGTTGCAGTCCCGACATCTAGCAGCTCCGCAGTGATGCCTTCCGTAGACGTTCCCGGTGAGCGGTAGCCATACGGACGGATCTCCCGCGCCTGGCCTGATGCCTTTGCAGTGGAAACCACCGTCAGTGAAGCGTCATTGAACTGGTAGCGGCTTGCCGGTGTCTCAACGATTTCCACCTGTGGAACACCGATCTCGCGCAGACGGGCGGCGATCATTTCCGCACCGGCATGCTCTGCGTCGCTTCCGCCGTGCTTGCCTCCGTAGCGTTCGCTGTCACCAATGGCTGCATAATCTCTCACAAAATCAGTCCACTTTTCAACGTCGACTTTGTTTGTGAAATTCTGTATGTCGTTTCTCAATGCTTCCTTGTTCATCGTTGTCCCGCCTTTTTAACATCTGTGTAGTTAATGAACATAGTGTTGATTATCTCTGTCAATTGGATTATAATAAAGAAAGTGGAGAAAAACCATATGCAATATGCTCCGAAAATGTCAGTTAGTGAACAAATCAGCAAGGAAGTGTCAAATTGAACGAAAAAGACCGGCGCGTGAAGCGCACAAAAAAACTATTGAAGAGCACGTTGGCGGAACTGTTGCTTGAGAAGAATTTGCGGAACATCACAGTTCGCGAACTGGCCGAAAAGGCGGATATTTCGCGGGGTGCATTCTACACTCACTATGATGATATCTATGATCTCTATCAGCAGATGGAAAACGATGTCTTTGAGGAGTTCGGCGCAATCTTCCAGTTTGATCCAGGGCATACCTATGAAGAAACATTCATGTCTCTCATCGACTATGTATATGACAACCCGGCCATTTGCCAGATCTTCATGGGAAAAGGTTCCGAAAGTTCCTTCCGCGACAAACTGGCAAATCTCATGGAAGAAAAGGTGTCAGAAATCGTACTCTATGAGATGGAAGCCACTGAATCGAAAGACGACTGGGATTATCTGAACCGGTACACCTGCTATGGCACGGTCGCTGCTCTTTCCATGTGGATCGACAGCAACTTCAGTTATCCAAAGGAGAAACTGTTCAAGATGATTATGGATATTGACGACCGGGTCGATTGCCTGTATGAATAAGCTGCTCGAATACCTTGTCTGTATAACACCATGTATTGGCAGCATTTCTGCTGCCAAGATCACTCATTCTTTATCACGTCAGTCATGACAATGAAAGATATTTGATTAAACGGGACTGTATAACTACCAAGGATGTCACTAAACTCAACGAATTGTTTCTCCCCTCTCTTGAGGTCTCCGATAACACTATCTTCGAATGGGAGATCATAATCTTCAATAATTCTCAGTATTTCTCCGTTATTCATATGCAATTCATAGCACTGAAGAAATTCCGGCTCTTTTGATTTACACATTGTTCTTTCCTTTCCGGCATCGGCTGCCTTTGCAATTATCCCACAATCATATTCAGAATCTCTTTGGTAAAGGTGATAATGATTCCGCCTGCCAGGGTCAGAAAACCGTTTGCCCTCTGGCTCGGGTCATGTGACTTCAGTGACAGGCCAACCTGCATGATACCAAGTCCCAGCAGGATCAGGCCGATGGCTCTGATCAGGCTGAAGATGAAGTTGGACAGGTTGTTGACTGTCGTGATTGGATCTCCCGCTGCGTAGCAGATGCCCGCGCAGACTGTAAAGCACAGCACAGCTGCCACATACATCACCAGGCCCAGTCTCATGGTGCTGGTGCTCCCGTTCAGATTGATGATTCTATTCTTGTTTTCCATTAATGCTCTTTTCCTCCTTCTCCTTTGATGCTAATTCTCTCTCCACGTCTTCTTCTGACAGCAGCTCATATCCCATGTCCGGGATCTCCGGCATATCTTCCGGCAACTGTGCATCAAATGTCAGTTCGATCGTATTCACAGCTTCGCTTGTGTCACCATGAACATATGGATCTGCTTTCCCATCTGTTGTCAGAGCTACGTTCGGGTGCTTCAGGATGTCATACTTCAGATCCTTTACCGGACGCTCTCCACGGATGAAAAGCAGCGCGTACTGGTTGTTCAGCATGCGCACTTCATCCGGGGTCATAAGCTCCCGTCCGGTGTTCTGGTCGTTTTTCGAGTAGCTGCCGTTTCTGCCGAAGTTCCTGCCGTAGGTGTTGGTGTCGATGGTCGCCTTGCCCAGAAGCTCGCTGACGTACTTGTGGGTCGCCTGTTCGTTGCCTCCCAGATAGACGAACTCATCACAGTTACCGACGACACTCTCCCAGTCCTTCTCATAGAGCGCCTTCAGCTGCGTCAGGTTCTGCAGTATGATGCTGACCGACACACCTCTGGAGCGCATGGTCGAAAGGATCTTCTGAAAATCCTCCGGCATGGCAATGTTAGGAAACTCGTCACAGAGGAACTGTACATGGACCGGCAAACTTCCTCCGTACTTTTTGTCAGCCAGTTCAAAGAGCTGCTGGAACAGCTGCGTGTACAGGATGCTGACCAGAAAGTTGAAAGACGTGTCGTTGTCAGGGATGATGGCGAACATTGCTGTCTTCTTTTCTCCAATTGTGTTCAGCTCCAGCTCATCGGTGATCGTGAGCTTCGCCACGCTCTCCAGGTTGAACTTCTCCAGTCTTGCTGCCAGCGTAATCTGGATGGACTTCAGCGTCTTTGCAGCGCCGGAGTGATAGGCATCGTAATACTTCAGGGCAATGTGGTTCGGGTCTGTTTTGCGAAGATCACTGAACAGGACATCCAGGGCGCTCGGCGCATTGTCCTCCTCATCCACTTCTCCGGCCCGCAGCATCTCCATGACCATGGCGAAGTTCTGCTCGTCAGGT
>JBGUKV010000249.1:0-8341 GCA_045114655.1 Candidatus Allocopromorpha sp. | reverse complement strand
GTCGGACCGACAGGCTGCGGCAAGACGCTTCTGGCGCAGACCCTTGCCAGGATCCTTGATGTGCCTTTTGCCATTGCCGATGCGACAACTGTCACGGAAGCAGGCTATGTAGGAGAAGATGTCGAGAACATCCTGCTGCGTCTGATCCAGGCTGCGGACTTTGATATCGAAAAAGCGCAGAAGGGCATCATCTATATCGATGAGATCGACAAGATCGCCCGCAAATCAGAGAATCCGTCGATCACCCGCGACGTCAGCGGCGAGGGCGTGCAGCAGGCGCTCCTCAAGATCATCGAGGGAACCGTTGCGGATGTCCCGCCGCAGGGAGGACGCAAACACCCGCATCAGGAGTTTATCCAGTTTGATACGACAGATGTCCTGTTCATCTGCGGAGGTGCCTTTGACGGACTGGAGAAGGTGGTCCAGAAGCGTATCGGTGAGAAGGTCATCGGATTCAACTCCGATGTGAGCGGCAATAAAATCGAGAAAGAAGAAATCCTCAAGCACGCAGCGCCGGAGGATCTGATGAAGTACGGTCTCATTCCGGAGATCGTAGGCAGACTTCCTGTTCTGGTAACGCTGGAGGATCTTTCAAGGGAAGCGCTCATGGACATCCTCACCAAGCCGAAGAACTCTCTCGTCAGACAGTATACGAGGCTTTTGGAATTCGACGGCGTGGAACTGGAAGTCACGGAAGACGCCATTGGAGCGATCGCAGACAAAGCCCTGGAAAGAAAAACGGGCGCCCGAGGCCTGCGCGGAATCATGGAGAAACTGATGACCAACGTGATGTACGAACTCCCATCCAGAAAGGATGTCAAAAAGTGTATCATCACGAAAGAAACGGTCGAAAAGGGCAGCGATCCTGAGCTGATTCTTGAGGAACTTAAGGAGCTCGAAGGTAAAGAGCAAAAGCAAGAACAAGAGCAATAAAAACATAAATCATAAAAGGGGAAATAAATGGACGAAAACAGAAAGAATAATCACTTCGCAGATGCAGAATTCGTGGAACTGCCGATGATCCCTCTCCGGGGGCTCTCGGTATTTCCAAACATGGTTCTGCATTTTGACATTGGCAGGGAAAAATCCATCAACGCGCTGGAGAAGGCGATGGTCAACAACCAGTACATCTTCCTTTCCTCGCAGATGGACGAGAATACAGACCTGCCGACGCCGGACGATTTCTATAAGATCGGAACCATCGGCAAGATCAAGCAGATGCTCAAGCTGCCGGGAGATTCCATCCGCGTACTGGTAGAAGGACTTTGCAGAGGCCGCATCGAAGAGGTGCTCTTCGAGGTGCCGTATTTCAAATGCAGGATCCGGAAACTGGAGGACGCCGAAGAGGAACCTGACTCGGAAGCGGAAGCTCTGATGAGAACCGTGCTGGGCAGCTTCGATGACTACATCAACATCGACCAGGGTCTGGCGCCGGAGATTTTCGCGTCTGTCGTGACGATTGAATCACCGGGCCGGATGGCGGATATGATCGCTTCGCATCTGGAAATCAAGATCGAGGACAAACAGACGATCCTCGAGACGCTGGACCAGAAGGAGCGTCTCAGAAAGCTCAACGACATCCTGCTGAAGGAAATCGAGATTCTGACGATCGAACAGGACATTTCCACGAAGGTCAAGAGCCAGATCAACCAGAACCAGCGCGAATACTACCTGCGCGAGCAGCTGCGCGCCATCCAGGAGGAACTGGGCGGCATTGAGGAACTGGAGGACGAGATCGCCGGATTCAAGGAGAAACTGGCGGAGCTGAATCTTGACGAGAAGATCACATCCAAGATCGAAAAGGAAATCAGCAGATTCTCCAAGATGCAGCCGTCTTCCGCGGAAGCGACGGTCAGCAGAACATATATCGAAACCGTACTGGAACTGCCGTGGAACACTATGAGCGAGGACAATATCGATCTGGTCAAGGCAGAGCGCATCCTTAACGAGGATCACTACGGACTGGACAAGGTCAAGGAACGTGTGCTGGAGTATCTGGCAGTCATCCGGCTGTCTGAGAGCCTCAAAGGACCGATCCTGTGCCTCGTAGGCCCTCCGGGAACGGGCAAGACCTCCATTGCCAAGTCAGTGGCAAGATCCATCGGCAGAGAGTTCGTGAGAATGTCTCTGGGCGGCGTCCGCGACGAAGCGGAGATCAGAGGACACAGGAGAACATACATCGGCGCGATCCCGGGAAGGATCATCAACTCCATCAAGGAGTGCGGCACGAAGAATCCGGTCTTCCTCTTTGACGAGGTCGACAAGATCGGCGCTGACTACAAGGGAGACCCGGCGTCGGCTCTGCTTGAGGTGCTGGACCCGGAACAGAACAAGGACTTTACGGACCACTTCCTGGAGGTCCCGTTCGATCTTTCCAAGGTCATGTTCATCACAACTGCCAACACGACGGAAACGATTCCAAGGCCGCTGCTGGACAGAATGGAAGTCATCGAGGTCAGCGGTTATACCGAAGAAGAAAAACTCAAAATCGCCCAGAAGTATCTGGTGCCGAAGCAGATCAAAGAAAACGGCCTGACAAAAGACAATATCAGCTTTACGAAGGCCGGGATCAAGACCATCATCAACTACTACACCAGAGAGTCGGGCGTGCGTAATCTGGAGCGGGAAATCGGAACACTTTGCAGAAGAGTTGCCCGCCAGTACGTGACCGGCAACACAGAGAAGGTCAGCCTGACCGCTTCCAAGGTGGAGGAGTTGCTCGGCAAGAAGAAATACCATTTCGATATCATCAGAAACAAGAAGGAAGTGGGCGTGAGCACAGGACTGGCATGGACCATCGTCGGCGGCGTAACGCTGTTCATCGAAACGACAGCTGTTCCTGGCACAGGCAAGATCGTCCTGACCGGGCAGTTGGGCGATGTGATGCAGGAATCCGCCAAGACGGGTATCAGCTATATCAGATCCGTTGCGAAGAAGCTCGGCATCGACGAGGACTTCTACAAAGACAAGGATCTGCATCTGCACATTCCTGAAGGCGCGACGCCGAAGGACGGTCCGTCCGCGGGCGTGACCATGTGCGTATCCCTCATCTCTACGCTGACTGGGATCCCCGTCAGAAAAGATGTTGCCATGACCGGCGAGATCACCCTGCGGGGCAAGGTGCTGCCGGTAGGCGGTATCAGGGAGAAGGTCATGGCGGCCCACAGAGCGGGCATCCGCAAGGTGCTTCTGCCGAAGGACAACGAGCCGGATATCGAAGATATTCCGGAAACCGTCAGAAAAGAAATGGAGTTCGTGCTTTTGGACAGCGTGAATGACGCACTGAAGGAAGTGCTGGTGCGCTGACACATGCACTGACAAATACACTGAAGGAAAGACATACAGATGAAGATCAAGAAATCGGATATCGAGGCGGTTGCCGTTAAACCGTCTCAGTATCCGCCGGACAACCTGAAAGAGATTGCCTTTGCAGGAAGATCAAACGTTGGCAAGTCGTCGCTCCTGAATCTGATCACCGGGCGCAAAAAACTGGCTAAGGTCAGCGGAAGCCCGGGCAAGACGAGGACCATCAATTTCTATTTGATCAATGACGCGTTCCGGATCGTGGATCTTCCCGGATACGGCTACGCCAAGGTGTCGAAATCCATCTCACAGGATTGGGGCGCAATGATGGAAAAATACCTGCAGGGCAGGGAGAACCTCATCAAAGTCATTCAGCTTGTGGACATCAGACACCAGCCGTCGAAGCAGGACGTCGAGATGTATGACTACCTGCGGTACTACGGTCTGGACGGTATCGTGGTGGCGACAAAAGCCGACAAGGTATCAAGAAACCAGATACCAAAACAGATCAAGCAAATACGGCAGACCCTCGGACTGGAGAAGGAAGACATCGTGATTCCTGTATCAGCCCTCAAACGTACAGGATATGAGGAACTGCTGGATGTGATTGAGGAGTTGTTGGGAGAATAAATCTCCCGGGGGAGAAGAGAAATGCAGTTTTGGAGTTTCAGAGTCATCTTCAGCAGACTCAAGGCCATCCGTTTCATGATGGCCGATAAGACTGTGCCGAAATCAAAGAAAGCAATCATCATTGCAGGAATCATATACTTGTTCCTTCCGTTCGATCTGATCCCGGCGTTGGTGTTCCCCTTGAGTCTCATCGACGATGTGGTTGTCTGGCTTCTGATCATCTGGTACCTGAAGAAGGAACTGGATGTTTACTGGACAGGGGAAAAGAGCAAGGACCTTTCAAAAAAATACAAAGACAGGGATATTGTGGATGATGTAGAGTTCGAGGTCGAAGGGGACAAGGCAGCAGAAGCAGAGAAGACGGAGGAAAAAGAAAATGTCTAACGGCACCATCGGAACAGTCCTGATCACGGAAGAGCAGATCCGGGAAAAGGCAAAGGAAATCGGCGCACAGATCACCAAGGACTACGCAGGAAAAGAAATCATCCTGATCGGAATACTCCGCGGAGCAGTTCCGTGGATGGCTGAGATCATGAAACGCATCGACCTGGACATGGTCATCGATTTCATGGCTGTCAGCAGTTACGGCGCAGCAACCAAAAGCTCCGGCGTTGTTAAAATCAACAAGGACCTGGATGTCAACATCGATGGCAGAGACATCATCATCGTAGAAGATATCGTCGACTCGGGCGTGACGTTAAGCTACCTGGAAGGCTACCTTCAAAGCAGGGGAGCGGCGTCCATCAAGCTCTGTTCGCTGCTGGACAAGCCGGAAGGCAGACGTGTCGACATTAAAGCAGATTATGTAGGATTCACAGTGGACGACAGATTTATCGTAGGCTATGGTCTGGATTACGACCAGAGATACCGGAATCTGCCTTATATCACCTGGCTGGAGTCAGAATAACATTCAGAAATCATGAGAGAGAAAATCAGAGGGCTATGGAAGGTCCTCTTTGGTCGCACAACAATATTCGTGTTCCTCATCCTGCTGCAGCTCGCAGTTTTTGTGGGAGGAATCGGATTTCTTGGTTCAAAAGAGATCCTCGTCGCCAATTACTCTGTTGGTGTATTCGCGATCATAGTCCTCATTTATCTCATCAACAACAGGCTCAACTCCAGTTTTAAGCTGATGTGGATCATTCTGATCGTAGCGACACCGCTGGTTGGTGTGCCTTTTTTTATTTACACCAGGATCCAGCCCGGCACCAGGCATATTGCCAGACGCATCGACGAGCAATTAGGCGAGCAAAGGCAATGGCTTCTGCCTGAAAAGGATACGGTCGACAGGCTTGCAGTGGATGCAGGCAACGATTTCGGGCTCTTCAAGTACTTATTCGAGGAAGCGCATTATCCTGTCTATGACGGATGCGGGGTCGAGTATTATCCTTTTGGTCAGGACAAGTACGAGGCACTGCTCCGCGAATTGAAGACGGCGCGCAGGTTCATCTTCATGGAGTACTTTATTATCGACAAGGGCGAAATGTGGGATTCGGTCCTCAAGATTCTGCAGGAGAAAGTGAAAGAAGGCGTGGAGGTCCGCGTGCTCTATGACGGAACCAACACCATGCTCCGCCTGCCCAAGGGGTATCCGAAGGTGCTCGAATCCATGGGAATCCAGTGCAGGGTGTTCTCGCCTATGAAACCGGTCATTACGACGCACCAGAACTTCCGTGACCATAGGAAGATCGTTGTGATCGACGGTCATACCGCCTTCACAGGCGGCGTCAACCTGGCTGACGAATACATTAACAAGAAAGAACGTTTCGGCGTCTGGAAGGACACGGCGCTCATGGTCAAAGGCAAGGCGGCGAACAGCTTCACGCTGATGTTCCTGCAGATGTGGAACGTCAACAGCAGCAGCCCGGAACCCTACAGCATGTACATGTACCGGTCCGATCCGGCAGCAGGCAGCGTCAGCGCTTCCGATGATAACGCCTCATACGGCGGCTACATCGTTCCATACGGGGACAATCCGCTCGACGATGAGGAAGTGGGGAAGAAGGTCTATATGGACATTCTGAACCGGGCAAGCAAGTATGTGCATATTATGACGCCATACCTTATAATAGATGAAGAGATGACCAATTCGCTGATTTTCGCAGCGCAGAGAGGCATCGATGTCAAAATCATCATGCCGTTCATACCGGATAAACGCTACGCGAATGCGCTGGCCAAGACACACTACGTGGAACTCATCCGGGGCGGTGTGAAAATCTATGAATATCTGCCCGGCTTTGTCCACGCTAAAAATTTTGTCAGCGATGATGAGAAGGCTGTGGTCGGGACGATCAATATGGATTTCAGAAGCATGTTCCTGCACTTTGAGTGCGCAGCGTATTTTTGGCATAATCCTGTTGTAGATGACGTCGAAGCTGACTTTGAGACGACGCTTCTGGATTGCCAGCGAATCACACTCAGGCACTGTAAGGAAACGCCTTTGGTGACGAAGGTGTGCGGAAGGGCGCTGCGGCTGATCGCACCGCTCATGTAACATGTAAGCTGACGCAGGATGATGCAGGATGAAGAAGAAAGGATAAAATGAGCAAAAAGTCTCTCGTGACAAGTGCAGCAATTCTGGCAGCAGCAGGATTTATTGTGAAGATCCTGGGTGCTTTTTTCAGGATTCCGCTTACAAACTGGATCGGTGCGGACGGCATGGCGAACTACGCGCCTGCCTACGCGATCTATTCGGTTCTCCTTGTCATATCCACGGCAGGCCTTCCTGTTGCCACATCGAAGATGGTGTCAGAACGATATGCTGTTGGGCAGTACAGGGAAGCCGAGAGGGTATTCCGGCTGTCGAGACTTCTCATGACAGCCCTTGGCGTACTTGGCGGTCTTGTGGTGCTCTTCGGGGCGGGTCCGATCGCGGAGCATTTTATCCATATCCCCGGATCGGCGCTGGCCATGCAGGCGACAGCGCCTGCTCTGATCATCGTGCCGATCATGTCGGCATACAGAGGATACTTCCAGGGGCAGCAGAATATGAATCCGACAGCTGTTTCCCAGATCGTGGAGCAGGTCTTCCGCGTCGGCGTAGGACTGTCCCTGGGTTATTATATGATCAACGGCACACTTTTTGCCGAGCAGTATGATCCCGGCGCCAGAGGCGCGGCAGGGGGCTGTTTCGGCGCCTCTGCAGGAGCGATCTTCGGTCTGATCACTGTACTGCTCATCTATTCGGCCAACAAGAAGGCCATCCGGAGAAGAATAAGGAAAGATCAAAATAAAGTCCGGGAATCCTCTGGACATATCCTGAAGACGATCACGATCATCGCGATTCCGATCACGATCGGCGCGGCGCTTCTGCCGCTGATGAACTCCATCGATGCGTCCATCGTGAACTACAGACTTCTGCAGACAGGATGGGAGACAGAGACAGCCAAGGATCTCTACGGCCAGCTTACCAGTATGGCGGATCCGATCATCGGCTTCCCGCAGGTGTTCATGCAGGCCATTATCGTCAGCATCGTGCCTATGGTTTCCGCAGCGAAGCGTGTGAATGACAGGGAAGGGCTGAATTCGACCATCGCTCTCGGATTCCGCATGACGACACTGATCGCCATGCCGTGTGCCGCAGGTCTTTTGGTTCTGGCAAAGCCTGCGCTGCTTTTGCTGTATCCGCTGCAGGAGAAGAGCGCTATCAGCGCAACGCCTTGTCTGCAGGTGCTCGCCCTTGGGTTCATTTTCCTTGCGCTGGTCACGACCATGACGGGGATCCTGCAGGGTCTGACGAAGCAGAACTGGCCGGTCATCAATCTGGCCATCGGCATTGTGATCAAGATCATCATCACATGGATCCTGGTCGGGATCGGGAGCATCAACATCGTGGGTGCGGCTGTCGGCACGCTCTGCGCCTACCTTACGGCCGCTACGCTGGATTATCTGTGTGTGAGGAGATTCACCGGCGTGCGGATCCAGGTGAAACAGACAGTGGTCAAGCCTGCCTTGTCCGCAATCGTGATGGCAGTCATCGTATACGGCGCCTACAAATTGTTCATGCTGGCGGGACACAACAGCATCGCGACCCTGGCTGCGATCCTCGTAGGAGCCTGCGTATACGGCGTGATGGTGATCAAGACAAAGACGATCACAAGGGATGAGATCATCTCCATCAAGTTCGGTACAAAGATCGCGAAGATCGGCGACAAGCTCAGACTGTGGTAAGTTGTTTAGGGTGCTTTTGCGTTGGCAAAAATACATGATTTTGTCTTGACAACCCCATAGAAAAATGGGAAAATTATCGGGCACGAATGCAATAAAAAACAAACTGACATCTAGGGTAATGGACATTTGAGATCAAAAAAGCAAGGAGGAATTGATTAATGAATAAGGCAGATCTTATCAATGCAGTTGCAGAGAAGACTGGCGCGAAGAAGAAGGACGCTGAGGTGGCAGTAAACGC
>JBGUKV010000248.1:0-5448 GCA_045114655.1 Candidatus Allocopromorpha sp. | reverse complement strand
TCTTCCATGAGCGCCTTGAAGGCCTCCCTGTCTTCGGCTTTCTTTATGCTCTCCTTGTTGACGCCCAGCAGTTCCACATTGTATCGGGAGAGAATGCCTTTGCTGTCCATCTCCATAGCCAGATTGAGCCCGGTCTGTCCGCCGAATCCGGCAAGCATCCCGTCCGGGCGCTCTCTTCGGATGACCTCTTCAACTGTTTCTTCTGTCAGCGGTTCCATATAGACCTTGTCGGCAATCTGCTTGTCTGTCATGATCGTAGCCGGATTGCTGTTGACAAGGATCGTCTGGATCCCTTCTTCACGGATGGCTTTGCAGGCCTGTGTGCCTGCATAATCGAATTCCGCAGCCTGACCGATGACGATCGGGCCCGATCCGATAATCAGTATTTTCTTCAGATACTCTTTCTTCGGCATATTTCCTCCTCTGCACGGTTTCAACAAGAAAACAAGCAACGAATGTTGCCTGTTTCTAATTTTGATATTGATAATTATACACGCGCATACATAAATATGCAACTATTATTTATATTTTTTCACTGCGCTTCAGATTCTTCTTCCTCTTCCCCTCTCACTTCCGGCTTCAGTCTCAGTCCTTCAACAACAGAAGAAGCAACCTTTCTCTTCTCACCATGCTTCAGGAAGGCGAATCCGAATGAGCAGAATACGACGGCTCCGATGAAGTTGACCAGCAGGTCCTTCATCGTATCCAGTATGCCGATGTCCAGATACCCTCCGTCTATGGTAAAGGTCTTTCCGGGGGCAGTTTGTATCACGGTCCCTGTGATATCATCCACATGGATGACCTGCTGACTGTTTGTCGGGTCAAGCTTGACCGACTGGAAATGATCCACGATGAAATCCTTCTGCATGTCCTGTCCCAGGAACAGATCGGCGCCGCACTCGAAGAACTCCCACAGCACGCCGATGGTCATGGAGAAGCAGAACGCCACCATGGTCAAATACAGCGGCGACAGATTGATGTTCTTACTGGTCCGGTTCAGGAGGTCGACTGTCGAGAAGCCGACAGCGGCGAACAGGAAGCCGTTCAGCGTGTGCAGCATGGTGTCCCAGATTGGGAACTGCGTGTAGAAATGTCCCAGTTCGCCTAGGATCTCCGCCGCGAAAATGAAGCAGTAGATGATGCCTTCAAGAAGAGGCGGGATCTTGATCTTCAGCGTCTCCTCCAGCAGGCTCGGGACGAAGAACAGAGCCAGCACCAGCAGGCATGTGACCGTTGCTTCATAGTTGTGGAGCATGATGGTTCTGATGGCGATCAGAACTACCAGCAGCCGCAGGATCGAATAGAGGATAAAGACCCCTTTCTGATCTTTGACATGGGCGCCCAGATCTTTGATATATTGATTTGGTGTTCTCATTTTATTGATTGTTCTCCTCTCGGTGATTCTTTTTTCTAACTCACGATCGTCAGGATGCGGTCAACCATTCTCTGCAGATCTGTCCGTTTTTCGAGTTCCTTCTGTACTTCGACCGCCTGCACCACATTGTCCGTGATGATTCCATCCGCGCTGGAGCACATGAAATGCTTCTGCGATTCGCGCTCGTTCACAGTCCATACCAGCATCTGTTTGTTTTGGCCATGAGCTGCGTCAACCGCGTTTTCTGAAACGGATTCCTCCTCCAGTCCCAGATAATCGCAGTTGAGTTTATCTGTCGCTCCGAAGGAAGCAAACAGCAGAAAGCCTGTCTGGATCTCCGGATACTTGGTCTCAATATAATCTATCAGGTCATACTTCAGCGAAACAAGAACGCATTCCGCCTCCATGTTGTTTTCTTTGATTCGTTTGACGGCATCGTCTGCCATCTTTTTGTCTGCAGAATCTCCCTTCAGTTCCGTGAACAGAACGATCCTGCCTTTGCTTGCTGTAAGGGCTTCTTCAAAAGTCGGTATGGGCTCCCCGTCGACGGAAAGTTTCCTGATCTGCTTCAGCGTCATCTCCTCCGGGGTACGGCTGTCTCCGGCGACACGCTGGAAGTTTCCGTCATGGAGGAGCACGTATTCTCCGTCCTTTGTCCGCTGGATATCGATTTCACTTCCGTAGGCCCCGGCAGCACAGGCGGCTTCGATCCCGGCAACCGTGTTCTCCGGGCCCTCATTTCCGCCGCCCCGATGAGCGATGATCTTCGTCTTGCTCTCATTCGGGAAGAGGTTGTCGAAGTTGTTGTCCATCCAGACCGTCAGTATGATGATCAGCACGGCGGCAGCGACAGCGCCGGTGATGATGACTGGATGTCTCTTTGACACTCTTTGCGCATATTCCTGCGGCTGTCCGTTTTTATAGGTATAGAACAGCTGCGTCATCTTCATGAGATAGACCGGCGTCGCGAAAAGGTCCGCCAGAAGTGAAATGCCGCCGCCTAACAGAATGAAAAACAGTGTAAGAACCCGCGTTATCCCGGCTGAGAGCGGCAGAACGTAAATGATGGCCAGCGGCAGCACGAGTGCGATGACCACAACAGCGCCAAGCGCCGCCATCATCACGATCAGAAACAAAACATTCTGCTTCAGATAGTCCTTCCAGTTCGCATGGATCAGTTCTCCTGACTGCTTTGACGACTCCCGTATGTGCAGCTTGTCGATGAGGATCCCGTGCAGGATAAACAGATTGGCCACGCCGATGGACAGAAACACCAGCACTGCGAAGGATGTCAGTATGAGGTACAGCGGCGTATCCGCGATCACCGACGCGATAAAGGTCGGAATATACAGACCCTCTGTCAGGGAAATGGATACGCCAAACCCCAGAAGAGGCGCGATCAAGGCAATATACAGCGCGACGATGATCCCCCTGGGATTGAGCAGCGCGCTGATCGACCGGAAGCCCTCGTCCATGCTCTTCCACACGGATTGTTCCTCTCCCGTGACCAGATTGCGCGCGAGCACGATCTTCGTGTTGATATCAAAAGCAACATAAATAAACAAAGACACCAGACCGAGCAGCAGGATCAGATACCCTTGCCAGGTCTTAAAGAGAAACATAAAATCTCCGGATGTGATCGCGACCCTGCCCGTACTCGTGAGCAGTGTCTGTGTGATCCGACCCAGCAAATAGATCCATAGCCCAATCAGTGGCTTTGTAATGATTTGATATGTTATTATGTCCGGCAATGCCTGCCAGTACGGTTTCAGCTTTTGCAACATTTAGATTTCCGGCTGTTCCTGATTGCTTACTGCTTTTCAAAGTTGAGGCTGACACCGAACATCTTCGCATGTATTTGTTCTCCGTCATCCGTGAATTTCAGTTTCATGTCACCTTTGGTTTTGAACCCTTCGTCCGTCGGTTCCCAGGTAAACTCTGTTGTCTCTTCCACGCCCTCTTCATCGACAGCGACGCAGGTACCTGTGCCGTCATCGTTCAGCGTAATGGTCCACTGACCCTCACCGAAGTCTTCTGACTCATCTTCGAGACTCAAGTTGACTGCTTTCCATGTTCCTACGTACTTGCTGTCTGACAGATCTGTCCCGTTTCCGCCGTTGCTGCCGCATCCCGCCAGCAAAGCGCAGAACATTGCCGCCATTGCAAAAGCCAAAATGATGATTGTTTTTTTCATAATAGCCACCCCCCTATAATGAATACAGCTTCGTGGTTATTATAGCACGTATAGGAGCATCACTGAACTCTGATTTTAAGGGTCACTGTCTTCCAGGCGGACGGCTTATAATTGCCGGTGCCTGCCGCTTTGACTTTGATCTTGACTTTGTAGGTTCCCTTCTTCAGGCCTTTCCTGACTGTGACCTTGCCGGTCTTCTTGGCGATGGTGATCTTCTTGTTGCCGGATGCTTTTGCATAAGCCTTCGTACCCTGCCCTTTGTTCCGGAAGGAAATCACCTTGGTGACGCCCAGTTTCTGGTTTGCTTTCTTAAGTTTGCTGTACTTGACCGTTGCCGTCTTGGCGGTGATTTTCAGCGGGTTCGCGGCTTTGTTGATCGTGAACGTCTTGACGCTGCTGCCTGCGTAATTCCCCTTCATCTTCACCGTGACCTTGTATCTGCCGGCATTCTTGCGGCCGGACGCGTACGTCACTGTGTAATCCGTGTCTTTGATAAGCGCTTTGGTGCCATCCTTAACTGTGACATCAGGCGTTTTAACCTTGCCGTTGTAGGTGTAGGAAGACGCAGATAATATCACTGCAGGCGTGATGGCTTTGGCATTGATGTCAAAAGTCAGATCTTTACTTCCTGTATAGTAGTCGCCTTTGAATGTGACGGTTGCTGTTGCCGTTCCGACATCCACATTCCCAGAATACGTAACATCATAATTAGATGCATCGATGACACCGTCAGAAGAATCCGTCACTGTGACATCCGGGGTCTTCTCACTGCCGTCATAAGCATATGAGGCGGCGGACAGCAGAAACCGCTCCGGTTTTTCGATTGTAGTCTTCGTACTGTACTGGTCACAGTCCGGACAGTAAGTCTTTTCCTCGCCATACGTCTCCGGGGTTGCCTTTGTGATGCGGTGCTTTATGAAATGGACAGCAGCGCCTGACCAATTATCATCTTTTCTGATCCGATCCCACTCCTGCCGCGTACCGAGGTAATGAATCTCGTGCAGGCTTGCACGCAGTTCGAATGCATCGTGGCCAATCTCCTTTACACTGGCAGGAAGCATAATGCTCGCAAGGTGTTCACAGTTGATAAATGCCTGATCATCGATGACTTCCAGCCTGCTTGGCCCTTCAATTGATATGGATTCCAGCCCGGAACTGCGGAAGGCATCTTCACCAATAACTATTGTTGACGCGGGAATCGTAATGTGCTTGAGATTATTACAAGACATAAACGCAAAATCGCCGATGGTTTCCAGTTGGCTTCCCTTCAAAAATGTGATGCTCTTGAGCCCTGCATCTCCAAAGGCATTTATGCCGATTTCTTTCACTCCTGCCGGAATCGTAATGTCCCGAAGGTTAGAGCAGCCTAGAAATGCGTCGGCACCTATGAGCTCCAGCTTGCTTCCCGGCATGAACATAACAGATTCAAGTTCCTCTGTCTGCCTGAAAGCTTCTTTCTCGATCCTGGTAACCGTATATTCCGCCCCTTCATGCTCTACCATGTCAAGAATCGTGATATCCTCCGGAAGTGTGCCGACGTGTCCGGTCACAGCTGCTGTCATATCATCATCGTTCAACGCATAGTTCACTCTATCGACCGTAACCACAGTATCATCCGCATACGCCGCTGCCGACATCATCGGCATCACAGCGAAGCCGATCAGCATGGCCACAACTATCGGTAATAGTCTCTTTTTCTCTGCCATTTCAGGCCTCCTTTCAGGAGATATCCTGATCATCTCTCTATTGATTCAGATACACGAGAAATGAAAATTCCCCCGCCCGTACACATTTTCTATCATCTATCATCATCTCTTTGTGGTGATTTTTTTGACCTTCGACCATGGCGAGTAGTATTTCACGCCCTTGATCGTCTTGT